>CAZVZP010000020.1:16081-22260 GCA_964631625.1 uncultured Hyphomicrobiales bacterium | reverse complement strand
GAGCCCCGGGTCCATGCGCCGCCGGCGCGCCGGCGTGTACTGCGACACGAGGCGATGGGCGCCCACGAACCAGTTCACCAAGATCAGGTCGTGCGGGTTCGGGAAACCCGGATCCATGTGCTCCACGCGCGCCCCGAGCTCGGCCAGGACGCGCACGGCCTGGCGCACGCGCGTCGCAACCTCGGCATCCACCACGGTGTAGCCGAGGTTCGCGCTGAAGGCGATGCGCAAGCCCTTGATACCGGCCCCGAGCCCCCGCGCGAAATCGGTCCCGTCGAAGGGCAGGCTGTACCAATCGCGCGCATCGGGTTCGGCGATGACGTTGAGCATAAGCGCGATGTCCGCGACCGTGCGCGCCATCGGTCCGACGTGGGCGATGGTGCCAAAGGGGCTCGCCGGATAGACGGGGACACGGCCCGCATTCGCCTTGAAGCCCACGACGCCGCAAAAGGCCGAAGGAATACGGATCGAGCCCGCGCCGTCGCTGCCGATGGCGAGCGGCCCCAAGCCCGCCGCGAGCGCGGCGCCCGCGCCCCCGCTGCTGCCGCCCGAGGTCTTCGAGGGATCCCAGGGATTGCGCGTGATGCCGGTGAGCGGGCTTTCGGTAATTCCCTGCCAGCCGTACTCGGGCGTCGTCGTCTTGCCGAGAAAGACCGCGCCGTGCTCGCGCAGGCGCGCGACCGAGGGTGCGTCCTCCTCCCACGGTTGGCGCGGGTTGACGGCGCGCGAGCCGCGCAGCGTGGGCCAGCCGCGGGTGAGCACGACGTCTTTGATCGAGACCGGCACGCCATCGAGCCGGCCCACGGGCTGGCCCTTGAGCCAGCGCCGCTCGGATTGCCGCGCCTGACGCAGCGTCGTCGCCTCGTCGATCAGGCAGAAGGCGTTGATCCGCGCCTGACTCGACGCGGCGCGCGAGAGCAAAGCCCTGGCGACCTCGACCGGAGAGATGGCCTTGCGTTTATAGAGGCTGAGCAGTTCGGTCGCGGAGAGGTAGGCGAAGCCGTTGCTCAAGGACGATCCCCTCCCGCTCCTGCCCTTCACGGGCCCGGAGTGTGTCACGGCCGGGTGCAGCGGCCAAGACACCCGAAGGGGGCTCGTACCCAGTATCGCAAATGCGCACCGCGCAACCCGCCCTTCGAGACGCTCGCTTCGCTCGCTCCTCAGGGCGAGGTTTTCTTTTTTCGAAACAACGACCTCATCCTGAGGAGGCCCGTAGGGCCATCTCGAAGGATGAGGTCGTCCACCGAGTCATCCACTTCCGAAACAGGGGGCTAGCCAAATCTGCGCGGCTCGCCAGAATAGCGCGGCTCGAAGGGAGACCGGTCGTGGATGAATTGCTGACTACAGCCGGGTTGACGGCGCTCGGCACGGTCATCCTGATCGACCTGGTGATGTCCGGCGACAACGCCATCATCATCGGACTCGCCGCCACCGGTCTCGACCCCAAGCACCGGCGCAAGGCCATCGTCTTCGGCATCGCCCTGGCGGCCTTGCTGAGAGCGGGGTTCGCTGCGGTCGCGGTTCAGCTCCTCACCATCATCGGTCTGACCTTGGCCGGGGGCATCCTGCTGCTGTGGGTCGCCTGGAAGATGTACCGGGAGATTCGCGCGCTTCAGATGGAGCAGCGCGCCACGCGGCTCGGCGCCGAGATACCTCGCAACAAGCCCGGCAAGACCGTCAAGATGGCCGGGAAGACTTTCGGTGGCGCGCTCACCACGATCGTCCTGGCGGACGTCTCGATGTCGCTCGACAACGTGCTCGCGGTCGCGGGTGCGGCGCGGGAGAACCTCATCGTGCTGGGCATTGGTCTCGGGCTCTCGGTCGCTCTCATGGGGCTCGCCGCCAACTTCATTGCGCGCTTGCTCGAGCGCTTCCACTGGCTCGCCTTCGTCGGCCTCATCATCGTGTTCTACGTCGCGGTGGACATGATCTTTCGGGGCGCGGTCGAGGTCAGCGAAGAGGTGGCCGCGCTCGCCGCTCTGGCCCCCATCTGAGCCGAACGGCGTCGGGGATCAGGACCGTCCGGTTTTGCGGCGCGCCGATGCCGCGTCTACTGCGCGCTCCCGCGCCGGCGCGACCGCGGGGCGGCCGATGCTCGTGTAGTAGAAGCCGGCGTTCGCCATATCCTGTGGCTTGTAGATGTTACGCAGATCGACCACCACCGGCGCGCGCAAGAGCTGCTTCGCGCGCGCCAGATCGAGCGCCCGGAACTCGTTCCATTCGGTGACGATGCAGAGCGCATCGGCGCCGTTCATGGCGTCGTAGGCGTCCGCGCACCACGCGACGTTCGAGACCACCTTGGCCGCCTCCGTCATGCCGGCCGGATCGAACGCGCGCATCGCTGCGCCTTTCGCCTGTAGCCCCTCGATGATCGTGAGCGCCGGGCTCTCGCGCACATCGTCGGTATTGGGCTTGAAAGTCACGCCCAGGAGCGCAATGGTCTTGCCCGCGACGCTGCCTCCGCAGGCCGCCACGACCCGCTCGGCCATGCTCTGCTTGCGCGCCTCGTTCACCGCAACCACCGCCTCGACGATGCGGTGCGGCGCGCCCGCCTCCTGCGCGGTTCGGATGAGGGCGAGCGTATCCTTTGGAAAGCACGAGCCGCCGTAGCCGGGCCCCGGATGAAGGAACTTTCGGCCGATGCGGCCGTCGAGGCCGATGCCCTTGGCGACATCGTGGACGTCGGCTCCTACGCTTTCGCACAGATCGGCAATCTCGTTGATGAACGTGATCTTGGTCGCGAGGAAGCTGTTGCTCGCGTACTTGATGAGCTCGGCCGTCTCGAGCCCGGTGAACAGCACGGGCGTTTCGATGAGGAACAGGGGCCGGTAGAGCTCGGATAGAACGCGCCGCGCGCGTTCGGACTCGATGCCGACGACGACGCGGTCTGGGCGCATGAAATCGTTGATCGCGGCGCCCTCGCGCAGGAACTCGGGATTGGAGGCGACATCGAAATCGGCGCCGGGCCGCGCCTCGCGGAGGACGGCCTCCACTTGCCGGCCCGTGCCCACGGGCACGGTCGATTTCGTCACCACCACGGTATAGCGATCGAGCGAGCGCGCGATGGTGCGCGCCGCCTCGAAGACGTAAGAGAGGTCGGCGTGGCCGTCGCCGCGCCGGCTCGGCGTGCCGACCGCGATCATGACCACCTCGCTCCGCCTCACGGCCTCAACGCAGTCCGTAGCGAACGCGAGTCGCCCGGCGGCCACGTTCTTTTTCACGAGGTCCTCGAGCCCGGGCTCGTAGATCGGCATCACGCCCTGCTCGAGCGCGGCGATCTTGTCGGGGTCCGTGTCGACGCACATCACGTCGACGCCGAACTCGGAAAAACAGGCGCCAGAGACCAGCCCGACGTAGCCTGTGCCGATCATCGTCACGCGCATGGGCGTCCCCTGATGCTGCCCCTTCTAGCCGCCTCGGCGTCGCTCGCTTGCCCGGGCGCTTCGTCTGAGGCCCAAGGATAGCTCATCCTCGATCGCCGCGCGCGCCGCCTCGCCAAGGTCCGCGCGCTCGAGGGCAACCGCGAGATTGGCTTGCAAGAGCCCGATCGCATCGCCGCAATCGATGCGCCGGCCCTCGAAGCGCAGGCCGTGCAATGGCTCGTGGCCGATGCGGGCGGCAAGCGCATCAGTCAGTTGAATTTCTCCGCCGTAGCCTGGGCGTGCCGAGGCGAGGCTCGCCATGACCCCCGGGCTCAAGAGATAGCGTCCGATCACGGCGAGCCGCGAGGGCGCCGCCGCGGGCTCCGGCTTCTCGACCAGGCCGCGCACCTCGACGCGCCGCCCATCGTCCGGGCCCGGCACGAGGATGCCGTAGCGCCGCACCTGATCGGCGGGCACCTCCACCACGGCAACGACGTTGCCGCCGGTCTCCTCGTAGACATCGATGAGCTGTCGAAGACAGGGTGTCTCGGAGAGCACCAGATCGTCGGGAAGGAGCACGGCGAACGGCTCCTCGCCGACGAGCGCGCGTGCGCAATAGACAGCGTGGCCCAGACCCAAAGGCTCCGGCTGGCGCGTGTAGGCGATGCGACCGGCCGAGGGCACGCAGCTGCGCACCGCTTCCACGGCCTCGACCTTGCCCCGCTCGGCGAGCATCGCCTCAAGCTCGTACGCGCGGTCGAAGTGATCCTCGAGCGCGGCCTTGCCGCGCCCGGTTACGAATATGAATTCCTCGATCCCGGAAGCCGCGGCCTCTTCGACCGCGTATTGGATGAGCGGTTTGTCAACGACCGGCAACATCTCCTTGGGGATCGATTTGGTCGCCGGCAGAATGCGGGTGCCGAGCCCGGCCACGGGGAAGACGGCCTTGCGAATCCTTGGGGGCATCCTGCTCGCTCGGCTCGCGCTCGACTCGAAGAGGCATGAGGAAGGCGGGGCGCGCGCCCCGGCCCTTGTCGCACGGGCGGCCGTTAATGGGCAAGCGCGCTCTAGGCGCCGAGCAGCAGGTCTTTGGCCTGGTTGATCTTGCTCGCGAGGTAGGTCGAGCCGCCATGATCCGGGTGCAGCCCGAGCATGAGGCGCCGGTGCGCCTCCTTGATGTCGTCCGGGCTCGCCTCGGGGCCCACGCCCAAGATCTCGCGAGCCTCCTCGACGGTCATCCTGGCGGAACTCGGCGTCTCGCCCGCCCCGGCGCCGGCCGGCCCGGCCTTGGCCCGCCATTCGGCGCCGTGTTTGCGATCGAGATAGGCCTCGAGCAATTGAGCCGACGGCGGATCGTTCCGCCGACACTCTTCAAACAGACGGAGAAGATCGTCGAGCGTCAGATCCGAGAGGGGACGGCCCGTGAAGCTTCCGGCGACGACCTCGCCCGCCATCTCACCCGTATCGTGGTCGAGCGTCATGCGCAGATAGCTCGTGTTCACGTTCGAGGTTTGCCCGGTGCTCGGCCGGTCCGTGCCGGCGGGGCCCATCCGGGGACCCGAGAAGAGACGGGCGAGGATCACGGGCAGCACGAGCAGGGCGAGCGGGATAATCGCCTGCGCGGCCTTGCCCGTCGCCGCGAGAAAAAGGGCGGCGGCGGCGGCGAGCGTTACGCCGCCCCACTTGATGATGCGGGCGAGAGTGGCCGGGGGCGAGCTCGCGAACCAGCGGCCGAGGAAGAGCGCGATCACGAGGATCGCGATGCCGAGGAGAAGATAGGTCCACATGAGGTGAGCGAGCCGCGCGCGGTCAGCGTTGGAGCTGGCTTGAAAGCAATTTGGTGTCGCCCCCGACGCGGCGACCCAGGTCTTCGAGCGCCGCGTAGCCGCCCGCCGCATAGACGGCCACGGCGGCGAGCAGCCGGCGCAGCTGATCGGGGCTCGCGGAATCGAAGCGGCAATAGGCGCCGTTCGTGAGCTTCGCGATGTGTCGAAACGTCCGCTCGGCCACCGGGTTGCCGCCTTCGTGGAAGACGAACGCCTTGACCCCCAGCAGGCCAAGCTCGCCCGCGAGCCGGCCCAGGCGATCGACATCCTCCTCCATCGCATCGCCCACGAAGACGAGCGCGCCGACCTTGCGCTGCTTCGTCTCCGCGATCGCGTGCCGCAGCACCTTGCCGATCTGGGTGTGGCCGGCAAGGCACGAGACGCCCTCCATGTGGGCCACGAGATCACGCGAGTTGGTCACCCAAGAGGTCGCCATGCACTGGCCGAACCCCCGGTAGTACACGAGCTGAACGGCCAACCCGCCCAAGGCCGCGGTGGCCTCGAACATCTCGCCCTGGATCTGGCACGCGCGGTCCCACGTCGGCTCCCGGCTCGCCGTGGCATCGAGGGCGAAGATCAGCCGGCCGGTCGGCTCGGGCGCCTTCGGCTCGACCGGCGTCACCGCCGCCTCGCGCAGGAACGCCTCCAAGGCTGCCTGCCGGGCCCGCGCCGGCAGCTTCGATGTCGTGCGCTCGTTGTTGCTCATGGCTCTCAATCTTGGGCGGCCCAAGGGGCCATGCAACTGTTGCCTTAATAGCCAGGCCCGCAGGGCCCCGGGAAGGCTGCCGGGCGGCCGAGAAACTAAGTGCATTTCAGCTTCTTATCGGCCAATACTCAACTGGAATGGCGGCGAAAATAGCGGCTCGAGCGCGCGCTTGCGAGCGCCTGTGCTATTGTGTTAATCGGAAGCCACTAACATGTGAAATCCCCCTGAAAAATCAGGGGATTACGGCGATCCGGGCGGCCTTGAGAAGAGAGGCGTTGAGACCAT
>CAZVZP010000020.1:9965-16071 GCA_964631625.1 uncultured Hyphomicrobiales bacterium | reverse complement strand
CGGCAGCTCGAATGAGACGGGGCGCGCGCTGATCGAAATGCTGGACGGGTGCCAGCACCGCGGGCCCGATTCCACGGGGTTCGCGCTTTACGGCGAAGACCGCGACGGCTATCTCCACATGCGCTTCTTCGTCGGCATCGGCGACATGGATGCCGAGGCGCAGATCCGCAAGATCAAGGACATCCTGAGCGATCACGGCGCCCGGCTCATGCACGAGGAGCGCCAGGCCAACAACTACCGTGTCGTCGTCGATTTCACGGGCGACAGCCAGAAGCTCTCCTACGCGCTGGAGCACGCCGCCAAGGTCGTCTCCATCGGCCGCAGCCTCGAGATCGTCAAGGACGTGGGCAGCGCGCACGACGTCGACGATGCCTATGATGTCCACGACTTTAAGGGCACCCACGGCCTCGGCCACGTGCGGCTCGCCACCGAGTCCGACGTCAACCCCGAGGCCGCCCACCCCTTCTGGGCCACCGGCTTCGAGGACGTGGCCATCGTGCACAACGGCCAGATCACCAATTACTGGAAGATGCGCCGCCGCCTCGAGCGCCGTGGCTTCGAGTTCCACACCGACAACGACTCCGAATTGATCGCCGTCTACATCGCGGACAAGTTGCGTCAGGGGCACAGCCTCAAGGACGCGCTCCGCATGTCGGTCGACGACCTGGACGGCACCTTTTCCTTCCTCGTCTCGACGAAAAATGAAATCGGCTACGCCAAGGACCGTCTGGCGGCCAAACCGATGATCATGTACGAGGACGACAATCTGATCGCCTTGGCGTCCGAGGAAGTGTCGCTCAACCGGCTCTTCCCCGGCCATGCCCTCAACACCGCGGAACCGCCGCCAGGAACCTGTCAGACGTGGTTACGATCGACCTGAGTCAGATCCCGGTCCGCAAGGCCAACGAGCTCATCCGCAAGCACGGCGAGCAGGGCGACGACATCGAGGTGATCAACCCCGATGCGCGCCATCACATCGGCGTGGGCCTGACCGCTGCGGTGAACGTCCACGTGCGGGGCTCGGCCGGCTATTTCTGCGCGGGGCTCTCGGATGCCGCTCGCTTCGTGGTCGATTCGAACGTGGGTTGGGGCCTCGGCGACAACATGTACTCGGGCTCCGTCGTCGTCGGCGGCAACGCGGGCGCGATCGCGGGCGTGGCCATCCGCGGCGCCGAGATCGTGGTCAAGGGCAACATCGGCTCGCGCTCGGGCCAGGTCATGAAGAAGGGCACTCTGTGCTGCGCGGGCAACGCCAACTTCATGGCTGGCTACATGATGTACGGCGGCCGCATCATCATCCTCGGCAACTCGGGCGAGAAGGTCGGCGAGGACATGGCCGCCGGCACGATCTACGTGGGCGACCAAATCCAGTCGCTCGGCAACGACGCCATGCTCCAGGACATGCCGGAGGAGGAGCTCGACTCGATCCGCGAGTTCCTCGAGCGCTACGAGCTCAAATTCACCGGTACCTTCAAGAAGGTCGTCAGCGCCGGCAAGATGCTGCGCTATGCCACGCGCGAGCCGCAGGTGCGCAGCATCCCCTACTTCCACTTCTCCGGCGACTGCGACTATTGGAACGCCAAGATCCAGGAAGACGTCTACATCAAGTCGCAGATCGGGCGCTACCGCGTGCGGGGCTACGGCGGCGCGCGCGCCGTGCCGCATCTGCCCGATATCGCCTTTCGCAAGGACGTTTCCAGCGCCGGCCTCGACCCAGACGTCGTGCAGAAGGTTCGGATGCGCACGCTCATCGGCGGCAAACACGGCGGCAAGCCCTTGGATATCTCGATGCCGGTGATGATCGCGCCGATGAGCTATGGAGCGCTCTCGCGCTCGACCAAGCAGGCGGTCGGGATGGCGTCGACGCTTTCGGGTATTGCGGAGAACACGGGCGAAGGGGGCATGTCGGACGCCCAGCGCAACGCCGCAACCCAGCTCGTTTTCCAGTGTCTGGGCGGGCGGCTCGGCTGGAACATCCACGACATGAAGCGGGCCGACGGGCTCGAGATCTACATCTCGCAAGGGGCCAAGCCCGGTTTCGGCGGCCAGCTCATGGCGAAAAAGGTGACCAAGGAGCTGGCCGAGATTCGCGGCATCCCGCAGGGCATCGACCTGCGCTCGCCCTCGCGCCACCCGGACATCCTGGGCGCCGATGACCTCGTGATCAAGGTCGAGGAGTTCCGCGAGGCCACGGGGGGGGGCGCGTGCGCGACGACATCAAGATCGCGTACAAGGACGGTTTCGATTTCGTCGAGCTCGACGGCATGCAGGGCTCGACGGGCGCGGGCCCCGCCGAGGTCATGGAGTACGTCGGCATCCCGACCATCGCGGCGATCGTCGAGGCCTTGAACGCACTGGCGGAAATCGGCGCCGCGGGCAAGTTGCAGATCGTGCTCATGGGCGGCATGCGCGATGGCATCGATGCGGTCAAGGCGCTGTGTCTGGGCGCGGATGCGGCGGCCTTCGGCACGGCGACGATCATCGCCGGCGGCTGCATCGCCTGCATGCAGTGCCATGTGGGCCAATGCGTGACCGGCATCGCCACCCAGGACCCCGAGCACGAGAAGCGCTACAACCCGACGATCGAATCCCAGAACATCCACCGCTTCCTCGAGAGCGTGCGCTTCCAGATCGCGGCGCTCACCCAGGCGTTGGGCTACGACGACGTGAAGAAGCTTTCGCGCGACGATCTCGTCGCCATCACGCCCGAAGCCGCCGCCATCACGGGCCTGCCCTACGATCCGAGCTACGCCGACCAGGGGGCGGAGTTGCGCCGTCGCGTCGGTTGGTGAGGCGTCGGCCGTGACCGAGAGCGCCCTGCCCTTCGGCGCCGAGCTGGCGCTGCCCGCCGACATCGCGGACGATATGAGCGATGCTCATTTCGTTCCGGCGCCCTGCCAAGTGGCCTGCCCGATCGGCACCGATGCGCCTTCCTACCTCGCGTTCATCTGGGAGCAGCGCTACGAGGAGGCGTTCGAGGCGATCACCTCCACCAATCCCTTCAGCTCGGTATGCGGGCGCGTGTGCGACGCGCCGTGCGAGCCCGCATGCCGGCGTGTGGATTCCGACGGCGCGCTCGCCATTCGCAACCTCAAGCGCTTCGTCATGGAGCGGCTCGGCAAGGATTATCACTTGCCGCCGGTGCCGGTGACCAAGAGCAAGACCGTCGGCATCGTCGGGTCCGGGCCGGCGGGCCTGACCGCAGCGCAGGACCTCGCGGAAGCCGGCTACGAGGTCCACGTTTACGAGATGCTGGATCGCCCGGGCGGCATGATGATCTGGGGCATCCCGGCCTTTCGGTTGCCCCCGAACGTGCTCCAGGAAGACATCGACCGGATGCTCCGGCACTGCCCGGGCATCAAGCTCCATCTCGACTGCGCGCTGGGCCCGCAGGTGACGCTCGACGAGCTGAAGGCGCGCCACGACGCGGTGATGCTCACCATCGGCTCGTGGTGGGGCAAGAAGATGACGATTCCGGGCGAGGACCGCCCGGAAGTGATCGACGGCGTGAGCTTCTTGCGCCGGGTCAACGGCGGCGAGCGGCCCGAGCTCCCCGGGTCGGTCATTGTCGTGGGCGGCGGCGATGTCGCGATGGACGCCTGCCGCGTGGCCAAGCGCCTGCCCGGCTGCAAGCACGTCAAGGTGATCTATCGCCGCGGGCCCGAGCAGATCCCCGCGCGCAAGGACGAGCTCAGGGGCGCGATCGCCGAAGGGATCGAGTTCGTTTACCACACGATGCAGAAGGCGGTGACCGATCATGGCAATGCCATCGCGCTGCGCTGTGTCAAGACCGACTTGGGCGAGCCGGGACCCGACGGGCGGCGCCTGTTCCGGGAAGTCCCCGGGAGCGAGCACGACATCCCTTGCGGCATGGTCATTGCCGCGGTGGGCCAGCAGGCTGAGAGCGACGAGCTCGACGCGTGCGGCCTGATGAACATTGATCGCGTGCGCACCGACTTCGACTCGATGCGGACGGCCGATCCCAAGGTCTTCGCGGCCGGCGACGGCGCCTTCGGCGGCTCGACCATCGTGATCGCCATGTATCAGGGCCACCGGGCGGCTTACTGCACGAAGGCCTATCTCGAGGGCATCGAGGACCCGCTGCCCTACAAGACGCCCTTCCGCACGCGGCGCGTGCCGGTCGCTCAGGACCTGTGGTGGGAAAAGTTTCCGCGCCAGGAGCAGCATTTCTTCGGCCTCGGCAAGGCGCCGGCCGCATTCCCCGAGATCGAGGCGACCTACGACGAGGAAACCGCGCGCAACGAAGCCGCACGCTGCTTCCGCTGCGATTCCGAGACCGGTTCGGCGGATTATACCGTCGGCCACCGCGAAGACATCTTCACGATGGCGCGCACCAATCCGAAGGACCAGAAGAAGAAGCGCGAGATGTTGACCAAGCGTCTCGCGTTGCGCGCCAATCCGTTCCCCCGGGAGCGCGCGGCGACGCTCGACGACATCGTGTTCCTGCCGGCCAACCTCTCGCGCCTCGTGATCGATCCCTACCGCGAGGCCTGCAAGGTCAGCACGTCGATCGCCGGGGGCCGGATCGCGCTACCCCAGCCCTTCATCGTCACGGGCTTCGACGATGCGCCGCAGGAGGTGCGCCGCGGCATCGCCAAGGGACTCGAAGAGAGCCGTGCCGGCTACCTCGGCCTCGAGCGCTTAAGCTTGGCCGTGCCCTGGTACCAGCTCGTGATTCCGGATCAAAACGAGCCGAGCACGGACGCCGCGGCCCTCGTGCACTCGATGGGCCACCAGTTCCGGCCGCTCCGCGCGGAGCGACTCAAGCCCGAGCAGGCGCTGGGATTGGCGGTGTCCTCGGCCAAGGCGCTTCACGATGCGATCCCCTTCGCGCTCGAGAACGGCTTCGACCTTCTTTTGCTCGATGCGACCGGCGGCCTCGGCAGCCCGTGGGCGGAGCTGCGCGGCGCGCCGGACATCGCGATCCTGCGCGATGCGATTCGTCGCCTGCGCCAGCTTGGGCGCGAGGAAGACATCGATATCCTCTATTTCGGCGGCGTGCGCTCGGGCACGGATGCGGCCAAGCTCATCGGGCTCGGGGCCAACGCGGTGGTGCTCGGCGTCACCGCAGGCCTTGCGGCCGGTGGCCTGATCGCGGGCAACCGTGGCCTCGAATTCGACTCCGCCTACAGCGACGAGGACCGCGCGCGCGGCATCGCGAGCATTCTGAAGGCCTGCGCCGCGGAAGCCTCGATGATGGCGCGGGCGACCGGCAAGACCTCTCTCCACAACCTCGAGCCCGAGGACCTGCGGGCCTTGACGATCGCGACCGCTAAGGCCGCCGGAATCCCCATCGTCGGCAAGCACAAGCCCTTGGCCGAGGATTTCGAGGTCGAGCCCGCACGCTGATCAACCGCGCGCGCTCGAATAGAACTTGAGTCGCTCCGTGAGCAGTCGGAAGAAGCCCTCCACATCGGCCCAGTGCATGACGAGAGCGTTGGCGTGCTCGGCCGGCACGCTTGCGCACGACGTCTGGCCGGTGCGCGGACCTTCGCGGGTCTCGATGCGCACGCGCATCGGGTTCCCCTCGAACAGAGCAGGCTCCAGGAGCCAGGCGATCGTGCAGGGGTCGTGCAGCGGCGCGCCGGGAAAGCCGGCCGCCTTCTTCTGGCGCCCGTAGAATCCGAGCATATCGGCAACGGCCCGCGCGACCGGGTTGTCAAGGGAGCGGATCGCCTCGATCCGCCGATCGGTTGCGATCACCTGGTGGGTGACGTCGAGCCCGAAGAGCGTCACGGGGACGCCGAGGCCGAGCACGATCTCGGCGGCCTGCGGATCGACGTGAATATTGAACTCGGCGAAGGGCGTGATGTTGCCGCCCCGAATGGAACCGCCCATCGCCACGATGCGCTCGATCTTGGACGCGATCTGCGGCACGCGCCGCAGCGCCGTCGCGAGATTGGTCTGCGGGCCCGTGACGATAAGGGTCACGGGCTCCGACGCATGGCGCAGCGTCGCGATGAGAAAATCCACCGCGTGACTCGGTGCGAGCGGCATCTTGGGCTCGGGCAGTTCCACGCCTCCCAATCCGCTCGGCCCGTGCAGGTGTTCGGCGGTGATCGGGTCGCGCACGAGCGGGTACTCG
>CAZVZP010000020.1:3127-9955 GCA_964631625.1 uncultured Hyphomicrobiales bacterium | reverse complement strand
GCAGGTCCGTGCGGCCCGCGAGCTCGCAGATCGCCCGCGCATTGCGCGCACACCGCGCGACCGGCACGTTCCCCGCCACCGTCGTGATGCCGAGAACGCGCAAGGTCTCCGGCACCGCGAACGCGAGCAAGAGAGCCACCGCGTCGTCCTGGCCCGGATCGCAGTCGATGATGATTGGTCGTGCCATCTCCCCTGCCTAATCGCCCGGCTCCGCGAGTGTCAACAGCGTGGTGTTGCCGCCGGTCGCCGCGGTGTTGATCGACACCACTCGCTCGATGCCGAAGCGCGCCAGATAATGGGGCCCGCCCGCTTTCGGCCCCGTACCGGAGAGGCCCTCGCCGCCAAACGGCTGAACGCCCACGACCGCCCCGATCATGTTGCGATTGACATAGATATTTCCCACCCGCGCGCGCGCCGCGAGGTGCTCGACCACGCCCTCGATCCGGCTGTGAATGCCGAGCGTGAGACCATAACCGGTCGCATTGATGTCGTCGATCACCTTGTCGAGACGATCGGAGGAATAGCGCACGATGTGGAGGATCGGACCGAAGACCTCGCGCTCGAGCCGCGCAAGGCCTTCGATCTCGACGGCGCGGGGCGCGACGAACGTGCCGTATTGCGTCTCACCGGAAAGCGGCGCCACCGCGAGCGTGCGGCCTTCCGTCGCCATGCGCGCGACGTGGCGTTCGAGCATCGCCTTCGCCTCCCCGTCGATGACCGGACCGACGTCGGTATCGAGAAGTGCCGGGTCGCCGACCTTGAGCTCGGCCATGGCGCCGGCCAGCATGCGCAGGATTCGTTCGGCCACGTCGTCCTGAACGAAGAGCACGCGCAGGCACGAGCAGCGTTGCCCGGCGCTGCCGAAGGCCGAGGCGACCACGTCCTGCACCACCTGCTCGGGCAGCGCGCTCGAATCAACGATCATGGCGTTTTGGCCACCGGTCTCGGCGATGAGCGGCAGGATCGGGCCCGGGCGAGCCGCCAGGGCTTGCGCGATCAGACGGGCGACCTCGGTCGAGCCCGTGAACACGACGCCCGAGATCCGCGGATCGACGATGAGCCGCGCCCCGACCGTCTCGCCGGGGCCCGGCAGCAACTGCGCAACCTCGGGCGGAACGCCCGCCTCGTGCAGCACGCGCAGTGCCGCGGCAGCGATCAGAGGCGTCTGCTCCGCGGGCTTGGCGATCACCGCGTTGCCTGCGGCCAAGGCCGCGCTCGCTTGGCCTAGGAAAATCGCGAGCGGGAAGTTCCAGGGCGAGATGCAGGCAAAGACCCCGCGCCCGTGCAGGCGCAGGCGGTTGTCCTCGCCGGTCGGTCCCGCAAGATGCTCGCCGTCGACCCCGAACTCGCCGCGCGCGCGGTGTGCGTAGTAACGGAGAAAGTCGGTGGCCTCGCGCACCTCGGCCAACGCATCGGGGATCGTCTTGCCGGCCTCGCGCACGGCGAGCGCCATGAAGACCGCGCGCCGAGCCTCCAAGAGATCGGCCGCCTGCTCGAGAAGTCGGGCCCGCTCCTCGGCCGGCACCGCGTCCCAGGCGGGAGCCGCTTGGGCTGCGTTCGACGCGGCCGCCTCAAGCGCCGCATCGTCCGCGTCGCATACCCTGCCGACGACGCGCCGCCGGTCCGCCGGATCGCACACCGTGCGCGCGGGCCGCTCGAGCTCGCGTCCGCCCACCAGAGGCGCGGCGTGCCAGCTCTCGCGCAGAGCCGCTTCCATGGCGTCGGCGAGCGGCAGGAGCGTGGCGCGGTCGGCGAGCTCGAGCCCTGCCGAGTTGCGCCGGCCGGGCCCGAACAGGTGCTCGGGCAGCGGAATCTGAGCGTGCGGCTTGAAGCGCACCTTCTCCAACGCTTCGACGGGGTCGGCGACGATGGTTTCGATCGGCGCCGAGAGATCGGACAGGCGGTTCACGAACGAGGTGTTGGCGCCGTTCTCGAGCAGACGCCTGACGAGATAGGGCAGAAGGTCCTCGTGGCTCCCGACCGGCGCGTAAATGCGGCAGCGCACACCGGGACGCTTCTCCAACAGCGGTTCGTAGAGGCTCTCGCCCATGCCGTGCAGGCGCTGGAACTCGAACTCGGTGTCCGCCAACTCGAGCACGGCCGCGACCGTGTGCGCGTTGTGCGTCGCAAGCTGCGGGTAGATAGCGCCCGGCGCCGCGAGCATTGCCTTGGCGCAGGCGATATACGAGGCGTCGGTCGCGGCCTTGCGTGTGAACACCGGATACCCCGGCAGCCCCTTCTCCTGACCGCGCTTGATCTCGCTGTCCCAGTAGGCGCCCTTGACGAGGCGGACCGGGATGCGTCGCCGTCCGCTGCGGGCGAGCGCGATCAGCCAGTCGAGGAGCGGCCGGGCTCTCTTCTGGTAGGCCTGAACGGCGAGGCCGAAGCCCTCCCAACCTTCGAGCGCCGGGTTGCGGAACACGCTCTCGATGATGTCGAGGGAAAGATCCAGCCGCTCCGATTCCTCGGCATCTACGGTTACGCCGATGCCTTGGACGCGCGCCGCTTCCGCGAGCTCGAGGAGCCGGGGCGACAGCTCCGCCATGACGCGAACCGCCTTGGCGAGCTCGTAGCGTGGATGCAGCGCCGAGAGCTTGACCGAGACGCTCGGCCGCTCGAACAGGGAGAGCCGGCTTCGCTCGGGCGTTCGGCACCAGGCGCCGAGCGCCTCGATCGCAGAGCGGTAGGCGGCGAAATAACGCACCGCGTCCTCGGCCGTGCGCGCGGCCTCGCCCAGCATATCGAAGGAGTGGCGGTAGCCGCGCCGCTCGTCCGCTTCGGCACGGGCCAGCGCCTCCCCGATCGTGCGTCCCATGACGAATTGACGGCCCATGATGCGCAGGGCCTGCACCAGCGCCTCGCGGATCACGGTCTCGCCGCTCCGGCTCACCAGCCGGCGCAGGGCTTGCCACGCCTCCTCGCCCTTGGGCCATTCGCCGAGACGCATGATCCGGCCCGTGAGCATGAGCCCAAAGGTCGAGGCGTTGACCAACCAGGAGTCGGAATGGCCGAGATGGCGCTCCCATTCGGCCTCGCTCAGGCGGTCGCGGATCAGCCGATCTTTGGTCTCGGCGTCGGGGATGCGCAGGAGCGCCTCGGCCAGGCACATGAGCACGACCCCTTCGGCGGTTCCGAGGCTGTACTCCTGAAGGAAGGCGTCGAGTCCGCCGGCCCGCCCCCCGGCACGCACCGCCTCGACGAGCGCACGCGCCCGTGCCGCTACCCGCTGTTGCATATCGGGGGGCAATCGCGCCTCGACGCAGCGCGCCTCGGCAACGGCCGCCTCGTCCGCAAGGTAAGCCGCCGCGAGCGAGGTCCGCGCCGGATCGAGGGCCGGACGCTTCGCAAAGATCACGGCCGCCGCCCCTCCGGCATCGTTCCGATCACAGGAGGCCCAAGGCGCGCAATTCGGCAATCATCTCGGGCGGCAGGCCCCGTGCGCCCCGGCGCGAGCCGCGACCTAAAGGCTCGAGGTCGGCCGGGGCATCCTTGACCTCGAGATAGCGCCAGCCTTGCATCGGGTCGTGCGGCGCCGGCACGGTCGGGATGATCTCGGGCCCGAACAACAGGACGCAGCGCTTGCCGCTCTCGGGATCGTCGATCCGCTCGACGCCCTTGATCGGCTGCCGGCAGCGGGTTCGACCACGAATGATCCAGTAGAGCGAGCCGCCTTGCAGCAGCTCGTCCGCACGGCGCGGAAAATGGCGCGTGTGGTGACGGCACAGCGGCCGCGCACCGCGGTCTCTGGCCTCGGCTACCTCCTCGGCAATCGAGCGGCGCAGATGATCGATGCTCTCGATGCCAACGCACTGGATGATCAGATGAAGCGTCATGGCCGTCTCCCGGGGGCTTGGCCTGCCTTCTCGCGTTTGGCAAGGATGGCGCGCGCCGCCTTCGATCCCGGCGCGCGGCCGAGCTGCTCCGAGATGAAGGCGCCGACGGCCACGAGCCGGTCGAGATCGATGCCGGTTTCGATGCCCAGTCCGTGCAGCATATAGACGACGTCCTCGGTCGCGACGTTGCCCGAGGCGCCCGGCGCATAGGGGCAGCCGCCGAGGCCCGAGACCGATGAATCGATCACCGCGACGCCGAGCTCGAGCACCGCGTGAAGGTTGGCGAGAGCTTGGCCGTAGGTGTCGTGGAAGTGAGCCGCCAGGCGCTCGAGCGGCACCTCGGCCGCGACGGCCTCGAACACCGCTCGCGCCCGTCCCGGCGTGCCCACGCCGATGGTGTCGCCGAGCGAGATCTCCTCGCAACCCGCATCGAACAGGCGGCGGGCGACCTCTGCCACTCGCCGCGGCGCGATGTCTCCCTCGTAGGGGCAGCCCAGCACGCAGGAGATGTAGCCCCTCACCCGCACCCCATCGTGCTTCGCCGCTTCGAGGATCGGCGCAAAGCGCTCGAAGCTCTCCTCGATCGAGGCATTCGTGTTCTTGCGCTGAAAGGTCTCGGAGGCCGCCGTGAACACCGCGACATCCTCGGCGCGGGCCTTGCGCGCGGCTTCGTAGCCCTTCATGTTCGGTGTTAAGACAGGATATCTAACACCTTGTTTTTTCTTTATTCCCGTAAGGACACGTGCCGCGTCGGCCATTTGCGGCACCCATTTGGGCGAGACGAAGCTCGTGGCCTCGACGACGGGAAGGCCCGCGTCCGCCAGCCGCTCGATGAGCGCGATCTTGAGCTCGGGCGCCAGGATCTCGGGCTCGTTCTGCAGCCCATCGCGGGGGCCCACCTCGACCACCTTGATCCGCCTGGGATACGCCATGAGTAAGATTGTGCGCCAAGGCCAAGAGCCCGGCTAGCCCCGCCAATTCGGCTCGCGCTTCTCCAGGAACGCAGCAATGCCCTCCCGGCCCTCGGCATGCACCCGCAAGTCCGCGATCAATTGGGCCGTCTCCTCCTGCAGTACAGGATCGATCGGGCGCGTGCGCCAGCGCTCGATCGCTTTTTTTGCTCTCTCTTGGGCATTGGGGCTGCACTTGAGGATCTCGCCGATCAGCGCATCGCGCGTCGCGGCCAAACGGTCGGCGGGCACAACCTCGTGGACGAGGCCGATACGTTGCGCAACCACGGCGTCGAAGCGCTCGCCGGTCAGAAACCAGCGCCGGGCCTGCCGCGCGCCCATCGAGCGGATCACATAGGGTCCGACCACGGCGGGCGCGATGCCGAGCCGCACTTCGGAGAGCGAGAAGACTGCGTTCGCGGCGGCCAACGCCACGTCGCACACGGCAACGAGCCCGACGCCGCCGCCGAACGTGGCGCCGTGCACGACAGCAACGGTGGGACGGGGGAACCGATCGAGCCGATCGAGCATGCGCGCGAGGTCGCGGGCGTGCTGCTTGTTGTCCTCGAAGCTCGCGGCCGCCGCCCGCTTCATCATGTTGAGGTCGGCTCCGGCCGAGAAGCTCTTGCCCGCACCCTCGAGCACGAGCGCGCGCAAGCCGGCACGGTTCTCGAGCGCCGCGATCTCGCGCTCGAGCCGCGCGATCAGCTCCTCGTCGAAGGCGTTGTGGATCTCCGGCCGGTTGAGGGTGAGCGTCGCCACGCCCCGGCCATCGACGGTGACGAGCAGGCTGGGCGATGCCTCGGCCATCCCGCCTCCTACATCCGGAAGACGCCAAAGCGCGTCTCTTGGATCGGCGCATTGAGCGCGGCCGAAAGCCCGAGCGCCAAGAAACTGCGCGTCTCGGCCGGGTCGATCACCCCATCGTCCCACAGTCGCGCGCTCGAGTAATACGGGTGCCCTTGGGTCTCGTACTGACGCACGATGGGCGCGCGGAACTTGGCCTCCTCTTCTTCCGGCCATGCCTCGCCCTTGGCCTCGAGCCCGTCGCGCCGAATGGTCGAGAGCACGCCCGCCGCCTGCTCGCCGCCCATGACCGAGATGCGCGCATTGGGCCACATCCACAGGAAGCGGGGGCTGTAGGCGCGGCCGCACATGCCGTAATTGCCCGCGCCGAACGAGCCCCCCACGATCACCGTGAGCTTGGGCACTTCGGCGCAGGAGACCGCGCTCACGAGCTTCGCTCCGTGCTTGGCGATGCCGCCCGCCTCGTACTGCCGGCCCACCATGAAGCCGACGACGTTCTGCAGGAAGATCAGCGGAATCGTCCGCTGGCAGCACAGCTCGATGAAGTGGGCGCCCTTGACCGCGGACTCGGAAAACAGGATGCCCGAGTTGCCCACGATGCCGACCGGGATGCCGGCGATGTGGGCGAAGCAGGTCACGAAGTTCGGCGCAAAAGCCGGCTTGAACTCGTCGAACTCGCTGGCATCGACGATGCGGGCGATGACCTCGCGCATGTCATAGGTCATGCGCAAGTTTGCTTGGGCGATGCCGTAGAGCTCCTTGGGATCGTACGCGGGCTCGACGGCCTTCCGGAGCGGGATGTCCTCCGGCTTGCGTCGGTTGAGGTTGCGCACCATGCGCCGCGCCTTGGCCAAGGCCTCCGCGTCGTTGTCCGCGGTGTCATCCACGACGCCCGAGATGCGCGAATGCACCTCGGCCCCGCCCAGATCCTCCGCGCTCACGACCTCGCCGGTCGCGGCTTTGACCAGCGGCGGGCCGCCCAGGAAGATGGTGCCCTGGCCGCGCACGATGATCGCCTGATCGGCCATCGCCGGCACATAGGCGCCGCCCGCGGTGCATGAGCCCATGACGACCGCGATCTGCGGGATGCCTTTGGCCGACAGGCGCGCCTGGTTGTAGAAGATGCGGCCGAAGTGGTCGCGGTCCGGGAACACCTCGTCCTGGTGCGGCAGGTTGGCCCCGCCTGAATCCACGAGATAGATGCACGGCAAGCGATTGGCCTCGGCGATCTCCTGCGC
>CAZVZP010000020.1:0-3117 GCA_964631625.1 uncultured Hyphomicrobiales bacterium | reverse complement strand
ATCGGGTAGTAGGTGCCGCCTTTGACCGTGGCGTCGTTGGCCACGATCATGCATTCCTGGCCCTCGATGCGGCCGATCCCGGTCACGATCCCGCCGGCGGGCACCTCCTCCTCGTACAGCCCGTGGGCGGCCAAAGGAGAGAGCTCGAGGAACGGCGTATGGGGATCGAGGAGCGCGCGCACGCGCTCGCGCACGAGCATCTTGCCGCGGGCGATGTGCTTCTCCCGCGCCTTGTCGTCGCCGCCCTGTTGGGCCTTCTCCACGGCGCGCTTGAGATCGGCGACCAGGGCCTCCATCGCGCGCCGGTTGTCCTGAAAGGACTTCGCGCTCGGATCGATGTGGCTCTTGAAGGGGTTCATCGATGCTGCCCAGCCCGCATTTGGCGGGCTAAATTACCCTCCCCGCCCGTCTCCGGCCAATAAAATAACAGCTTGACGCGCTTTGGGATTCGGGCGTTAGGCTCGGGCGATTCGAGAGCCCTCGCAGAGCGCGCCGCCCCGCCGCATGAGCCCCCGTCACCCCCTTCTGCCCGAGCGCGCCGCACTCGAGGCCGCTCATGCCACGATCGCCAAGGAGGTGACGACGCCGCAATACCGCTGGCCGCTCCTGGCCGAGCGCACGGGCGCCGAGGTCTGGGTCAAGCACGAGAACTACACGCCGACCGGCGCGTTCAAGATCCGCGGCGGGCTCTTCTACATGGCCCGGCTCAAGGAGGCCGAGCCCGGTGTCAGGGGCGTCGTCACGGCGACCACGGGCAATCACGGCCAGAGCATCGCGCTCGCCGCCCGGCGCTTCGGCCTTCGCGCGGTGATCGTCGTGCCGCACGGCAACTCGCCCACGAAGAACGCGGCCATGCGCTCCTTCGGCGCGGAGTTGATCGAGCATGGTCGCGACTTCCAGGATGCCTTCGAGCATGCCTGCGGCATGGCCGAAGACGCACGGCTCCATCTTGTACCCTCCTTCCACCGCTGGCTCGTCGAAGGGGTCGCGACCTACGCCTACGAGTTCTTCCGTGCCACACCTCCGCTCGATGCGGTATACGTCCCGATCGGCCTGGGCTCCGGCATCTGCGGCACGATCGCGGCGCGCGAGGCGCTCGGCCTCAAGACCGAGATCGTCGGCGTCGTGGCCGAGGGCGCCGATTGCTATGCGCTCTCCTTCGAGCAGAGACGTCCGGTCTCGACCAATGCGATCCACACCTTCGCGGCCGGACTCGCGGTGCGCGTTCCGAACGAGGAAGCACTTGGGGTCATGCTGTCCGGAGTCGCGCGCATCGTGCGGGTGAGCGATGCGGCGATGGAAGCCGCGATTGGCCACTATTTGATTGACTGCCATACCTTGGCCGAGCCCGCGGGCGCGGCGCCCCTCGCCGCCCTCCTCAAGGAGCGCGAGGCGATGAAGGAAAAGCGAGTCGGCCTCATCCTCTCGGGCGGCAACATCGATCCGGGCGATCTCGTGCGTGCCGTCTTAGCCTATGGTCCGAGCGAAGTAAGCCGTGATCCGAGCGTCCATGAAGCCATCGGCCAGCATGACCGCTCCTAAGAGGGCAATACCGACCGCGATGAGGTAGCCCGTTCGGCGGGATCGGAATCGCCTGCCGAGAGACCGCCCGAGGAAAGCCGCAAGCAGAACGCAAGCCGGGCGCCCGAACAGAACGCCGGCGATCAGGAGAGTAGGGTCGCTGTCCAGCAGCGGCGCGTACATGATCGTCAACGGAACCAACGGAAAGAGGGCGCCGTGAACCAGGACATAGAGAATGAACGAGACCAAGAACAGGGTCAGGCCGCGTGGCGGCTCGTTGGCCCCGATCCATTTGCCCGAGCGGGTCACCCAGAGGGCCGTGGTCAAGACCGCGACGCCCGAGGCCCAGGACCACCACGGCCACGCCGCGGGTTGCGCGATCGGTTCGTCGGGAATTTCGGCAAAGACATAAAACACCGAAAGCACTACCGCGCCGCCGATCATTCCGGCCAGGATCGGCAGGACGCGGCCAAAGCGCATCGCAAGCAGCAGCGCGAGCAGAAGGAAGCCGCTGCGCAGCTCCGGCAAAGCGCCCGCGACGAAAAGCAGGATCTGGTGGTCCTCAAACATCGATCAATGGAGATCGTTCAATGGCGCGCACCGCAGCGCGATGCGCGGCAAGCGCATCGGCCTCATCCTCTCGGGCGGCAACATCGATATGTCCGGCTTACAGCTCGCCCTGGCCGGCGAGTAATCAAATACCGAGACTCACATTCAGCAGCACGAGCACGCCGAGGAGCGCGAACGCTGCCGCCGCGATGTACCGCACCCAGGGCACCTTCAGCCTCTCGCCCGCGAGGTTGCCCAGGAACAGAGCCGGCAGGCTCGTCAAGCATAACCCGAGCGTCGTGCCGATGACGACGGGAGGGAGCGTGTCGAACCGGGCGGCCAAGGCAACCGTCGCGATCTGTGTCTTATCGCCGATCTCGACCAGGAAAAACGGCACCAGGGTGGCAACAAACACCCCATAACGGGGTGCGGGCAAGGCCCGGTCTCCCGTCATCTTGTCGGGGATCAACGTCCACGCGGCAATCGCAAGGAACGAGCCGCCCACGATCCAGCGAAACCACGGCCCTTCGATGAAGGCACCCAGCCAGAGCCCAGCGAGGCCAGCCAGGGCGTGATTGACGAGAGTTGCGACGACAATGCCTGCAAGGATTGGAAGAGGTCGCCTAAATCGCGCCGCGAGAAGCAGGGTCAGGAGTTGAGTCTTGTCGCCGAACTCCGCGAGCGCCACGACACCGGCCGAGACGAGAAAGGCCTCCATTAAGAGCCTGCTGCGAGCACCGCTACGTCCGCAGGAATAACGCAAGCGAGCGGCGGCGGCGCACCCAACTCACCACCCGCCGCGGTCGAGCCAGCGCTTGACCTGTCACCACCCGCCGCGGTCGAGCCAGCGCTTGACCTGCCAGAGCCGGTCCGAGCCCCAGAACGGCTCGCCATCGACGATCAGGAACGGCGAGCCGAACACGCCGCGCTCGACCGCGGCCTCGCACTCGCGCTTGAGCCGCTCTTTCAGCGCCTCGCTTTTCAGCGCCTCCCCCAAGGCCGCACCATCGAGGCCGACGCGAGCGGCGATCTCGACCACTTTGGCCG
>CAZVZP010000019.1:8699-22712 GCA_964631625.1 uncultured Hyphomicrobiales bacterium | reverse complement strand
CAGCGCATCTCGCTCGGCATGAAGCAGCTCGAGGCCGATCCCTGGTCCGGCGTGTCGGCCAAGTATCCGGTGGGCACGAAGTTCAAGGGCCGGGTCACGAACATCACCGACTACGGTGCGTTCGTCGAGCTCGAGCCCGGCGTCGAGGGCCTGGTCCACGTCTCCGAGATGAGCTGGAGCAAGAAGAACGTGCACCCGGGAAAGATCGTCTCGACCAGTCAGGAGGTCGAGGTGATGGTGCTCGACGTCGATCCCCAGAAGCGGCGTATCAGCCTGGGCCTCAAGCAGTGCATGGACAATCCGTGGGCGAATTTCGCCGAGACCCATCCCGTGGACTCGATCGTCGAGGGCGAGATCAAGAACATCACCGAGTTCGGCCTGTTCGTCGACCTGCCGGGTGAGATTTCGGGCATGGTCCACCTCTCCGACCTCGACTGGCGCAAGCCCGGCGAGGAGGCGATCAAGGCCTTCCAGAAGGGCCAGCTCGTCAAGGCGCGGGTGCTCGCGGTCGAGGTCGACAAGGAGCGCATCGGGCTCGGCATCAAGCAGCTCTCCCAAGACCCCTACTCCGAGGTCCTGGTCGAGCTGAAGAAGGGCGACGTCGCGACCTGCACCGTGTCTGGCGTTCAGGAGTCGGGCGTCGAGGTCATGGTCAACGGCGTTCCCGGCTTCATCCGGCGCGCGGATCTGGCGCGCGATCGTGGCGAGCAGCGCCCCGACCGCTTCGCCGTCGGCGACAAGGTGGACGCCAAGGTCACGAATATCGACCGCGCCGCGCGCAAGCTCACGCTCTCGGTCAAGGCGCTCGAGATCGAGGAGGAGAAGCAGGCGATGGCCGAGTTCGGCTCGGCCGACTCGGGTGCGAGCCTGGGCGATATTCTGGGCGCGGCCCTCAAACGTGCGGGCTCGGAGCAGGCCGCCGAGGAGGAAGAGGACGCGGCGGGCGCCGAGGAGACATCGGCGAAGGGCGACGAGGAGACATCGGCGAAGGGTGCCGAGGAGACATCGGCGAAGGGCGCCAAGAAGAGCGCCGCCCGAAGCAAGAAGGCGAAGAGCGAAAGCGCGGAGAGCTAAGGCCTCACCGAGCGGAGGCGCGAGGTGGCGCTGCGTCCCGACGACCTTCTCGACCGACGGCGCTTGAAGCGCGGCGTCATCCTCTGGCGCACGCTCGCGATCCTGGGCTTTGCGGCGTTCCTCTTGGCGCTCATCGGCCGTTTCGGCGTGTTCGATGGCGGTCCCTATGTGGCGCGCCTCTCCGTTACGGGCCTCATCGTCGATGATCCGAAGCGCGACGAGCTGATTGCCGAGTTGAAAGACGACGGCCGCGTGCGCGGTTTGATCCTGCGCCTCGACAGCCCGGGCGGCACGGTCGTGGGCGGCGAAGCGCTCTACCGCTCGCTGCGCCGCTTCGCCGAGGAGAAACCGGTGGTCGCGGTCATGGGCACGCTGGCGACCTCCGCCGCCTACATGGCGGCGCTCGCCGCCGACCGCGTGGTCGCGCGCGAGGGCACGGTCACGGGCTCGATCGGCGTCATCGTTCAGACCGTGGAGGTGAGCCGGCTCCTCGAGGACATCGGCATCTCGGCCGAGGCCATCACGAGCGGTCCGCTCAAGGACGCGACCTCGCCCTTCGAGCCCTTGGGCGAGGGCGCCCGGGCCAGCACTCAGGCCCTCGTCGATGACGTTTACGCCATGTTCGTGGACCTGCTCGCCGAGCGGCGGGGCTTTGCGCCCGATGAAGCGCGGGCGTTGGCCGATGGGCGCGTGTTCACCGGGCGCCAGGCGCTCGCGGCCGGGCTGATCGATACGTTGGGCGGCGAAAGCGAGGCCCTCGCCTGGCTGCACGAGAAGGGTGTGCACCCCGAGCTTCCGGTGCGCGAGGTGATGCCCGAGCGCACACGCGAACTGATCGAGGAGCTCGCCGGCTCCGCCAAAAAAGCCCTTTATCCTGAGAGTCTTGTGCTTGACGGTGCGATTTCCCTTTGGCACGCTGGCCTCGACTGAATGCGCGGCGCCGTGTGATTGGACGAGCAGCCGATGCAAAGAGGGCCTGGCGCCGACATCCGGGGCGAAAGGGGCAAGGGGAGGCTTCGGCGATGACGAAATCCGAGCTCGTGCAGCACTTGGCCGACATGAACCCGGGCCTCAAGCATCAGGATGCCGAGCGTATCGTCACCGCCGTGTTCAACGAGATCTCGCTCGCGCTCGCGCGCGGCGATCGGGTTGAGCTGCGCGGCTTCGGCGCCTTTTCGGTGCGCGCGCGCGCGGCCCGCGTCGGGCGCAATCCGCGCACCGGCACGGCGGTCGCCGTGAGCGAGAAGTATCTGCCGTTCTTCAAGACCGGCAAGGAGCTGCGCGAGCGGCTCAACGCCAAGGCCTCGGGCTCCTAGCCCGGGCGCCGTAGCCCGCGCAGGCTCCGCGCGCGGTCCCAAGTCTCGTGAAATTCATTCGCTGGATCGCCGGGCTCCTCGTCGCGGTCGTCTTGATTGCCTTCGCGGTCAACAATCGCGAGCCGCTTAGCCTGCGTTTCGATCCCTTGCCCTGGTCGCTCGAGGTGCCGGTCTTCGCGGCCACACTCGGCGCTCTGCTCGTGGGCTTCGTCGCGGGTCTTGCCTTCGAATGGCTGTGGGGGATTCGCACGCGCGCGCTGGCGCGCTCGCGGGCGCGCCGCATCGCCGCGCTCGAAGCCGAGGTCGCGGCCTTGCGCCAGCGACAGTCGGAGGCGCGGACGCCAGCGCCGCCGCCTGCGGTGTCTCCGCCGCGCGACATCTGAGCCCAAATCGACGTTCGATAACACGCCGCCCTAAGGTACACTTCGCACGAAGGACGGATACGAGCCGCGTCGAACGGCCAGCCTTCGGGAGAAGCGAGAGTGGATCCGGCCGCGATCCGGGCGCGCCTCTTGTGCGCCCTCGACACCATGGAGCGGGGCGTCGCGCTCGGGCTCGCCGACAAGCTCAAGGGCGAGGTCGGCGGCATCAAGCTCGGCCTCGAGTTCGTCACCGCGCACGGCCCCGACGGCGTCGCGGCGCTGGCCGAGAGCGGCCTGCCCATCTTCCTCGATCTCAAGTTCAACGACATTCCGAACACGGTGGCAGGCGCGGTGCGCGCCGCGGGGCGCATGAAGCCGTTCATGCTGAGCGTGCACGCGCTGGGCGGGCCCGCCATGCTGCGCGCGGCCATGGCTGCGGCCCAGCGCCTCTCCAATGAGGGGGTCAAGCGCCCCAAGGTGGTCGCCGTGACCGTGCTGACCAGCATGGACGAGGAGGATTTGGTCGCGCTCGGCATGGGGGGCGGGGTGGCCGAACAGGCGCTGCGCCTGGCCGCGCTCGCTCAAGAGTGCGGCGTCGATGGCGTGGTCTGCTCGGCGCGCGAGATCGAACGGCTGCGCCGCGAGTGCGGGCACGACTTCCTGCTCGTGGTGCCGGGCATCCGCCCTGCCTGGTCCTCGGCCGACGATCAGAAGCGCATCGTGACGCCGGCCGAGGCCGTGGCGCTCGGCGCCGACCACATCGTGGTCGGCCGGCCCATCACCCGCGCCGACGACCCGGCGGAAGCCGCGCGCCGGATCTTACGCGAGACGGTCTCCCGCGTGCCGAGCTGAGGGAGGCGCGAGGGCGTGGGCGTGCTCGTTAAAATCTGCGGGGTCACGACGCCCGAGGCGATCGCCGCCGCGGCTAAGGCCGGCGCACGTTTTGTTGGTCTCGTGTTCTATCCGCCCTCGCCCCGCCATCTTTCGCCCGAGCGCGCGCTGGCGCTTGCGCGCGGTGCGCCCGAATGGCTCGGCAAGGTCGGCGTGTTCGTCGATCCGGGCGATGACGAGGTGGCGCGGGTTGCGCCCGCACTCGACATGCTCCAGCTGCACGGCGCCGAGAGCCCGGCGCGCGTGGCCGAGATCAGGGCGCGCTCTGGCCGCGCCGTGATGAAGGCGATCAGAGTCGCCAAGGATATGGACCTGGCGCTCGCGCGCGACTACGCCCCGGTGTGCGACTGGCTGATGTTCGACGCCAAGCCGCCCAAGGGGGTTGCGGGCACGCTGCCCGGCGGCAACGCGCTCGCCTTCGACTGGCGGATTCTCGCGGGCGGACGGGGGGAGGCCGTAAGCGCCGGCCGGCCGTGGATGCTCTCGGGCGGGCTCACCCCCGAGAACGTGGGAGAGGCCCTCGAGTTGAGCGGCGCCGAGGCGGTTGACGTCTCCTCG
Source organism: uncultured Hyphomicrobiales bacterium (assembly GCA_964631625.1). Lineage (GTDB taxonomy): Bacteria > Pseudomonadota > Alphaproteobacteria > UBA828 > JAPUJA01 > CAZVZP01. Next base: position 18,511 of record CAZVZP010000019.1, on the reverse strand, counting down.
GGCGTCGAGGACAAACCGGGCGTGAAAAGCCTCGAGCGGATCGCCGCCTTCCTTGCGGCGGCGAGCACGGCGCCCTACCGTGCGCCGGCGAACGAGGAGGAAGCCACACGGGCATGACGGCGATCAACAGCTACCGGACGGGCCCGGACGAGCGCGGACACTTCGGCATCTACGGCGGGCGCTTCGTCGCCGAGACGCTCATGCCCCTCGTGCTTGCGCTGGAGGAGGCCTACCGCGCGGCCAAGGCGGATCCGTCGTTCGCGCAGGAGATGGCCTACTGGTTCAAGCACTACGTCGGGCGACCGAGCCCGCTCTATTTCGCCGAGCGCCTAACGGTCCGTTTCGGCGGCGCCAAGATCTACTTCAAGCGCGACGAGCTCAACCACACGGGCGCGCACAAGATCAACAACTGCATCGGCCAGATCCTGCTGGCCAAGCGCATGGGCAAGACGCGTATCATCGCCGAGACCGGCGCGGGCCAGCACGGGGTCGCGGCCGCGACCGTGGCCGCCCTGTTCGGACTGCCGTGCGTCGTCTACATGGGCACCAAGGACGTCGAGCGCCAGCGGCCCAACGTGTTTCGCATGCGCTTGCTCGGCGCGGAGGTCAGGCCCGTGAGCTCGGGCGCGCACACGCTGAAAGACGCGATGAACGAGGCCTTGCGCGATTGGGTGACCAACGTCGAATCGACGTTCTACATCATCGGAACCGTGGCCGGGCCGCATCCGTATCCGGAGCTCGTGCGCGACTTCCAGTCGGTGATCGGGCGCGAGGCCATGGCGCAGATGCGCGAGGCCGAGGGGCGCCTGCCCGACACGCTCGTCGCCTGCATCGGCGGCGGCTCGAACGCCATGGGCCTGTTCCATCCGTTTCTCGACGAGCTTTCCGTGCGCTGCATCGGCGTCGAGGCGGGGGGCGAGGGCATCGAGACGGGCAAGCACGCGGCCTCGCTCACGGCGGGGCAGCCGGGCGTGCTGCACGGCAATCGCACCTATCTGCTGCAGGACGACGACGGCCAGATTCGCGAGGCGCACTCGATCTCGGCGGGCCTCGACTATCCGGGGGTTGGGCCCGAGCACGCGTGGCTTCGCGATCAGGGCCGCGTCGAGTACGTGTCGATCACGGATCGGGAGGCTCTCGAGGCCTTCGAGCTGTGCGCGCGGCTCGAGGGCATCATCCCGGCGCTCGAGCCCGCCCATGCGCTCGCCCACGTGGCCAAGATCGCACCCAAGCTGCCCCAGGATCACCTCCTCCTCATGAACCTGTGCGGGCGGGGCGATAAGGACATCTTCACCGTCGCCGAAGCCCTCGGCGTGCGCATCTAGGAGCCGCGCTCGTGGACGATAACGGGCGGATCGAGCACTGCTTCGCGCGGCTCAAGCGCGAGAACCGCGCCGGGCTGATCCCCTTCGTCATGGCGGGGGATCCCGACCCCGAAACCTCGTTTGCGATCGTGCGCGCTCTGCCCGCGGCCGGCGCCGACCTGATCGAGCTCGGCATGCCCTTCACCGATCCCATGGCGGACGGGCCGGCGATTCAGGCCGCGGGCCAGCGCGCGCTCAAAGCGGGCACGAAGCTCAAGGCGATCCTCGCCATGGTGCGCCGCTTCCGCGAGGGCGACGGGTCGACGCCCGTCGTGCTCATGGGGTACTACAACCCGATCTACCGCATGGGCGTCGATCGCTTTCTTGCCGAGGCCAAGGCCGCCGGCGTCGACGGCTTGATCGTGGTCGATCTGCCGCCGGAGGAGGACGAGGAGCTGTGCCTGCCCGCGCTGCGCTCGGGCCTCTCGTTCATCCGGCTCGCCACGCCCACGACCGATGATCGCCGGCTGCCCGCGGTGCTGCGCAACACGAGCGGCTTCGTCTATTATGTCTCGATCACCGGCATCACCGGAGCGAAGCGGGGGCGCACCGCAGCCATCGCCGGGGCTCTCGCGCGCATCAAGCGCCATACCAATCTGCCCATCGCGGTCGGCTTCGGCATCAAGACGCCCGAGGACGCCGCCGAGATCGGCGCCGTGGCCGATGCCGCCGTCGTGGGTTCCGCGCTCGTCTCGGCCGTGGCCGAGACGTTGGACGAGAAGGGCCGCGCCCAGGCGGGAACGGTCGAACGCGTCTTGGGCCTCGTGCGCGCTCTCGCGCAAGGCGTGCACCGCGCAGCCCAGAAGGCCTCCTCGTGAACTGGCTCGAGCGCTTCGTGCGGCCCAAGATCCGGGCGCTGTCCAAGAAGGTCGATACCCCGGAGAACCTGTGGGACAAGTGCCCGGCGTGCGAGCAGATGATCTACCACCGCGAGCTCGAGGCGAGCGAGTTCGTCTGCCCGCACTGCGGGCATCACATGAAGATTTCGCCGCGTGAGCGCTTCAAGCGGCTGTTCGACGAGGGCGCCTATCAGCTGATCGAGCTGCCCCAGGTGCCGCTCGACCCGCTCAAGTTCCGCGACCGCAAGCGCTATCTCGATCGGCTCGAGGAGGCGCAGGCGAGGTCGGGCGACGCGGACGCCGTGCGGGTCGCCCACGGCCGCCTGGGCGGGCAGAACGTCGTGATCGCGGCGTTCGATTTCGATTTCCTGGGCGGCTCCATGGGGCTTGCCGCGGGCGAAGCGGTGCTCGCCGCGGCGCGCCTTGCGGTGCTACAGCAGGCGACGCTCATCGCCATTCCCGCCTCGGGCGGCGCGCGCATGCAGGAAGGCGTGCTTTCGCTCATGCAGATGGCGCGCACGACGATCGGCATCGAGGAAGTCAAGGAGGCAGGGCTCCCCTACATCGTCGTGCTCACCAATCCGACCACGGGCGGCGTCACCGCCTCCTTCGCGATGTTGGGCGATGTCACGCTGGCCGAGCCCTCGGCCGTGATCGGCTTCGCCGGCCAGCGGGTGATCGAGGAGACGATCCGCGAGTCGCTGCCCGAGGGCTTTCAGCGCGCCGAGTACCTGTTCGAGCACGGCATGGTGGATCGGGTGGTGCCCCGGCGCGAGCTGCGCGAGACGCTGGTGCGCATCATCGGGCTGTTGCGCGACGGCACGGCGCTGCGCGCCTCCGCTGCGCCGCAGGCACCCGCACGCGCCGGCGGGGAGGCAGGCCAAGCTGACGCTTGACCCCATCCTCGAGCGCCTTAAAGGGCTTCATCCCAAGGCCATCGACCTGTCCTTGGAGCGGATCGAGCAGCTGCTCGAGCGGCTGGGCCACCCCGAGCGCGCGCTGCCCCCGGTCGTCCACGTGGCGGGCACGAACGGCAAGGGCTCGGTCATCGCGTACTTGCGCGCGATGCTCGAGGCCGAGGGCAAACGCGTCCACGTCTACACCTCGCCCCACCTCGTGCGCTTCGCCGAGCGCATCCGCGTGGCGGGCCGCTTGATCGAGGAGGGCGCTCTGAGCTCTTTGCTCGAGGAGTGCGAGGCCGCGAACGGGCTTGAGCCCATCACCTTCTTCGAGATCACGACGGCCGCGGCGTTCCTCGCCTTCGCGCGCACGCCCGCCGATGCGTTGCTGCTCGAGGTCGGCCTGGGGGGCCGGCTCGATGCCACCAACGTGATCGAGCGGCCGGCGCTCTCGGTGATCACGCCCATCTCGCTCGATCATCGCCAATATCTCGGCGAACGGCTCGAGGAGATGGCGTTCGAGAAGGCGGGCGTTCTCAAGCCCGGCGTCGGCTGCGTGCTGGGCCCGCAGGAGAGCCGCGTCTTCGCCGTGATCGAAGAGAGGGCGCGCGCGCTGGGTGTCTCGCTTATTGCCTGGTCGCGCGACTACGACGCGCAGGCTTCAGCAGGCGGGCTCGCCTTTCGCGACGGCGCCGAGCACTCTCTGTTGCCCTTGCCCGCGTTGGCGGGCGCGCATCAGCTCATCAACGCCGCGACGGCGGTCGCGGCGGCGCGCCGTCTTGGCGCTCTTAGACCCTCGCCTCGCGCGATCGAGGAGGGTTTGCGAAGCGCGCGCTGGCCGGCGCGCCTTCAGCCCATCGAGCGGGGCCCGTTGCGCGCCGCGCTGCCGCCCGGGGCCGAGCTGTGGCTCGACGGCGGGCACAACGGCGGCGCGGGCGCGGCGCTCGCACAGAGCTTGAGGCTATTTCCGCGCATGCCGCTCGACCTCGTGGTCGGCATGATCAACAGCAAGGCGCCGGCGGAGTTCGTGGGCCCGCTCGCGCCTTATGCGCGCAGCGTCTCTTGCGTGCCGGTGCCGGGCGAGCCGGCGGGCTTTTCGCCCGACGAGCTCGCCGATCACCTGGCCCACATGGACAAGCCGATCCGCACCGCACCCGATGTGTTTGCGGCGCTCAGAGGGCTCGCCGAGGCGACGCGCCGCCTGCGCGTGGCCCCGGGGCGCGTGCTGATCTGCGGCTCGCTCTATCTTGCGGGTTCGGTCTTGGCCGAGAGCGGCCTGCTGCCCGACTGAGCGGTTCGGCGCAGCGCCGCGCTCTCAAATCAGCGACCGGACCCACTCCATGAGCCTCGACTTGGGGAGCGCCCCGACCTTGGTGCCGAGCACCTGGCCGTCCTTGAAGAGCATGAGCGTGGGGATGCCGCGCACGCCGTAGCGGCCGGGTGTGGCCGGGTTGTTGTCGACGTTGACCTTGGCGATGGCGAGCCGCCCGTCCAGCTCCTTCGCGATCTCCTCGAGCGCCGGGGCGATCTGCTTGCAGGGACCGCACCACTCCGCCCAGAAGTCCACGAGCACCGGCCCCTTGGCCTTGAGCACGTCGCTCTCGAAGGCGGCGTCGGAGGTGTGGGCAATGGCCATGGCCGGGGTCCCTTCGCTGGTCTTGATCAGCGGAAAGGGGGCGTCCTTCTCGGGGCTGCCCCCCTTCCCGGAACTGCGAATCTAGAGCGCAATTGGATTAAGTGGAAGCACCCCCTCCCCCTACCCCCTCCCGCGCGGGGAAGGGGACGAAATAAGAAGCTCCCTCCCCCCTCGTGGGGGAGGGCGGGGTGGGGGCATCGGCAAATTTGACGCTCACCCGTGATTCCACTCCGCCAAATTACGCTCTAGAAGCGTGCCAGGGCAGGGTCAAGGCGAGTAGGGCGCAAGCTCGGCCTCGGAGAGCACCATGAGGCGCGGCCCCTCGGTCCACAGCAGGGCCGCATGCACGGGCCGCTGCGGAAAGATTCGCCGCAACAGCGCACGGTAGGCCGCAAGCTGCGCGAGATAGGCGGGGCTCACCTCGCCAACATCGCTCGGCGGCGTGCGGTTGGTCTTGTAGTCGATGAGCCAGATGCCCGCCTCGCTGACCGCGAGCCGGTCGATGCGACCGGCGATGAGCTTGTCGCCGAGGACGCCCGAGATCGGCACCTCCGCGCGGCTGCCTGGGGCGAACAGCGGCTCGAGGCCCGGCGTAGCGATTAGGCCCAGCACCGATTGGAGGATCGCCTCCTGTTCGGCGAGCGAGAGAAATAAGCCGGTGCGCTCGAGGTAGCGCCGCGCCGCCGCCTCGCGCTTGGCCGGCGCCACCTCGGGCAGGAGCTGGAGCAGGCGATGGATCAAGAGGCCGCGGCGATAGGCCCCCTCCTCGGCCGCGGCCGGCGAGCGCACCGGCCCTGCGGCGGCGGAGGGCCGCAACGGCGTGGGCGCGCGCTCGGGTGTCGGCGCCCTCTCGGCGAAGGGGGGGAGGACGCCCGGGGCAACTTCGACTTCCTTCTTCGGCGCTGCCTTGATCGGTGCGGATTGCGGTGCGGCGAGCCTCAAGGCTTCGCCCCGCCAAGCCTCGCCGCCGTCGAAGGGCACGCGCTCGATGCCGTCGAGCCGGGCGAGCGCGCGCTCGATCAGGGCATACCAGCAATCATCGGGCAGCGGCTTGCGGTTGGTGCGGAAGCCCGCGATGTAGAGCCGGTCTTGAGCGCGGGTGAGCGCGACGTAGAGCAGGCGCCGATACTCCTCGAGCTCGCGTGCGCGCCGGATCGCCCGCGCGGCCGCCGCGGCCGCATCGTCCCGCTCCTTGCGCACCGGCCAGAGCATCAGCTCGTCCTCCTCGAGCCAGAGCAGCGGCGGCTTGTCCGCCGGCGGCAGGGCCGTGGTGTCGGGCAGCAAGACGATCGGCGCCTGCAAGCCCTTGGCGCCGTGCACGGTCATGATGCGCACCTCGTCGCGTCCCTGCTCGGGATCGCGCTTGACCTCGTGGGGGGCCTCGAACAGCCAGTCGAGGAAGCCTTGCAAGGAGGGCGCGTGGCTCGTCTCGTAGGCGAGCGCCGCGTTCAAGAACTCATCGATCGCGTCCTCGGCCTCGGGCCCGAGGCGTTCGAGCAGGCGCGCTCGCGCGCCGAGCCGGCTCAAGAGGTCCTCGTAGAGCTCGAAGGGAGGCACGAAGTCGGTGCGCGCGAGAAGCTCGGAGAGGAGCGCGTGCGCGTCCCCGAAAGTGGCGCGCTCCGCCTTGCGCCGTTCGAGCGAGCGCCACAGGGCAAGCTCGCCGCGCGTTGCGGCGAGTTCGAACAGCTCGTCCTCGGAAAAGCCGATGAGCGGGCTCTTGAGCACGGTGGCGAGCGTCAGATCGTCTTCGGGCAGCAGCAGGAAGTGGCCGAGCGCGGCCAAGTCCATGACGGCGAGCTGCTCGGTGAGGAACAACCGGTCGACCCCGGCCACGGGCACGCTCCGCTCTTTCAGCGCGCGCACCATCTCGCCCGCGAAGCTGCCGCGCGCGCGCACGAGGACCAGGATGTCGCCCGGCGCGACGGCGCGGCCTTGCGACTCGAGCGCTTCGCCGCGATCGAGCCAGCCGCGGATCGTCCCGGCGATATGGCGCGCGAGGCGAACCGGCGGCTGGTCGGCGGCGCGGCGCTGAAGCGGCAGGCGCCAGGGTTCGGGTTCCCCCTCTTGCCGCGGCAGGAGCAGCGGCCAGAGCTCGACCAGCCCGGCCTCGCCCTCGCGCGCGGTCGAGTGGTGAATGGCCTGGCCCGAGAGCGCGACGCCGCGCCGCGCTTCGTCTTGCGCGAACACCGCATCGACCGCGGCGAGCACCGGCGGGGTCGAGCGGTAGGAGCGATCGAGCGGCACCTCACGCCAGGGTTCGCGGGCGCCGTCGGCCTGCGCCGCGAGCCGCGTGCGCATGCGCTCGAGCTGGCGTGGCTCCGCGCCCTGGAAGCTGAAGATCGATTGCTTCTCGTCGCCCACGACGAACACGGTGCGCAGGACCTCGCGGGCGCTCTTGCCGGTGAAGAATTCCTCGGCGAAGGCGGCAATCACCGCCCACTGCTCGGGCGAGGTGTCTTGGGCCTCGTCCAACAGGATGTGGTCGATGCCGCCGTCGAGCTTGTACAGCACCCAGGGCGCGATGCCGGGCCGGGCCAAGAGATCGCGCACGTAAAGAATCTGATCGTCGTAATCGAGGCGGGCACGGTGCTCCTTGACGTCGCGGTAGGCCGCAAGCAGCGCCACGGCGAGCGTCAGCAGCTGCTCGGTGCCTTGCCGCAGGGCGAGCGCGCGCAGGCGCCCATAGAGCCGGGCCAGGCGCTCGCGCTCGCTCTCGAGCGCGCTGCGGGCGGTGCCGCCCGAGGCGGCCTCGCGCGCCTTCGTGATCAACTCCCTTTGGCCAGCCTCCTTGGCCTGAGTAAGGTAGAGCCCTGCGTAATCCTCGAAGGTGGCAAGCCGCGCCTTAAGGGGAGCCCTGAGCCAGCGCCCGATGGCGTCCGCCCGCCGGCGCTCGGTCGGAGTGCCCGAGGCGAGCGCGGCGCAGGCATTCTCGAGCGCGGGCGCATCGAATGCGCCGTCGTCCGCCGCGGCACTCAAGAGGCGCTCCGGGGTGTCGTCCCAGGAGAGGCCCGCGTGCTCGTAGAGCCTGCGTGCCAAGCCCACGAGGCCGCCGTGGCGCTGGAGCAGACGTTCGAGCTTCTCGCGCTTGCCCGCGATCGCGGCCATGAGCTCGTGAAAGCCGCTTTCGGAGGCCAGGGTCGCGACGCCGGCGAGGCTCGCGCCGACACCTTGCTCGCCGCCCTCGCGCGCGGTGGCGAGCACGTTCTCGACGGCGAGCTTCAGCATGTCCCGCTGATCGCGTTCCTCCGCCACCTGGAAGTGCGGCGCGATCCGGGCTTCGAGCGGAAAGCGCGCGAGGAGGGACTGGCAGAAGGCGTGGATAGTCTGGATCTTCAGGCCGCCCGGCGCGTCGAGCACGCGCAAGAGCAGCCTGCGCGCCTGCCGTGCCTCCTCTTCGCTTGGGGCCCGCGCGAGCAAACCATGCAGGTCTTGGCGCACGCCGTCGTCGGGCTTGGCCAGCCACTCGGCGAGCTTGCCCTCGATGCGCAGCGCCATCTCGGCCGCCGCGGCCTTGGTGTAGGTGATGCACAGGATGCGCTCGGGCTCGGTGCCGGCCAGCAGAAGCCGCAGTACGCGGTCGGTGAGCACGCTGGTCTTGCCCGTGCCCGCCGAGGCCGTAACCCAGATGGAGGCGCCCGGGTCCGCGGCGCGCTGTTGCGCGCTGCCGCCATCGGGCTTCGGGCCGTGGGGCGCGCTCACGCCTCGCCTCCCTCGTCCTGCGCCTGCCATTCCTTGACTCGCGCCAGATGGTCGTAAGGCCCCTCGCGCGCGGGGGCCGCCGCGTCGGGCCGCGCCGGATAGGGCGTTGCGGGATCATCAAAGGCCGCGATTAGGCGCGCCAACCCCTCGCGGGCCTGATCGATCAGCTCGCGCGGCGGACTGTCGCGCCGGGACGCGACGCGCTCGATTTTGCCCGGTTTGTCTCCGCCCTTAAGCTGCCAATAGGCCAGCTCACCGACCGGCGCCGCCGGCACCTCGGCGAAGCCGCCCTGTTCGGCGATCAAGGCTTCGAGCGGCAGCTGCGGCGCGAAGCCCAGACGAACCTGCGCCTTCTCCGGGATGGCGCCGGTCTTGTAATCGATCACCGCGAGCTCGCCCGAGACGAGCCGGTCGATGCGATCGGCCTTGGCCCTGAGCGTGAACGGCCCGGCGGGCCCGGTGAGCGCCAATTCGCCCCGCGTCTCGCTGGCGAGCGTGCAAAGGCCTTCCTCGCGCCGCGCGTGCTCCGTGTCGATGAACCACTGCGCGATTTGCCAGAAGCGCGGCCACCAGAACGCCCACACCGCGTTGCGGCCGAAGGCGGGGCCGAAGGCCTCGCGGCCGAGCGCCAGCAGCCGCTCGAGCGCGTCCTCGGGCAGGCGGTCGCGGTAGGCGCTCATGAACCGATCGAGCGCGCGGTGGATGAACTCGCCCCGCTCGGCCGCGCCGAAATCGGCGTCGAGCGGATCCAAGGGTTCGAGCTTGAGCACGCGGCGCGCGTAGATCGCATACGGATCGCGCATCCAGGTTTCGATCTCGGTAACCGATAGCCGACGCGGCCGGAGGCTGAGCGGCGGAGCGGGCGAGGGCGGGGAGGCGGGCGCAAAGGATTGGGGCCGATCGAGCGCGCGCTGCCAGGCGAGCCAGCGCGGAGCCTGACGATCGAGCCGCGGCGCATCTTCCTCCGCGTCGAGCAGCGCCTTTAGGCGCACCAGCCAGCGCGAGGGCACGCTCGGCGTGCCCTCCACCTTGCGCGCGCGCGTCAGAAACACCTCGGGCGCGTTGAACAGCTGGACGAAGTCGTGGGCCGAAAGCCCGATGCGGCGCTCGAGCGAGGGCAGGCCGAAGGTCTCGCGCATCGGCCGGCTCAGCCACGGGTCGGCCTCGGGCTCGGGCGGAAAGCTCCCTTCGTTGAGGCCCGCGATCACCACCCGTTCGACGTGTTGCAGGCGCGCTTCGAGGGGGCCCCAGATGAACAGCCGCGGATGCGCCGAGCGTTGCGGGCGCACTACCGCGCCCGAGATAAGCTGCTCGAAGAGCGCCGGGTAAGCGGCGCCCGCGATGTCGCCGAGCGATCCCGCGTGCTCGGCCAACT
>CAZVZP010000019.1:0-8689 GCA_964631625.1 uncultured Hyphomicrobiales bacterium | reverse complement strand
CTCCACCGTGAAGGCGGCCGCCGCCTCGCCGGCCTCGCCCGCCCAGAGCCGCCCCGCCTCCTTCTCCTCGACGGCGAGCGCCTCGGCCAACGCCAGGTGCTGGCGCACGAGCTCGTGCGCCGAGGCGCGGCCCGCCGCGATCAGGCCGTCGAAGAGCGCCGCCAATCGCTCGAGCCCGCCCACGAGCGCGCCGAGCGCCGGGTCGCGGGCCTGCTTTGAGAGCGCCTCGCGCAGGCCCGCAAGGCCGGGCGCGGGCCGTGGGCCCCGCAGCACCGCAAGCTCGACGCGGCGCACGGTCTCGAGCAGGCGAAGGCGCGAAAGGCCGCATGCGGCCAAGGGATGCTTGAGCACGGCCAGGAACTTGACCGGCGGCCAGCGCTCGGCCGCAGCCTCGGCGATCAGACGCAGGAAGGTGCCGGGCGGCGTCTTGGCGAGCGGCAGCCCTGCGGAATCATCGACCACGACGGCGAAGCGTTTGAGCGCCGCGGCCACGCGCCGCGCGAGCATGCGATCGAGGGTTACGAGCGCGGCGCGTTTGCCCTCGCTCTCGAGCGTTTCGCGCAGGATGAACGCGATGACGCCGGCCTCCTCGCGCGGATTGGCGCAGTCGATGCGCACCACGTCGCAGAGTGCGGCATTGAGCGCGGCGCGCTCGAGCCGGCGTGCGGGCGCGGCCGCCGGCCGCAAGGCCGCCGCGATGAGCCACGCGCGGGAGGCCGGCGTGGTCGGCTCAAGGGGCGTCGGCCAGTCGGGCACCGCCTCGTGCGCGACGCCGAGCCGCTCGAGGAGAAACTTGAGACCGTACTGCGGGTGCGTGGGCTCGAGCGCCTGCCAGGACTCCTCGTCGAGCGTCCGGTCGAGACCGGGGAGCACTACGGCGCCTTCGGGCAGATGCGCGATCGCCCCAAGCAGCTCGGCGGTCGCCGGGATGCTGCCGGTCGAGCCGGCGGCGATCACCGGGTGGGCCGGCGGATTTTGCCGGTACGAGCGGGCGAGCGCGGAAAGCCCGCGATCGCGGTGCAGCGCCGGATCGATGAGGTCGAGGCTCTTGAGCAGCTTGGGCCAGTGGCGCGTGATCAGCTTGAGAAAGCGCAGGGTCTGCTGCCAATGGGCGGCGTAGTCGGCGGGCACGAGCCCATCGAGCGCGGCGAAGCTCAGGCGCTCGGTCTCGACCTGATCGAGCAGATGGGCAAGTTCGTCCGCGAGGCGTGCCGCCTGGTCGGGCGTGAGCGTGCCGCGGGTGGGCGCATCTCCCTTGTGCTTGAGCGACCAGTCGAGCACCTCGCGCGCGAGAAGGAGCCGGCGGCGAAGGCGTGGGATCGCGGGCGCGAGATCGAGCGCCGCGGCGTCGGCCGCCTCGAGGCCTGCCTCTTCCGCGAGCGCATCCTCGTCGATGTCGCCCAAGGGCCGGATCGCCGGCAGCAGCAGCGCGCGGCCCTCGCTCTGACGTAAGAACGCCGCCTCGAGGCTGCGGCAGGCGCGGCGGGTGGGCAGCAGCACCGTCATGGCGGAGAGCGCGAGCGGATCCTGACCCGCGCGCGCGATGAGGCCCGCTGCGAGCGCATCGAGGAACGACAGGCCCGGCGGGATCGTGAACACGCGCGCCGCGGCAGGAGAGCGCCTGTGACGCCGCGCGCTCATGACGCCAGCGCGGCTTTAGCGCGGGCGAGCTCCTCGGGCGTTCCGGCGTGAAGCCACAGGCCGTCGTGGGCGAGACCGTAGAGCCGCCCGCGCGCTTGCGCCCGGTCGTAGAGGAGATTGAGCGAGAACGCCCCCTCGGGGCAGCCTGTAAAGAGGCGCGGATGGAGGAGCTGGACGCCGGTAAAGCGGTAGGGCGCGCTTCTCGCCGTGCGCTCAAGGCGGCCCGAGGCCTTAAGCGCGAAGTCCCCGGGCGTCTCGCCGCCCGTCTTTCGCCCGTGCACGAGGAGGAGCGCGTCCATGTGCGCATCGTCCCATCGATCGGCCAGGCGCGCGAGCGCGGGCTTATCGCCGTCGCGCCAGAGCACGTCGGCATTGAGCACGAAGAAGGGCAGCGAACCGAGATGGGCCAAGGCGTTGGCGACGCCGCCGCCGGTCTCGAGCCGCGTGGCTTCCCGGATGAGCGTGAGGGGTGGCGCCGTGCGCGCGGCCAGATGCGCCTCGATAAGCTCGGCCTTGTAGTGGAGATTGACGACCACGCGCGCAATTCCCGTTGCCTCGAGCCGATCGAGCGCGTGGTCGATGAGCGCTCGGCCTGCGACCTCAAGCAGCGGCTTGGGAAGCTCGCGGGTGAGCCCGCCCATGCGCGAGCCGAGCCCCGCGGCGAGCACCATGGCGCATTTGACGCCCGTCATCGCTCGCGCTCCTGTGGCGGAACGGCGTGGTCGAACCAGTGGGCGAGCTCCTCGAGCGCCGGATGCTCGAGGTCGCCCTCGAGCAGGCGCCAGACGCGCGGCAGGTAGCGCAGGTACTGCGGCTTGCCATCGCGCTTAAGAAGCCGCGTGAAGATGCCGAGAATCTTGGCGTTGCGCTGGGCGCCGAGCACGGCGTAGGCGGCGAGGAAGCGCGCGCGGTCGAGTCTGCCCGCGGCCTTAAGATAGCGTTCGATCCCGGCGCGCACGACCTGTGGCGCCACGTCGCGCCGGGCGTCTTCGAGGAGGGAGACCAGGTCGTAGGCGCGGGCGCCCATTAGCGCGTCCTGGAAATCGAGCAGACCCACGCGGGCCACGCCCTGGCGCTCGGGCAGCCAGATCAGGTTGTCGGCGTGGTAATCGCGCAGAACCAGCACGGGCTTAGCTTCGGCGGCGAGCGAGTAACCGCGCCGCCACAGGGCGCGATAGGCCGCGCGCTCGCTCTCGGGCGTCGGGCGGCGCCGTTTTCTCGGCAGATACCAATCGACGAAAAGATCGGCCTCGGCTTGCAGCGGCGCCTCATCGTAAGGCGCAAGGCCCAAGGGCGGGGCCTTCTGATGGAGATCGGCCAGGAGGTCGATCGCCGCGGCGTAAAGCTCCGGCTCACGCGCCTCGTCCTCGGCTAAGAGGCGCGTGAAGAGGTCATCGCCCAAGTCCTCGAGCAGCAGCAGCCCCGCCGCTTCGTCGGCGGCGAGGATGCGGGGTGCGCTGTAGCCCTGGTCCACGAGGTAACGGGCGATGCGCACGAAGGGGCGCACCTCCTCGTTCTCGGGCGGCGCGTCCATGAGCACGGCGCGCCCGCGCCGGCCCTCAAGACGCTCGTAGCGGCGGAACGAGGCATCGCCTGCGAGGGCCGAGCGCACGGCGTCGCCCCAGCCCTCGCGCCCAAGAAAGCGCGCGATCGCATCGTTTCGAGCACAGCTCATAGCGATTCCTCGGCGCTTGCCGTAAGACCCTCGAGCCGTTCGCGCCAGCGGCCGAAGGCCGTAAGGCGCGCCCGGCGCGCCTCCTCCGCCCCGCCGGGCGAGAGCGTGATCTCGAGGCGGTCGGCGGGCAGCAGGGGGCCCAGCTTCTCGGGCCACTCGATGAGCGCGATGGCTTCCGCCAACGCGTCCTCGAGTCCGAGTTCGAGCGCGTCCTCTGCGCGCTCGAGGCGATAGAGATCGAAGTGCCAGAGGGGGCCCCGCGCCAGCTCGTAAATCTGCACGAGCGTGAAGGTCGGGCTCGGCACCTCTTCGGTGCCGCCCAAGGCGGCGATCACGGCGCGGGCGAGCGTGGTCTTGCCCGAACCGAGCGGGCCCTTGAGCCCCACCACGTCGCCGCTTTCGAGCACGTCGGCGAGCCGCGCGCCTAAGGCCTCGGTCGCCTTTAGATCCCTAAGGATGAGGTCGTATGAAGACGAGATGCGCGTGGCCATGGCTCTTCTTCTAGCCGCATCGGGGAAAAGGCAACAAGCCTTGGGCTCGGTTTGCAGCGTGCGTGGGCCCATGCTAGGGAGGCCCGGGTCTTTGAGCCATGGCGGGACAGCACTCAACGGATATCGCGATCATCGGGGCCGGCCCGGTCGGGCTGTTCGCCGTGTTCGAGGCGGGCATGCTGGGCTTGCGCTGCCACGTGGTCGATGCGCTCGATGCGCTCGGCGGGCAGTGCGCGGCGCTCTATCCCGAAAAGCCCATTTACGACATCCCGGGCTATCCCGAGATCGGCGCGCAGAGCTTGGTCGAGCGTCTCGCCGAGCAGGCCGCGCCCTTTGCCCCCGTCTACCATCTGGGCGAGCAGGTGGTGGCCCTCGAGGAGGTGGCGGGCGAACGCTGGTGCGCCCGCACCTCGGCCGGCACCGCGGTCGACGCCAAGGCCATCGTCATCGCTGCGGGCGGCGGCTCGTTCGCCCCCAATCGCCCGCCGCTTCACGGACTTTCGGCCTACGAGGGCAAGAGCGTGTTCTACGCGGTCACGCGGCGGGAGGACTTCGCGGGCAAGCGCCTGGTAATCGCGGGCGGGGGCGATTCCGCGCTCGACTGGGCGCTGGCGCTGGCCGAGGTCGCAGGTCCCATCGCGCTCGTGCACCGGCGCGAGAAGTTCCGCGGCGCGCCCGAGAGCGTTGCGCGGCTCAAGGCGCACGCCGAGCGGGGCCGCATCGAGCTTGTCGTGCCCTGCCAGCTCGCCGCGCTCGAAGGTGAAGACGGCCGGCTCTCGGCCGTCCTCGTCAAGACGCTCAAGGGCGAGGAGCGGCGCTTGCCCGCGGATGCGCTGCTCCTGTTCTACGGCCTCGCCATGGAGCTCGGGCCGCTCGCCCGCTGGGGCTTTGCGCTCGAACGCGACCAGATCGTGGTCGAGCCTTCGACTTGCGCGACCAACCGCCCCGGCATCTTCGCCATCGGCGACATCGCGGCCTACCCCGGCAAGCTCAAGCTCATCCTCTCAGGTTTCGCCGAGGCGGCGCTCGCAGCCCACGCGATCTACCCGCTCGTCCACCCGGACAAGCCGCTCCATTTCGAGTACTCGACGATCAAGGGCGTGCCCGGGCGCGGTTAAACGCACCGCGGTGCCCTTGCCTCGCCTCGAACAGGCGGCATCACAAGCTAGCTCGCGCTGGCGGCGCGGCGCTCGACGCCGGTCTCCGGGAAGCGGCAAACGACGCGGGTGCCGCGTTCCGGCGCCGAGTCGAGCTCGACCCGGCCGCCGTGCAGTTCGACGAAGCTCTTGACCAGCGCGAGCCCGAGCCCGGCGCCCGAGCGTTGGCGGCCCGCGCCCTCGCCGCGGAAGAAGCGCTGGAACACGTGCGCCTGCTCGGCCGCGCCGATGCCCTGGCCTGTGTCCTCGACCCAGAGCGCGATCTCGCCGTCCACGCGCCGCGCGCCGAGGCTCACGCGGCCGCCGGGCGGCGTGAACTTGAGCGAGTTCGACAAGAGATTGAACAGCACCTGCTTGATACGCCGCTCGTCCGCCAGCATGGTGCCGATGTTCTCGGGACAGTCGCACGCCACCTCGAAGTTCTGCTTGCGCGCGCGCTCGTCGATCAGCGCGATCATCTCCTTGAGCATGGGAGCGATCTCGAAGCTTTGCAGGTCGAGCGTGATGTGCCCGGCCTCGATCGAGGCGAGATCGAGGATGCTGTTGATCAAGTTGAGGAGTTGTTGCGAGGATTCGAGGACGCCCTTGACGTATTCGCTCTGCCGCTCGTTGAGCGCGCCGAAGTACTCGTTGTCGAGGATCTCGGTGAAGCCGATGATGGTGTTGAGCGGCGTGCGCAGCTCGTAGGAGACGTTGGCGACGAACTCCGATTTCAGCCGGTCCGCCGTCTCGAGCGCCTCGTTGCGCTCTCGGAGCGCGCGCTCGATGTTCACGCTGTCGGTGATGTCGAGATAGGTCGCGAGAATCGCCCCGTCGGGCAGCGGCACGGCGGCGCAATCGAGCACCACGCCGTCGCGCCGCTCGATCCTTTCCACGCGCCGCTCGTATTGCGTCGCACGCGCGATGAGCCGAGCCTTGAAGCCCTCCCAATCGGCACCGAAGTCGTAGAGCTCCTTCGTTCGCTCGACGATGTCGCCGATGTGGGGCGATGCGGCCAGGACCTCCTCCGGCAGGCCCCAGAGACGGGCGAAGACGGGGTTGAACAGCTTGAGCCGGCCGTCGCCGCCGAACACCGCGACCCCTTCGTAGAGGTGATCGAGGGTCGCGCGCTGCACCTCGGAGAGCGTGTGGTACGAGCGTTCGAGCGCAAGCCGCCCGGAGACGTCCTCGGAGATGAACATGAGCCCGCCGAAGGGGTGGGGCGTGATGACCTGCCGGATCGCCGTGCCGTCGGGCAGGTGGAGCATCTCCTCCCTGGGCTCGGTCAGCGAGGTGAAGAGATCGATCTGCTGCTTCTTGTAGGCGCGGAAGTCGGCCTGCTCGGGCAGCCGCCGGCGCTCGCGCATCGCATCGAGCATCTCGCCGATAATAGGCTGGCTCTTGAGCCAGTCTTCGTCGAGCCGAAACATTTTGACGAAGGACGAGTTGAAGTAGATGAGGCGCTTGTCCGCGCCGTAGATGTCGATTGCGGTGCTTAAGCTCTCGAGGACCTGCTTGTTCGCTTCGATGTGGCGCTCGAGCTCGGCCGTGGCGGTCTCGACGGCGGTGGTGTCGCGGGCGAAGCCGAGCGTGCCTTGGCCGAAGGGGCGCTCGGCGAGCTCGATCAGGCGGCGCTCGCCGCCGACCACGAGATGGCGCTGCTCTTGGGCGCCCTGGCCCGTCGCGCGCACCCGTTCGGCCAGGCTCTTGGCCTTCTCCGCCGCCACCTCCGGCGCGAGTTCGAGGCCCTCGCGCACGACCGCCTCGGGCCGGGCCTCGACCCAACGGGCGTAGGCCGTATTGCACCAGGCGAGCGCGCCGGTTTCATCGCGCAGCCACACCGGCAAATCGAGGGCCTCGATCAGCCGGTGCCAGTGCTGGGTGTCCTCTTCGGCGGTCTTGACCTTCTCGGCGTAGTTCGCGAGATCGCGCGCGTGCTCGGTGATGTCGTGGAACCAGAGGATGAGGCCGCGCGCCGCCGCTTCGGGCAGCAGGCCGCCGCTCACCTCGAGGAGCCGCTCCTGGTGCGCCGTGGGCAGCAGGAGCCGGAACGGCACGCCGGCGTTGCGCAAGCCTTCCACCGCCTGTTCGAGCCGGGTGAACTCGGCGGTGCCGAAATGGTGCGCGAGCTGGCCGAAGCTCGACATTTCGTTCGGAGTCTGGCCGAGCAGGCGGCACAGGCCATCCGAGAACACCTCGCGCTTGTCCTCGGCGGTCAAGCGGTAGTAGCCGCCGGGCATGGCGGCGAGCGTGGCGGCCAGGCGCGCGCGGCGCGACGCCTGGTGCGCCGCCTCGCGCAAGGCGAGCATGCGCCGCCGCTTCTCGATCGCGAACAGGAAGAGGATGGCCGCGGCGGCGAACAGCACCGTGCCGCCCGCGCCGTAGCCGATGCCCTCGATCGACGAGAGCGCGGCGTGGGCCGGCCCCGGCGCCGCGGCGAGGATCAGGCCGAGCGCGCAAGAGGCCGCAAACCGCACAACCAAGGATGTCACAGGCCGGCTCGTAGGTCGTCGCCCTCCGGGTGGATCCAGCGTCGGCGCGGCCGGCCGGGACGCCCGCTCCTGCGGGCGGGTCGCGCTAGTAGCGGTAGTAGTCCGGCTTGTAGGGCCCGTCCGCATCGATGCCGATGTAGTCTGCCTGCTCGGGCGTGAGCGTCGTAAGCTTCACGCCCAGCTTGCCGAGGTGAAGCCGGGCGACCTTCTCGTCGAGCTTCTTCGGCAAGACGTACACCTTCTTCCCGTATTTGGCCGGATTCTGCCACAGCTCGATCTGGGCGAGAACCTGGTTGCTGAACGAGGCGCTCATCACGAAGCTCGGGTGGCCCGAGGCGCACCCCAGGTTCACGAGGCGGCCCTGGGCCAGCACGATGATGCGCTTGCCGTCCGGAAACTCAACCTCATCCACCTGCGGCTTGACCTCGTCCCATTTGAAGTTGCGCAGGGCCGCGACCTGGATCTCGGAATCGAAGTGGCCGATGTTGGCGACGATCGCGCCGTGCTTCATGGCGCGCAGATGCTCGAGGGTGATGACGTCCTTGTTTCCGGTGGCGGTGATGAAGATATCGGCGCGCGCGGCCGCCTCCTCCATCGTGGTGACCTCGAAACCCTCCATCGCCGCCTGGAGCGCGCAGATCGGATCGATCTCGGTGATGAGCACGCGGGCACCCTGGCCGCGCAGGCTCTGCGCACAACCCTTGCCCACGTCGCCGTAGCCGCAGATGACGCAAATCTTGCCGGCGATCATGACGTCCGTCGCGCGCTTCAAGCCGTCGAGCAGGCTCTCGCGGCAGCCGTACAGATTGTCGAACTTCGACTTGGTGACCGAGTCGTTGACGTTGAAGGCGGGCACGCCGAGCGTGCCCTTCTTCTCCATCTGGTAGAGACGGTGCACCCCCGTCGTCGTCTCCTCGGAGAGGCCGCGCACGTCGGCCAGGAGATCGCGGTGCTCATTGTGCATTACGGCGGTGAGATCGCCGCCGTCGTCGAGCAGCAGGGTGGGACGCCAGCCGTTGGGCCCTTCGATGGTCTGCGCGATGCACCACCAGTACTCCTCCTCGCTCTCCCCCTTCCAGGCGAAGACCGGGATGCCGGCGGCGGCAAGGGCCGCGGCCGCGTGGTCCTGGGTCGAGAAGATGTTGCAAGAGCTCCAGCGGATCTCGGCGCCGAGCTCGATCAGGGTCTCGATCAGCACGGCGGTCTGGATCGTCATGTGCAGGCAGCCGGCGACGCGCGCGCCCTTGAGCGGCT
>CAZVZP010000018.1:21462-23156 GCA_964631625.1 uncultured Hyphomicrobiales bacterium | reverse complement strand
CCGCCTCGCCCCTGCGCGCGCGAATCGTCCCTTCCAGCGTGCCCGCGGCATCGAGCGTCGGAATCACCACGCTCAAGGATCGCCCAAGCACGTTCCACCGGCCGTTATTATCTCTATGTTCCCCGTTTGATCGCGAGGCCGGAGTAGGCCAGCGCCCGCCGCAGAGGCCTCCCCCGGCCCCGATGTTCTTGAAATGTTCCATAAGCTCTGCTAGCCTGCGATCATGGCGGAGATGCTCCCCCGACTGGGCCGCAAGGGGCGCGGCGCCGTAAGCAACGCCGCCGGGCGCTTCGAGCCCTCCGAGCGCCAGCCCGAGGACGACGGCTGGGGCGCGCTCGACGAGGCGGCGCCCCCCTTGAAGACTACGGTGACACGCGACCGCAGCAGAAGCGTGATCGCGCACAACGACTCCCCCGACGTTCCCTTCGACCGCTCGATCAACCCCTACCGCGGCTGCGAGCACGGCTGCATCTACTGCTACGCGCGTCCGACCCACGCCTATCTCGGCCTCTCGCCCGGCCAGGACTTCGAGAGCCGGCTGTTCGCCAAGCCCGATGCGGCGCGCCTCCTCGAGGACGAGCTGCGCGCCAAGGGCTATCGGCCCGCGCCCATCGCGATGGGCACCAACACCGATCCCTACCAGCCGATCGAGCGGCGGCTTCTCATCACGCGCTCGATCCTCGAGGTCTTGCTGGCCTACCGGCATCCGCTCACGATCACGACCAAATCGGCGCTCATCCTGCGCGATCTCGACCTCCTGGGCGAGCTGGCCAAGCGCGGGCTCGTGAGCACGGCGCTGTCGCTGACCACCTTCGATCGCACGCTGGCGCGGCGCATGGAGCCGCGCGCGGCAACGCCCGAGCGCCGGCTCGAGGCCGTGCGCGCGCTGGCCGCAGGGCAGGTGCCCGTGGGCGTCATGGCGGCGCCCATGATCCCGGGTTTGAACGACGCCGAGCTCGAAACCATTCTCGAGCGCGCGGCCGAGGCCGGCGCGGGCTTCGCCGGCTACATTCTCGTGCGCCTGCCGCTCGAGGTGAGCGACCTGTTCCAGGAATGGCTCCAGCGCCACTACCCCGAACGGGCCAAGCACGTCATGAGCCTGATCCGCGAGACGCGCGGGGGCAAGAACAACGACGCCACGTTCGGCCGGCGCATGAAGGGCTCGGGCGTCTATGCCGAGCTCATCGCCCGCCGCTTCGCCATCGCCTGCGCGCGGCTCAAGCTCAAGACCGCGGGCTCGGGCCTGGACACGCGCCAGTTCCGCCCGCCGCCGCGGCCGGGCGATCAGATGTCCCTGCTCTGAGCCTGCGCCGGTTGCATCCGAGCGCATAAGTCGCTCCTTGGGCGCGAGGCCCCGTGATAGAGTGGGCCAACGATGAGCACCGCGCACGACCTCGGAAGCCTCGCCGTCGTGGCCCTGGCCGCCCTGGGCTGCGGGCTCCTCCTCACGCGGCTGCGCCAGCCGGCCATCGTGGGCTACATCCTGGCCGGCGTGTTGCTCGGCCCGTCCGGCCTCGGGCTGGTTTCCGACCGCGCCCAGGTCGAGGTCTTGGCCGAGCTCGGCGTCCTCCTCCTGCTCTTCTACATCGGCATGAAGCTGAGCCTGCGCGCCTTCCGCGAGGTCTGGCGCGTCGCGGTCCTGGGCGCGCTCATCCCGACCGCGATCAGCCTCGCTCTGATGCTGGCCCTCGCGC
>CAZVZP010000018.1:0-21452 GCA_964631625.1 uncultured Hyphomicrobiales bacterium | reverse complement strand
TGCTGCTCGGCTTCGTCATCTCGCTCTCGAGCACGGTGGTCGCCATCAAGATGCTCGAGGACATCGGCGAGACCGCGACCCCGGTGGGGCGCAACGCGATCGGCATCCTGATCGTGCAGGACCTGGCCGTCGTGCCCATGCTGCTCGTGCTCAACGGCATGGCGGATGCCGAAGGCTTCCGCTGGCTCGATCTGGCGCCGGTCGCAGGCGCGATCGCCTTCCTCGTTTTCCTCATCGCGTATTTGAGCAACCGGCAATACCTGCGGCTGCCCTTCGTCGAGTGGGCCCGGCGCGATCTCGATCTCGTGCCGCTCTCCGGCCTCGCCTTCTGCTTCGCCGCCGCGGCGATCACCGGCGCGATCGGGCTCTCCGCGGCCTACGGCGCGTTCCTCGCCGGACTGTTCCTGGGCCGCACGAACGTGCGCCGGCGCATGATCCAGAGCACGCAGCCGATCCAGAGCGTGCTCACCATGGTGTTCGCGCTCTCGATCGGCCTCCTGATCGACCTGCGTTTCGTGGTCGAAAATCTCGGCACCGTGGCGGTTCTCTTGCTCATCGTGCTGCTCGCCAAGAACGCCATGAACGTCGGCGTCTTGCGCCTCCTGGGCGAGCCCTGGCCGCGCGCGTTCCTGACCGGCACGGTGCTGGCGCAGGTGGGCGAGTTCTCCTTCGTGCTCGCCGCCGCGGGCGCGGCCATGGGCTTGATCGATGAGACCGGCGGACGGCTCGCCGTGGCGGTGATCGCGCTCTCCCTCATGATCAGCCCGTTTTGGCTCGACGCCGCGCGCCGCCTGCATCGGCTCGCGCGCGCTGGCGTTACGGGCGGCGAGGAGATTCTGCGCGAGCTCTACGGCGCGGAGGCCGAGAGCATCATCGCCCGCTCCAATCATCTCGCGCGCACACTCCTTTATCTCGGCTACAAGTTCGCACCGCGCCGGGTGCGCGCCCGCGCGGCCCTGCGCACCGCCGCGGCAGAGCCCGTGCCGCTGGGACCGGTGATCGAGGCCGAGTACGTCGAGACGACCGAGGCGCCGGTGAGCGCGAGCGATCCGCCCGGTTCGGCGCCTGGCGCGCCGCCCCGCCGCCGCTCCACGGCCCGACGTAAGAGCGGCGCGGCCAAGACCAATGGCGCCCCGCCGCCCGCGGGCGAGGCCTGAGGCAAGGGTGCCCGACCTCGCCCTCGAACGGGCGGCGGAAGTCCTCGTGTGCGGCGTGGACGAGGCGGGCCGCGGACCCTGGGCCGGGCCGGTGCTCGCCGCCGCGGTGATGTTCGCTCCGGCGCTCCCCGACGAGCTCGTGCGCTCGATCGACGATTCGAAGAAGCTCTCCCCCGCTCGGCGCGAACAGCTCTTGCCGCTCATCCTGAGTTGTGCCCGGGTCGGGGTCGGCGCGGCCAGCGTCGAGGAAATCGACGCCTTCAATATTCTCGAGGCCACCATGAAAGCCATGGCCCGGGCGGTGCGCACGCTGGCCCGCTCGGGCCCGAGCCCCGAGCTCGCGCTGATCGACGGCAATCGGGCGCCCGCACTCGCGTGCCCGGCCCGCACCGTCGTCCGCGGCGACGGCTCGAGCCTCTCCATCGCCGCCGCCTCGATCGTGGCCAAGGTGAGCCGCGACCGGCTGATGCGCTTGCTCGCCCGCCGCCACCCGGGCTACGGCTGGGAGCGCAACGCGGGCTACGGCACGCCCGAGCACCGCGAGGCCCTGGCCCGGCTCGGGCCGAGCCCCTTCCACCGGCGCAGCTTCGCACCGATTCAGACCTATTTATCAAATACTTGACGGAGCGACCCGGACGCCTCATGCTGCCCGGCCATGGCTGGAACGGTCAACCTCGACCGGGTGCTCGTGGGGGATTGCGTGCGGCTTCTGCCCACGCTGCCCGAGAGCTCGGTCGATCTCGTGTTCGCCGACCCACCCTACAACCTGCAGCTCGAAGGCCCGCTGCTGCGCCCCAATAACACCCTGGTCGATGGGGTGGACGAGCCCTGGGACAAGTTCGAGAACTTCGCGGCCTACGACGCCTTCACGCGGGCCTGGCTCATCGAGTGCCACCGCGTCATGAAGGACCAGGCGACGCTCTGGGTGATCGGCTCCTACCACAACATCCACCGCCTCGGCGCGATTCTACAGGACCTGGGCTTCTGGCTCCTGAACGACGTGGTGTGGCTCAAGACCAACCCGATGCCGAACTTCCGCGGCCGGCGCTTCACCAATGCTCAGGAAACCTTGATTTGGTGTGCCAAGAGCCGGGAGCACCGCGCTTACGTGT
The DNA here is from genome assembly GCA_964631625.1 of uncultured Hyphomicrobiales bacterium. Taxonomy (GTDB): domain Bacteria; phylum Pseudomonadota; class Alphaproteobacteria; order UBA828; family JAPUJA01; genus CAZVZP01. Next base: position 19,183 of record CAZVZP010000018.1, on the reverse strand, counting down.
TCAACTACGAGGCGGCCAAGGCGCTGAACGAGGAGCTGCAGATGCGCAGCGATTGGTCGTTGCCGCTGTGCGGCGGGGCCGAGCGGCTGCGCGAGGGGCGGCGCAAGGCCCATCCGACCCAGAAGCCCGAGGCGCTGCTTCATCGCGTCATCATGACCACGACCAAGCCCGGCGCCCTCATCCTCGATCCCTTCTTCGGCACGGGCACCACCGGCGTCGTGGCCCGGCGCCTGGGCCGCCATTTCCTCGGCATCGAGCGCGATCAAGGCTATGCCGCGCTCGCGCGTGCGCGCCTCGAAGGAGTCGAGCCCTTGGCCGAGACAGCACTCCTGGCCCCGGCCGAGAAGCGGCGCGAAGCACGCATCCCCTTCGGCAACCTGGTCGAGCGGGGACGCCTCAAACCGGGCACGCTCCTCTTCGACCGCTTCCGCCGCTATCGGGCGCGCGTGCACGCCGACGGCAGCCTCTCGGCCAACGGGCTCACCGGCTCGATTCACCGCCTGGGCGCCGAGCTGCAGAAGTTACCCGCGTGCAACGGCTGGACCTTCTGGCACTTCGAGGAGGAGGGCGAGCTGCGCGCGATCGACTCTTTGCGCCAGGAGCTGCGCGCCGAGGCGCGCGAGGACTGACGCTAGGACGGCAAGTATACCGCCGCCGCTTCAGGCTTCGGCCCGGCGCGGCACGGGCAGACGGACGCAACCTTTTACTTACGGAGAAAAATGAAATGGAAAGTTGGCTCATCTTGGGCGCCTTGATCCTGGTCGGGCTGCTCATCTGGTTCAAGCTCGACGCCATCCAGACCATCCTTCAAAAGCGCTGATCCCCGTCCGCCCGGCCCGCCTCGCGCCGCGCAACCCGCCGGTGCTAGGCTGGGGGCATGAACTCTGCCCTCGCTCCGGCGCGCCGCATAGCGGGCGCATCGAGCGCTGAGCCGCCCTCTCGATGAGCGAGGGGGCGCAGGGCGAAGCTGCGCGCGATCAGGCCAAACTGCGGCGCGAAACCGCGCAGGCCGTGGGCTACTACGCCGACGCCCGGTGGATCGAGCCCGCGCCGCGCATGGTCCAGGCGGCGCTCATCGAATCGTTCCGCAACTCCGGCCGGGTGCTCGCGGTGTCGCTCCGCGACCCGGAGGTCGGCACCGATTACAGCTTGAAGATCGAGTTCGCCGAGTTCGCCGCCGACGTCTCGGGCGGCGGCGCGCCGATCGTGTGCATCGCGTTGACGGCCTGGCTCGTCTCGGTGCCCGAGCGGCGGCTCATCGCAACGGAGCGCTTCGAGTAGAGCGTTAAGGCCGAGGACGCTTCGATTGGCGCCGTCGCCGCGGCCTTCGATTAGGCCGCGCAGGCGCTTTGCGCAGACCTCGTGGCCTGGACGGTTCCGGCGCTGCGCTGAGCCGGCCGGCGACGTGGCGCGCCACCTTCCTCATGAGCGTGGGCAAGGCCAGGCGCTCGAACGCCTCGGGCCGGCACCAGCGGCCTTCGGGGGCGGCGATCCCTCGTTCGAGACAGCCTCGGAGTACTCGAAGCTCGAGCTCGAAGTGGCTGAAGCCGTGGCGCACCTCTCCAGGCAGCTCGCGCCAGGCGACGGGTGCCGGTGCGGCCCGGTTGACCGCCGCGCAAGTCGGCGGCCGCGCGCCCCAATCGGTCGAGGGAAACTCCATGAGGCCGCCCAGAAGCCCATGCTCGGGACGGCGGCGCAGCAGCACCGCGCCGTCGCCGCGCTCGAGCCAGAACACGACGCCATGGCACCGTTCGCGCCTCGTGCGCCTTGCCTTGCGCGGCAACGCCTCGGCCAGGCCCTCTGCGCGCGCGCGACACCAAGCACCGAGCGGGCATTCGGCGCAGCGTGGCGTCTTCGGCGTGCACACCGTGGCACCGAGATCCATCAGGGCCTGCACCAGATCGCCCGGCCGCTCGGGCTGTGCCAGCTCGGCGGCAATGCGCTCGAGCGTGCGCTGGGCGCTTTGCGCCGGCGCATCGAGCGCGCACAGTCGGCTCAGCACGCGCTTGGTGTTGCCGTCGAGCGCAAGCACCGGCAGGCCGAACGCGATGGCGCCGAGCGCGGCCGCCGTATACGCGCCGACGCCGGGTAGCGCGCCCAAGCCCTCGAGGCTCTCGGGAAAGCGCCCGCCGTGCTCGCTCACCAGTTGGCGCGCGGTGCGATGCAGATTGCGGGCCCGCGCGTAGTAGCCCAAGCCCTGCCAGGCATGCAGCACCGCATCGAGCGGGGCTTGGGCGAGCGCATCGAGCGTGGGCCAGCGTTTGACAAACGCCTCGAAATAGGGCTCGGCCGAGCGCGTGGTGGTCTGCTGCAACATGATCTCGGCCAGCCATACCCGGTAAGGATCGGGGTGCTCGCCCGGCCGCGCGCGCCAAGGGAAGCGGCGGCGACGGCGGTCGTACCAGCCGAGCACCCGGCGCGCGAGGGCGCGACCCGGGGCGGGCAGCCCCGATTCGCTCAGGCGGGCGCGGCGGCCCTTCGCGGATCGGGCAGGCATCGGCCGAAGGCTTCGCTCACACGGTTGCAGACGGGGCGGCGAACGGCGCATCTTAGGCACGGCTCCGAGCGCCCTCCCAGCGCCGTGGCGGGGCGGGGCCGAGCCGAGGCACCCTTTAAGGCCCCGCGAGAATGCATCGCTTCCGTCCCGTGGGCTTAGCCCTCGCCAAGGTGACCGAGCCCCACTTCCGCGCCGAAGGCTTGGTCGAGGCGACCGTCTTGAGCCAATGGCCGGCGATCGTCGGCGAACGCTTGGCCCGCTTCAGCGCGCCCGAGCGCGTGCTGGCCGACGGCACGCTCAGGCTGCGCGTGACGGGCGGCGCGGCCCTCGAAATCCAGCATCTCGAGCCGCAGATCCTCGAGCGCCTGGCAAGCCACTTCGGCTATCGCGCGTTGCGCCGCTTGGTCCTTGTGCAAGGGCCGCTGCCGGCCCGGCCCGAGCCCAAGGTGCGGCCCACGAGAAGGGCGCTCGAACCGGAGGAGGCGGTCGAACTCGAAGGCGCGGTTGGCTCGATCGGCGCACCCGGGCTCAAATCGGCGCTGGCGGCGCTCGGCCGGGCGGTCATCGCCGCCCGCCCGCGCGGCGGCCGCTAGGCGCCGCGGATTCGCCCCAATTGTCGCCTTGCATAGCTTGAGCCCTGAAGGCACTGTCCCCTATACTCGGCCACAAGATCTAGTATGCAAAAGCTCCAATCACCCCATCGCAGGTTCATTCTCGGCGGCCTGGGCGCGGCCCTGCTGCTCGGCTTCGCCTCGGCTTCCCTCGCGGCCGATGAAGAGGCTCAACAGGGCGCAACCCCGGAGCCGGCGTTCGCCGCGGGCGAGATGGCGCTCGGGGCCGAGCACGCTCCGGTGACCATCATCGAGTACTTCTCTCTCACCTGCGGCTACTGCGCGAACTTCCACCGCAACGCCTTCGAGGAGTTGAAGGCGGCCTATATCGACACCGCCAAGGTTCGCTTCATCGCGCGCGAATTTCCGAGCAGCGAGCTTGCGCTCAAGGCCGCGATGCTCGCCCGCTGCAGCGGAGAGGAACGCTATTTCGCCTTCATCCAGGAACTGTTCAAGCAGTTCGACTACTGGATGGAGGCCGACGATCCCCTGGCGGCGCTCGCCCAAATCGCGGCGCTGGGCGGCCTGCCGCGCGAGCGCTTCGACGCTTGCCTCGTTAACGAGGCGCTCGAGGAGAGGGTGCTGCAGTCCTACATGGAGGGCGTGCGCGAGCACGAAGTCGAGTACACGCCGACCTTCATCATCAACGGCAAGGCCCACGTAGGCGACATGCCCTTCGAGAAGTTCCGCGAAATCCTCGAGCCCCTGCTGAGCGGCGCCTAGAGGAAAGGAGCGGCTTCGCCCGTGCACTTCGCCAAACTCAGGCTCGCCGGTTTCAAGTCGTTCGTCGATCCGTGCGAGGTCGTCATCGAGCCGGGGTTAACCGGCATCGTCGGGCCGAACGGCTGCGGCAAGTCGAACCTCGTCGAGGCGCTGCGCTGGGTCATGGGCGAGAGCTCGGCCAAGCAGATGCGCGGCGGCGCGATGGACGACGTGATCTTCGCCGGCACGCAGAGCCGGCCCGCGCGCAACATCGCCGAAGTCCAGCTCGTGCTCGACAACGCCGGGCGCGACGCGCCGACGCACTTCAACGACGCGGATGAAATCGAGGTCACGCGCCGCATCGAGCGCGACAGCGGCTCGCGCTATACGATGAACGGCCACGAGCTGCGCATGCGCGACGTGCAGCTTCTTTTCGCCGACGCCGCGACCGGCGCACACTCCTCGGCACTCGTGAGCCAGGGCCAGATCGCCGCCCTCATCAACAGCAAGCCCTCGGAGCGGCGCCGCCTGCTCGAGGAAGCGGCCGGCATCACGGGGCTCCATTCGAGGCGGCATGAGGCCGAGCTGAGGCTGTGCGCGGCCGAAGCCAACCTGGTGCGCGTCGACGACGTGGTGCGCGCGCTCGAAGCGCAGCTCCAGGGACTCAAGCGCCAGGCGCGCCAGGCCTCGCGTTACCGCAATCTGTCGGGTCACATCCGGCGCACCCAGGCCCTCCTCCTCTATCTGCGCTGGGGCGAGCTCGAGGGCGCGGTGGCCGCTGCCCTGCGCCGCCTCGTCGAGGCCGAGCGCGTGGCGGCCGAGGCCGCCCGGAAGGCAGCTAAGGCATTGCTTGCGCAGGAAGAGGCCGCCGAGGCCTTGCCGGCCCTGCGCCAAGCGGAGGCGGAGGCCGCCGCGGCTCTACGCCGCATCGAGCTCGAGCGCGACAACCTCGAGGCCGAGGAAGAGCGCTACGGCGCGCGCAAGACCGAGCTCGAGGGACGGCTCGTCCAAATCCGGGGCGACGTTGCCCGCGAGGAGGCGTTGGCCGCCGATGCCGAGGAGGCGACCGCCCGCCTCAAGGCCGAGGCCGCGCAGCTTAAGAGCACCTCGCACGCGGAGCACGCGCGCGAGCAGGCCGCCCGCGAGGCGCATGAGCGGGCGGAGCGCGCGGCGGGCGAAATCGATGCTCGCGCGGACCGCATGACCCGCGAGCTGGCCGCGCGCGAGGCCGAGGCCGCGACGCTCGAGCACCGCGAGACGGAGCATTCGGAGCGCGCGGCACGGCTCGCCGAGCGGCTGGCGGCGATCGGGAGGGAACGTTCGAGCCTCAACGCCGAGGCTAAAGCCGCGGAGCAGAACGGCGATAGCGACGCGGCGCTCGTGACCTTGCGCCAAGCGCGCGAAGAAAAGCGCGCCGCGCTCGAAGCGACCGAGACGGCGCGTCCCCGCGCCCAGGCCGAGGAGACCGCCCGGCGCGATGCACTGCAGGCCGCCGAGACGCAACGCGACCGGCTGCTCGCCGAGGACAACGCCCTCGCCCAGCTCTTGGGCGTTGACGACCCGAGCGCCGGCCGGCCGCTGCTCGCGCAGGTGAGGATCGAGAAGGGCCTCGAGAACGCGCTCGGCGCCGCCTTCGGCGATGAGCTCTCGGCCTCGACCGATCCGGCGGCGCCGGTGCACTGGGCCGCGCTGCCGGCCGCGGCCGACCCCGCGCCGCTGCCCGAAGGGGCGGAACCCTTAAGCGTCTTCGTCAAGGCGCCGCCGGCGCTCGCGTGTCGGCTCTCGCAGATCGGGGTCGTGGGCGCGACGGCGGGCGGCACTCTGCGCGATCGACTGGCGCCGGGTCAGTGCCTCGTCTCGCGCGAAGGCGCGTTGTGGCGCTGGGACGGCTACACGGTCGCGCCCGATGCGCCCATCGCCCATGCCAAGCGCCTCAAACAACGCACCCGGCTTTCGGCGCTCAAGGACGAGATCGCGGCCTTAAGCCGGCGCGCGGAGGAGGCGGCCCAGCGCTTCGAGGCGGCGCGCCACGACAGCGCGCGGGCCGCCGTCGCGGAAGCCGAGGCGCGCAGCGCTTTCCTCGAGGCCGACGATACCTGGAACGCGGCGCGCGATCGCGCGGGCGAGCACCGTGCCAAGAGCGCGGCTGCCCGCTCCCGCTTGGCCTCGCTCGAGGAGGCCGTAGGCACCCTCGAGACCGAGCGTACGGAAGTCGAAGCGGAAGCCGAACGCTGCCGCGTCGCGCTTCGCGGCCTCACCGATCGCGGCTCGGCGCGCCGTGCGCTCGAGGCGTTGCGCGCGGCCCAGGCGGCGGCGCGCCAGGAGCTCGCACGGCTCAAGAGCGCGCACGACGCCCTCGCGCACGAGCACGAAGGCCGCGTCGAGCGCAGCCGCGTGATCGCAGGGGAGATTGAGTCGTGGACGAGCCGCCAAGGGGAAACGCGCACGCGGCTTCTCGAGCTCGAAGAGCGCCGCGAGGCAAGCGAACGGGATCGGACGGCGCTGGCCTCGCGCCCGGCGGAAATCGAAGCGCTGCGCCGCCGCTTGCTTTCGGCTCTGAAGGACGCCGAGACGAAGCGCGCGCAGGCCGCCGACGCGCTCGCCGCCGCGGAGACCCGCACCACCGAGCTCGCCAAGGCGGCGCGCGAGGCCGAGCGCGAGGCCGCGCTCGCGCGCGAGGAGCAGGTGCGCGCGGAAGGCCAGCGCGACGCGAGCCATCGGCAGCGCGAGGACCTCGCCCAACAGATCGCCGAGCGGCTCGAATGCCGGCCCGACGAGCTGCGCGTGCAGGCCGAGCTCAGCCAGGGCGAGGAGCCTCCCTCGCGCGAGCAGGCCGAGGCCAAACTCGAGCGCCTGCTGCGCGAGCGCGAGACCATGGGTCCGGTCAATCTGCGCGCCGAGGACGAGGCGCGCGAGCTCGACGAGAAGCTCGCCGTGCTCGGCCAGGAGCGCACCGACCTCGGGGCGGCGATCGGCCGTCTGCGCGAGGGCATCGCGAGCCTCAACGCCGAAGGGCGCGAGCGCATGATGGCCGCGTTTACGCGCATCAACGACAACTTCAAGCAGCTCTTCCAGGAGCTGTTCGGCGGCGGCAAGGCCGAGCTGCGCCTGGTCGAGTCGGAGGATCCGCTCGAGGCCGGTCTCGAGCTCGTCGCGGCGCCGCCCGGCAAGCAGACCCGCGTGCTCTCGCTGCTCTCGGGCGGCGAGCAGGCGCTCACCGCGCTTACCCTCCTGTTCGCGGTGTTCCTCGCCAATCCGGCGCCGATCTGCGTGCTGGACGAGGCCGACGCGGCGCTCGATGACGCCAACGTCGAGCGCTATTGCCGGCTGGTGCAGCGGATCGCGCGCGAGACCGCGACCCGCTTCATGATCATCACCCACAACCGGATCACCATGACCCGAGTCGATCGGCTGTTCGGTGTGACCATGGCCGAGCGCGGCGTCTCGCAGCTCGTCTCGGTCGATCTGGGCGAGGCCGAAAGCCTGCGCCAGAGGGCCTGAGGACGGCCTTCGAACGGCTCCGCAAAAACGGGCGATTACTCTGTCGTTTCAATGCGTTGAGCCAGGGCCGTCCGGCCTTGACAGGGGGTAGGCGAGACCCTAAGGTGCGCGCGCCTTCGGCGCCCTTAAGAGGCGCGCGGCGCGTGGTTTTCCGCAGGTTTACGGATGCCTGAAAAGGAACGCCCGCCGACGCTCGAAGACCTCGACGCCCGGCTGAAGAAGGCGCGCGAGGCGACCTCGCCGAAGGACCGCGCGGGTTGGCCCGCCGGAGGCCTCGGCCAGGCGCTCCGTCTCGTCGTCGAGATGGCGGCGGCGTTGGCGGTGGGCGCGGGTCTCGGGTGGTTGCTCGACCGTTGGCTCGGCACCGCGCCGTGGTTGCTGATCGCCCTGACCTTCGTCGGGATCGGGGCCGGCGTGCGCAACGCGTTCCGCGCAGCGCGCCGCTTCGAGCAGGACTCCGACGAGAAGGACAAGATGGGCGGCGGCTCGGCGCCGCGCTAAAGCGGAGCGGTGCGGAGGAACGGGGCAGCGGTGGCAGGCGAAGCGGGGCACCAGGGGCCGCTCGACCAATTCCGCATCGAGCGCATCGTCGAAATCGATCTCGGCGGATTCGACGCCTCCTTCACGAACTCGGCGGCGATGATGACGGCTGCGGTCATCATCACGACCGCGCTCATGGTGTTCGGCATGCGCCCCCGCGCGCTGATCCCCGGCCGGCTGCAGTCGATCGCCGAGCTCTCCTACGAGATGATCGCGAACATGCTGGGGGACACGCTGGGACCCGAAGGGCGCCGCTACTTCCCCTGGATCTTCAGCCTGTTCATGTTCCTCCTCCTCGGCAACACGCTGGGCCTCATTCCCTACAGCTTCACGTTCACGAGCCACATCGCCGTGACCTTCATTTTGGCCGCGGTCGTGTTCGTGGCCGTCATCGTGATCGGATTGATCCGCCACCGGCTCAAGTTCTTCTCGCTGTTCCTGCCGCCCGATGTGCCCCTGTGGCTCTCGCCGCTGCTCGTGCCGATCGAGATCGTCTCGTTCCTGGCGCGGCCGATCAGCCTGTCGGTGCGCCTGTTCGCCAACATGATGGCGGGCCACACGATGATGCACGTGTTTGCGGGCTTCGTGTTCTCGCTCGGCTTCTTGGGCTTCGCGCCGCTCGCCTTCATCGTGGCACTCTTTGGCCTCGAGACGATCATCGCGGTGCTGCAGGCCTACGTATTCACGATCCTGACCTGCCTCTACCTCAAGGACGCCATCCACTTGAGCCACTAGGACGGCGTGCCCGGAAGCAAGGAAACCACCTCTCGTCAGTCGGAAAGGGAAGAACCATGGAAGTCGAAGCGGCAAAATTGATTGGCGGTGGCCTGGCCACCATCGGCGTCGCCGGCGCCGGCGGCGGCATCGGCACGATCTTCGGCAGCTATGTCTCCGCCGTGGGGCGCAACCCCGCCGCGGCCAAGAAGCTGTTCGGCAACGTGCTCCTGGGCTTCGCGCTGACCGAGGCGGTGGCGCTCTACGCCCTTGTCATGGCCTTCCTGATCCTGTTCGGCTCGTAAGCCGCCGGCACAGCGCGCAGGAAGCTCGAGCCTATGCCGTAGGGAGCGACCATGCCTCAGCTCGAGATCGGCGATTACGCCCCGCAGCTCGCCTGGCTGATCCTCACGTTCCTCGTGCTCGTCGTGCTCATGGGGAAGGTGGCGTTGCCGCGCGTGGCGCGAGTGCTCGAAGAGCGCGAGCGCCACGTCTCGGGCGATCTCGAGCAGGCGGAGCGCCTCAAAGGGGAGGCCGAGAGCGCCCAGGCCGCCTACCGGAAGGCATTGGCCGAGGCGCGCGAGCAGGCGCAGAGCCTGATCGCCGAGACCAAGGAGCGCCTGGACGCCGCGGCCGCCCGCCACAAGCAAGCGATCGTGCGCGATCTCGCCGCCAAGGCGGACGCCGCGGCGCGCCGCATCGCAGAGGCGCGCGCCCAAGCGCTCGGCAACGTCGGCGAGGTCGCCGCCGAGGTGGCGCGTGCGGCGACCGCCAAGCTCATCGGGCTCGAGCCCGAGGCCCGGGCGGTCGAGGCCGCGGTCAAGGCGGAACTGTCGCGCAAGGGCTAGACGGCATGGACATCCTCCAGTCCGACAATTTCTGGATTCTGATCGCCTTCGTGCTCTTCGTCGGGGTCGTGGCGAAGAAGGCGTACACGCGCGTCACGAGCGGGCTCGACGCGCGCGCCGAGCGCATCCGGGGAGAGCTCGAGGAGGCGCGCCGGCTGCGCGAGGAGGCGCAAGTTCTCTTGGCCTCGTTCCAGAAGAAGCAGCGCGAGGCCAAGGCCGAAGCCGAGGCGATCCTGAAGCTTGCGCGCGAGGAGGTGGAGCGCAGCGCCGAGCAGGCCAAGCGCGACATCGAGGCCATGGCCAAGCGGCGCGCCGAACAGGCCCAGCAATCGATCGCCCAGGCGGAAGCCGCGGCGCTCAAGGCGGTGCGCGATGCGGCCGTGGACGCGGCGCTTGCGGCGACCGCGACGCTGCTGCGCCAGCACTTGGACGAGAGGCGCTCGGAGGAACTCATCGAGCGCGCCATGGAAGACCTGCCCAAGGCGCTGCATTAGCGCAACCGGCCGGTCGGCCGCATGGCGATCAAATCGGCACGGGTCGCCCCCTTACTATCTTTAGTCCGTCTTGTCCTCGGTTTGTCCGTATTCGGTTGGCGTGCGGACGATGGTGGATTTGTCGCTAATCGTCCACGGAAAGGGAGGGAGTTCGATACAGGGATACACAAATATATACCAGAGCAATATCAGGCTTACATACGACCCTGCGGTCCCGAGAAGTTTGGTTTCGTCTTCGATGCAAAGAGGGAACAGATACGTAAACAGAAACGCCATACCGAGCGACATTACGACCGAGAACGCAATCGGAAATTTAATGTCCGCGTGACGACGTCCACGGCGTGGAGCCAAGAGTTCGCGCAATGCTGGTATTGATTCTCTGATGCGCTCTACTTCGTCTCTATAACTCAAAATGTCGGAATAACGACTAAACAAATATCGAATCGAAAAACACAAACTGAAAAAGTAGGAACCGAGAATCAAGCCCCGCTCTGCCTGGGAAGTCACTCCGTCTCGAATTTCCCCGTAGGCGAGCAATCCCGAAAGCAATAAGAGCATATAGTAGACGGTTCGCCACTGATCCCGTTTTGCATCATCAATGTTCTCGCCGTACCGCTCGTACACCGATAATGCAGCGGCGGTCCGGTTGTCCTCATCCATGCCGACTTACTCCGCGGCCTCTTCCTCGGGCCCCGCGGGGCGCCAGCGCAAGACGGGGCGGCGCGCGGCCAGGGTCTCGTCGAGCCGGCGGCGCGGCGCGAAGCGCGGCGCCTCGTGGAAATAATCGGCCTCGCCCTTCCTGGCCCGCTCGGCCAGCGCGCGCAGCGTGGCGATGAAGCGATCGAGGCTCGCCTTGCTCTCGCTCTCGGTCGGCTCGACCAGGAGCGCGCCGTGCACGACCAGCGGAAAATAGATCGTCGGCGGATGATAGCCCTCGTCGATCAGCGCCTTGGCGAAGTCGAGGGTCGAGACGCCGGTGTCCTTGAGGAAGCCGTCGTCGAACAGGCACTCGTGCATGCACAGGCCCTCGTAGGCGGGCGAGAGCCGATCCTTGGTCTGGGCCAGCACGTAGTTGGCCGCGAGCACCGCATCCTCGCTCGCGCGCTTAAGGCCGTCCGCGCCGTGGCTCAGGATATAGGCGAGCGCGCGCACGAACATGCCCATCTGGCCGTGGAAGCCCTTGAGCCGGCCAAAGGAATGGGCCGCCGCGCCCTCGCCCGCCTCCTCGATGAGGCGCAGACGATCGCCCTCGGCCACGAGCAGGGGCACGGGCGCGAACGGCACGAGCGATGGGGCGAACACCACGGGCCCGCTGCCCGGCCCGCCGCCGCCGTGGGGCGTCGAGAACGTCTTGTGCAGGTTGATGTGCATGGCGTCGGCGCCGAGATCGGCCGGGCGCACGCGGCCCATCAGCGCATTGAAATTGGCGCCGTCCATGTAGACGTAGCCGCCCGCCGCATGCACGGCCTCGGCCATCTCGAGCATGGCCTCCTCGAACAGCCCGCAGGTCGAGGGGTTGGTGATCATGAGCGCGGCGACATCGCCGTCGAGCCGGGCCTTGAGCGCCTCAAGATCGACGCGGCCCCGCGCATCGCCGGGCAGCGACTCGATGGAAAACCCGAGCGCCGCCGCGGTGGCCGGATTGGTGCCGTGCGCCGATTCGGGCACGAGGACGAGGCGGCGCGCCTCGCCCCGAGCCTCGAGCGCGGCGCGGATCGCCAGCATGCCGCACAATTCGCCGTGCGCGCCCGCGGCCGGCGAGAGCGCGACCGCCTTCATGCCGGTGAGCGCCAAGAGCCAGCGCGACAGCTCGGCCATGAGCGCGAGCGCGCCCTCAACCGTCGATTGCGGCTGCAGCGGATGGATGTGGGCAAAGCCCGGCAGCCGGGCCATTGTCTCGCCCAGCCGCGGATTGTGCTTCATGGTGCAGGAACCCAAGGGAAAAAGCCCGCTGTCGATGCCGTAGTTCTTCTGCGACAACCGGGTGTAGTGGCGCACCACCTGGGGCTCGGAGAGGCCGGGCAGGCCGATCGGCCCGCGGCGCGAAAGCCCGCCCAGCCGGTCCGCGCCGCCCCGGGGCTCCGGCAGATCGACGCCCGAGCGAGCCGGTTCGTCGAGCTCGAAGATCAGCGGCTCCTCGATTTGCAGCGCCCGGTTGCCGGTGAAGGTCGAACGCGCCTGCGGCGTCATCGCAGCGCCTCCGCGAGCTTTTCGGCAAGCTCGGCGATCTCCTCCTCCGTGGTCATCTCGCTCGCCGCGACGAGCAAGAGATCGGCAAGCTCCGCCCGCCTGGGCTCGAGCCGCGAGACCGGCACGCCCGCGAGCACGCCGCGCGCCGCCAAAGCCTCGACGATCGGCGCCGCCGGCTTGGAGAGACGCAGGGTGAATTCGTTGAAGAAGGTGTCGTTGACGACCTCGACTCCCGGCACGGCGGCGAGGCGCTCCGCCGCACGCATTGCCGCCTCGTGGTTGAGGCGCGCGAGACGCTTAAGGCCCGCCTCGCCCAAGAGGCTCACGTGAATGGAGAAGGCGAGCGCACAGAGGCCGGAGTTGGTGCAGATGTTGCTCGTCGCCTTCTCGCGACGGATATGCTGCTCGCGGGCCGATAGGGTCAGCACGTAGCCGCGCCGGCCGTCGGCATCGAGCGTCTCGCCGCACAGCCGTCCCGGCATCTGGCGCAAGAATTTCTCGCGGGTGGCGAACAGCCCGACCGTGGGACCGCCGAAGGAGAGCGCGTTGCCAAACGACTGGCCCTCGGCCGCCACGATATCCGCGTCCATCTCGCCCGGCGAAGCGACGAGTCCGAGCGATACCGCCTCGGTCACGACGCAGACGAGGAGCGCGCCCTTATCGTGCGCGGCTTGCGCGAGCGGTTCGAGGTCGCGCACCTGTCCGTAGAAGCCGGGGTTTTGCACCACGAGGCAGGCCGTCTTCTGATCGAGCGCCTTGGCCGCGTTCTCGGCGCCCCGGACATCGGGGGCGAGCGATTCGACGATGCCGCCCGAGTAGCGCATGTAGGTCTCGATCGTCGCGCGGTAGTGGGGATGGAGCGCACCCGAGAGCACCACCCGATCGCGCCGGGTGATGCGCCGCGCCATGAGCGCGGCCTCGGCCGCCGCGCTGGCGCCGTCGTACATCGAGGCGTTGGCGATCTCCATGCCCAAGAGCAGCGCGACCTGAGTCTGAAACTCGAAGAGCACGTGCAGCGTGCCCTGCGAGATCTCGGGCTGGTAGGGCGTGTAGGCGGTCAGGAACTCGCCGCGCTGAATCAGCGCATCGACCGCGGCGGGGACGTGATGGCGGTAGAGCCCGGCGCCCAGGAAGCTCGGGCCCGCGCTCGCGGGACGATTGCGCGAGGCCAGGCGGGTGAGCGCGCGCTCGACCTCGAGTTCGCCCGCGTGGTCGGGCAGATCATCGAGGCGGGTAAGCCGCGCCTGCTCCGGCACTCCATCATAGAAGGCATCGACCGAAGGAACCCCGATCGCCTCGAGCATTGCGGCGCGGTCCTCATCGGTGAGCGAAAGATAACGCATCACGCGAGCCCTTCGACGTAGCGCTGGTAGGCCGCCTCGTCCATCAGGTCATCGAGCTCGCTCGGGTCCGCGAACTTGAGCTTGAGGAACCAGCCCTTATCGAGCGGCGAGCCATTGACGATCGCGGGATCGTCGTTGAGCGCCGTGTTGATCTCGATGACCTCGCCGCTCAGCGGCGCGTAGATCTCGCTCGCCGCCTTGACCGATTCGACGACCGCCGCTTCCTTGCCCTTCTCGACCCTGCGGCCGGTTTCGGGCAGCTCGACGAACACCACGTCGCCGAGTTGCTGCTGGGCGTAGTTCGAGATTCCGATCGTGGCGATGTCGCCGTCGAGCCGGATCCATTCGTGATCCTTGGTGTATTTAAGCTCCGCCATGTCGCTTCCTCGCAGCGTCTCGTGGGTCGATGATCAGCGCCGGTGATAACGGTGGGGCACGAACGGCAGGCGCACGATGCGCGCCGGATGGGCACGGCCGCGGATCGCGAGTGAAACCTGCGTGCCCAACGCGGCGGCCGCCGCCTCCACGTAGCCCATCGCGATGGGGCCGCCTACGGTGGCGCCGAAGCCGCCGCTCGTCACGCGCCCAAGCTCGCGCCCCGAGGCATCGGCGATCGCCGCGCCCTCGCGCGCGAGCGCCGGCCCTTCGGGCTTAAGGCCCACGCGCCGGCGCTTGGCCCCCCGCTCCATTTCCTCCCGGATGCGCCGAGCGCCCGGAAAATCGGCCCGCTGCAGGCGCTCCTTGCCGAGGCTCCAGCTCAAGCCTGCTTCGACCGGCGTCGTGGTCTCGTCGATGTCGTGGCCGTAGAGGCACAGCCCCGCCTCGAGACGCAGCGAGTCGCGGGCGCCCAGGCCCGCGGGTTTGATCTCGGGCTCCGCCACAAGCCGGCGTGCGAGCCTTAAGCCCGCAGCGCCCGGCAGCGCGATCTCGAACCCGTCCTCGCCCGTATAGCCCGAGCGCGAAACATGTGCCTCGGCACCCAGGATCGTGATCCGCGCGGCGTGCATGAAGGAGAGCCCGGCCACGCTCGGTGCCAGCCGTGCGAGAGCGGCTGCCGCCGCCGGCCCTTGGAGCGCCAACAGCGCATAGTCCTCGCGCGGCTCGATGGTGACGCCCAAGCGCGCCCGCAGGTGCGAAAGATCGAAGGCCTTGCGCGCCGCGTTGACGACGAGGAACATCCCCTCGTCCCCGCGCGTCGCCATCAGATCGTCGAGGATGCCGCCGGCCTCGTTCGTGAATTGCGTGTAGCGCATGGCGCCCGGCTCAAGCGAGGTCAGATCGGCGGGCACGAGCGCCTCGAGCGCACGGGCCGATGAGCGCTCGGGCAGGGCTACGAAGCCCATGTGGGAGACATCGAAGAGCGAGGCCTGCTCGCGGGTGTGCCGGTGCTCGGCGAGAATCCCGGCGGGGTAGTGGACGGGCAGCTCGTAGCCGGCGAAGGCCACCATCTTGGCGCCCAGCTCCCGATGCAACGCATCGAGCGGCGTGCGCAGCAACGGCGCCGATTCACGCTTCTGCGGGCCGGATGAACTCAACGCGTGATCCCCCGAAGCCACTCGAGACAGACGGAGCCCGACGGCTCCGACGGTTGCATGCGCCCCCTCTGTCTTCGGACCTGAAAGATTGGCCGAGCGCGGGCCTGAACCCCACCCGCATCCGGTTTACCCCTTCGGTGAGACGCGGCATAGCCCGAGCCGCGCCTGCTCTCCAGAGTGACTGTGCCCCTTGCGGTCCTGCTTGCCTGAGAGTTTCCGGGGCGGTTGCTCCTTCGGCGCCGGCGCGCCGCCGTCACGCGGACTTACGCCGGTCTCTCCCGCAAGGACGTCAGGCGGCCTCGCCGAACCCGACCGCGCCAGTCTAGTCGGCCCACCGTGCGGGTCAAGGCTCGACGGGATGCGTGGCGCGCCGCTTAGGCCACCCCTGTCAGGGTGCGCCTTTAAGCCGGGCCGGCGACTGAAAGCCGACGAACACCACGTAGTCGTCCCCGCTGTGCTCTTCGAGCAGCGCCACGCCCGACTCGAAGGCGACCACGGTTGCGGCGCGCGATTGGCCCGCAGCGAAACGCACCAGGCCGGGAAAGAGCGCCTTGCGCAGCACCGCGCCATCACGATTGACGAGCGTGGAGAAGATCTCGAAGGTCACGGCGTTGGCGATCGCCTCGGGTCCTTTCTCGGCGCGCACGACCACGCTGCCCTCGATATCGATGACGCCGGCCAGCAGGCCTTCGCGGAAGCCGCAGGCGGACTTGAGGTCCGAGAGCTCGAGCCAGAACGCAACATCCGAAAGATCGCGCCCGCCGCCCGGGCGATAGACCGCCGCCGTGCGCGCCTCCTCGAGCAGGAACACGGCGGGACAGGGGCCCGCGTAGGGCTCATCGCCGGCGCAGCCGGCAACGAGGAGCGGGCCCAAGGCCGCAAGAGCAACGCCAAGAGCGTGGCGCCAGCGCACGGCCTTACAGGCGCGAGTGGGTGCCGTCGCAGATGGGCTTGCGACCGCTCCGCTTGCAGCCGCAGAAGTTTACCGTGCGCGTCTTATCCGCGACGTAGCGCACCGGGGCAAGCCCCGTGCCCTTGTGCGAGCCATCGCAGATCGGCTGGGTCTTGCTCCGCCCGCAGGCGCACCAGTAATACTCCTTGCCCGCTTCGACCGGGGTCTCGAACGGGCCTTTCTGGGCCAGCAACGGCTCGGTCATGGCTCTGTGCACTCTTCGAATCGATAGCATGCCCAACCGCACGCTCGCCCGGGGGAGCGGACTCTAGACGGAGCCCCGAGCCGAGACAAGACGCTCAGCCGCTCGCTGGCCCTAAGCTCTTCCGATAGGATGGCGCGATGGCCGTTTACACCGAAGTCGCCGACGATCGCCTCGCCCTCTTCCTTAAGGAGTATGCGATCGGACGCGCGCTCGCCTTCAAGGGCATCGCCGAGGGGGTCGAGAACACGAACTATTTGCTCATCACCGAGCAGGGCACCTACATCCTGACGCTCTACGAACGCCGGGTGGATGCTCGGGACCTGCCGTTCTTCCTGGGGCTGATCGAGCACCTCGCGTTGCGCGGCGTGCCCTGCCCCCGGCCCGTGCACGGGCGCGATGGCCGCGTGCTGCGCGAGCTCAACGCCCGGCCGGCCGCGATCACGAGTTTCTTAAGGGGCGTCTCGCCGCACCGCCCGAGGCCGCCCCAGTGCCGCGCCGTGGGCCAGGCGCTGGCCAAGCTTCACCTCGCCGGCGAAGGCTTCGCGGCCACGCGCAAGAATGCGCTCTCGGTCGAAGGCTGGCGCACCCTGCTCGAGGCCGTGCGCCCGCGCGCGCACGAGCTCGCGCCGGGGCTCATGGACGAACTCGACGCCGAGTACGCCGCGCTCCGCGCCGAGTGGCCCGCGGCCTTGCCGCGCGGCATCATTCACGCCGATCTCTTTCCCGACAACGTGTTCTTCGAGGACGATCGGCTCACCGGCCTGATCGACTTCTATTTCGCGTGCAACGACTTCTTCGCCTACGACGTGGCCGTGTGCCTCAACGCCTGGTGCTTCGAGCCCGACTCGAGCTTCAATGTCACCAAGGCTCGCCTGATGCTCTCGGCCTATTGCAAGGAGCGCCCCTTGACGCCGGCCGAGCGCGCGAGCCTGCCGCTGCTCGCGCGCGGCGCGGCGCTGCGCTTTTTCTTGACCCGCGCCTACGACTGGCTCAACCAGGTGGACGGCGCGCTCGTGCGCCCCAAGGATCCCGTCGAGTTCCTCAAGATCCTGCGCTTCCACCGGGGCGTCGCCGGGCCCGGCGCCTACGGCTTGGACGAGGCCGCATGAGGGTGCGCGACAAGCCGCCGGTCGTGATCTACACCGACGGCGCCTGCCGCGGCAACCCCGGCCCCGGCGGCTGGGGCGCGCTGCTCCGCTACGACGGCCGCGAGAAGGAGCTGTCGGGCTACGAGGCCATGACCACCAACAACCGCATGGAGCTTAAGGCCGCGATCGCCGCGCTCGAGGCCTTGAAGCGGCCCGCGCGCGTCGACCTCTACACCGACAGCAAATACGTGCGCGACGGCATCACCGGCTGGATCGAACGCTGGAAGAAGAACGGCTGGAAGACCCATGCCAAGAAGCCGGTCAAGAACGTCGACCTCTGGCAACGGCTCGACCGGCTGCTCGAGACTCACGGCGTGGCGTGGCACTGGGTTAGGGGCCACGCGGGCCACGACGGCAACGAGCGGGCCGACCGGATCGCCAATCGCGCCATCGACGAAGCGGAGCGAACGCCCTCGTAAGCTTTGAGCGGGCGCCGAAGGCGAAGGCCCTCAAGCGGCGCCGCCCCCGCCCCGTATCGGCAAGGGCACCCGTCGACTAGAGCTGCTTTAACATCGCTTCCGCGCTCGTGTTGGTCATCTCGCCGGGGTTCTTCTCCACATTGAGCGCCTTGACCACCCCGTTCTCGACGACCATCGAGAAGCGCGTTGAACGCTCGCCCAGCCCGTAGCCCCGGGCGTCAAGCGTTAAGCCCGTCGCGCGCGCGAACTCGCCGTTGCCGTCGGCCAGCATCATGATCGCCGAACCGACCTTCTGATCCTCGCCCCACGCGCTCATGACCCACGCATCGTTCACCGAGACGCAGGCGATCGCCGCGACACCCTTCGTCTTGAGGGCCTCGGTGTTCTTCAGGTAGCTCGGCACGTGCTGGGCCGAGCAGGTCGGCGTGTACGCGCCGGGCAGGCCGAAGATCGCGATCTTCTTGCCCTTGGACAGCTCGGCGAGATCGACCTCCGCCACATCGCCGTCCTTGAGGACCTTGAACTTGACCGCCGGCACACGGTCTCCCACTTTGATCGTCACGCTGCACTCTCCCCTTGTTCGCTCGACGCCCGCAGCCCTAGCCGTGGCACGGAGGCGGGCGCCCGGTTTGCTCTTTCGAGGAGCATTATAGAGCACGGGCCTCGCACGAGAAGGGTCAAGGCCGTCGTCATCGGGCGTCACGGCGCCCCGCCAAACCGTTGAGCGGGCAGCATTCCCCCGAAACCCCGAAGAGGGCAAGGGTTGTCGGTCGAAATTTGTTAAGAATTGTTTTTGATCCTGGATTCGCGTGTGACTATGATTCGAACGATCGCACGGCGGTATCGTCGCGCGAGGGATGATGAGGCTATGGCATCGCAATCGGGATATCTCGACGGTCAACTGCTCATCGCCATGCCCGCCATGGGCGATCCGCGTTTTGCCCGCAGCGTCGTCTACATTTGCGCGCACACCGCCGACGGCGCCATGGGCCTCGTCGTCAACAAACTGATCGACTCGCTTACCTTCCCCGATCTTCTGCAACAACTCGGGATCGAGTCGGGCGGGCTGGGCCGCCCGATTCGCGTGCACTTCGGCGGCCCCGTCGAATCGGCGCGCGGTTTCGTGCTCCACTCGACGGACTACGTCCACGACGCGACCATGGTCGTGGACGACAAGATCGCGCTCACCGCGACCGTCGACGTGCTCAAGGCGATGGCGAGCGGCAAGGGTCCGACGCTAAGCTTGCTCGCGCTGGGCTACGCCGGCTGGGCGCCGGGCCAGCTCGACGCCGAGATCCAGGCCAACGGCTGGCTGCTCTGCCCGGCCGACGAGGAGCTCGTGTTCGGCTCCGACATCGGCCACAAGTGGGCGCAGGCGATCCGCAAGATCGGCATCGATCTGGGCCATCTCGCGAGCGAATCGGGCCACGCCTAGAGCAGCATCCGGTCAGTTGGAATCGCTTTCAGCGATCCAACGACCGGAT
>CAZVZP010000017.1:542-23432 GCA_964631625.1 uncultured Hyphomicrobiales bacterium | reverse complement strand
AAGGGGGGGCGCTGTAAAGCACCCCGAGGCGCCGGGGGACAAGCCGGGAGCCCGGCGGCGGGGGCGCGAGGGCACGCCAGCGCCGTGCCCGACGGGCCTTAGGCGAGCGCGTTGAAGTCGTCGAGCAGCACCGCGATCATGCCGCTGTCCGACTGCTCCATGATGCTCTGGGCGCGCCGGGTCGCCTCGGCGAGGTTCAGGCGAAGGATGCGCTGCTTGACGCGCGGCACGCTGGGCGCGGCCATCGACAGCGAGCGCAGGCCGAGGCCCAGGAGCAGCGCCGTGTAGCGCGGATCGCCCGCCATCTCGCCGCACAGGTTGACCGGGATTGCGGCGCGCCGCGCGGCCTCGGCGGCGAACTGCACGAGGCGGAGCACCGCCGGGTTCAAGGGATCGTAGAGCTGCGCCACCTGCTCGTCGCCCCGGTCGACCGCGAGCGTGTACATGATGAGATCGTTGGTGCCGATCGAGAAGAAATCCGCGACCCGCGCCAGGGCGTCGGCGGTGAGCGCCGCTCCCGGCGTCTCGATCATGGCGCCCAAGGGGGGCAGGGGATCGGCGATCGGGCGGCCCTCGGCCGTAAGCCGCTCGGCCACGCGCGCCAGCACCTCGCGCACGCGCCTGACCTCGGACGCGTTCGTGATCATGGGCAGGAGGATGCGCAAGGGGCCGTGGGCGCCCGCGCGCAGGAACGCGGCGAGCTGCGCCTCGAGCAGGGGTCGCACCTTGAGCGAGAGGCGGATCGCGCGCAGGCCGAGCGCCGGGTTGGCACTGGGCGCGAGCGCCGTGTCGAGCGAGTAGACGAGCTTGTCGCTGCCCACGTCGAGGGTGCGCACGGTGACGGGCAACCCCTTCATCGTCTCGATGATCTGGCGCACCGCCAGGTACTGCTCGTCCTCGGAGGGCGGCCGGTCGCGGTTCATGTAAAGGAACTCGCTGCGCAGCAGCCCGATGCCCTCGGCGCCCGATTGGCGGGCGTACTCGGCCTCGGCGGGCAGCTCGAGATTGGCCTCAAGCGTGATCGCGCCGCCGTCGCGCGTGACCGCGGGAATCTCGCGCAGGCGCGCGAGCTGGAGCCGCTGGCGCTCGACCTCCTCCTGGCGCGCGCGGTAGCGGGCGACGGTTTCGGGCCGCGGGTTGATGATCACCCGGCCGGCGATGCCGTCGATGATGACGAACGCGCCCGGGGGCACGCTGCGGATCAGGCCGGGCACGCCCAGCACGGCCGGCAGGTTGAGCGAGCGCGCCATGATCGCCGTGTGGCCCTCGGCGCCGCCCAACGCCGCGGCGAAGCCGGCGATGCGCTTGGGGTCCATGAGCGCGGTATCAGCGGGCGTGATCTCCTCGGCGATGATCACCATGCCTTCCGGCAGCTTCGAGAAGGCCTGATAGGGCGCTTGGCTTAAGTTGCGCACCAGGCGGTGGCTCACCTCGCGGATGTCCTGGATCTTGCCCGCGAGATACGAATCGCCCATGGCCGCAAAGGCTTCGGCGATGCCGGCAAGCTCCGCCTGCAGCGCGGCTTCCGCGTTGACGCGCTGGCTCTGGATGCGCTCCAAGACGCCGCGCACGAGGCGCGAATCCGAGAGCATCTGCAGATGGGCTTCGAGCAGGAAGCCGAGCTCCTCGGCCGCCGCCGCCGGGAGCTCGCCCGACTTGAGCTGGAGCTTCCTGATCTGCAGCTTGGCGCTCTCGAGGGCCGAGCGGAAGCGGGCGAGCTCGGACTCGACCCCACCCTCATCGAGCGTGTATTCCGGCACGTCGAGCGAGCCGCGCTCGACCACGTGGGCGGGGCCGATCGCGATTCCGGCCGAAACGCCCTGGCCCTTGAAGGCCTGCTCGGCCGCCACCGCACCCGCCTCAGTCTTCGCCGAAGCCATCGCTCACGAGGGCCGCGAGCGCCTCGAGCGCGCGCGCGGCATCGGGCCCCTGCGCACGCAGCTTAAGCTCCGTGCCCGGCCCCGCTCCCAACATCATGAGCCCCAGGATCGACTTGCCCGAAACCGAGAGGTCATCGCGCACCACCGTGATCTCGGCGTCGAACGCGCTCGCCGCCTTGACGAACTTGGCGGCGGCGCGGGCGTGCAGGCCGAGCGGGTTGCGAATCACGATCGGCCGCACCAGGGCGTGCGCCGGGGCCTTCTCAATCCGATCGTTCACGGCCGCCCTCGAGCAGCTTGCTCGCCACGCTGATGTACTTCTGGCCTGCCTCCTGCGCCTGGGCCACGGCCTCGGCAAGCGTTGCGGTCTTGCGGATGGTGGCGAGCTTGATGAGCATCGGCAGGTTGACGCCGGCGATGACCTCGACGTTGCCGCGGTCCATGACCGAGATCGCGAGATTGGAGGGCGTGCCCCCGAACATGTCGGTCAAGAGAACGACGCCCTCCCCGCTATCCACCGCCTCGAGCGCGGCCAGGATCTCCCGGCGGCGCGCCTCCATGTCATCCTCGGGCCGGATCGAGACGGCGCGCAGATTCTCCTGCGGGCCGACCACGTGCTCGGTGGCGGCGACGAACTCCTCGGCCAAGCGTCCGTGCGTGACCAGAACCAGCCCAATCATCGGGAGCGCCCGCGGCTCAAGCCGGCAGATCGCGGTGGCGCACGCGCACGTGCCAGCCCTCTCGCGCGAGGGCCCTTTCCAGCCCTTCCGCCACGAACACCGAACGATGGCGTCCGCCCGTGCAGCCCAAGGCGATCGTCAGATACGCCTTGCCTTCGCGCTCGTAGGCCGGAAGCAGGGAGAGCAGCATGGCGAGGAGCCTAGCAAAAAACGGCCCATAGGACGAATCGGCGGCGATGAAGACGGCGACCTCGGGGTCGCGCCCGTCGAGCTCGCGCAGGGCGTCTTCGTAGTGCGGGTTGGCGAGGAAGCGCACGTCGAACACGAGATCGGCTTCGCGCGGCAACCCATTCCGGTAGGAGAAGGAGGTGACGAAGACCGAGAGGCCGGCGCGCCGTTCGATGGCGAAGCGCTCGCTCAACGCGAGTTTCAAGTCGGCGAGCTTGAGCCGCGAGCTGTCGAGCAGGAGATCGGCGGCCTGCCGGAGCGGCTCGAGCCGGTGGCGCTCGAGCCGGATGCCGTCGGCAACCGGCCGGTCGGCGGCGAGCGGGTGGCGCCGACGCGTCTCCGTGAAGCGCCGCCTCAACACCTCGTCGTCGGCGTCGAGAAAGAGCAGTGTCACCGCAAGCCGCGGATTGGCCCGCAGCGGCTCGAGCGCCTCGAGGAAGCGGCCGGCGTCGAAGTCGCGGGTGCGCACGTCGATGCCGAGCGCGAGCGCGCCGCCTTGCTCGGCGCGCGGCTCGGCGAGCGATGCGAGGAGGGAGAGCGGCAGATTGTCGACCGCCTCGAAGCCCAGATCCTCGAGCATGTTGAGCGCCGAGGACTTGCCCGCGCCGGAGAGCCCGGTGACCAGAACGAGTGGAACCCGGCCCGGCTGGGCCGTCACGCGCGTACGGTGGCGCGCGGCCGCGCCCCGGGGCGCTCGATCTGGGCGAGCGCGAGCTTGAGCTTGGCCACCGCCGAGGCCTCGAAGGCGCACAGGGCATGGAGCGGCAACGAGACTCCCTCGAGCACCACGCTCGCGGGCTCGGGCAGGCGCTCCACGGCGCTTAAGGGCACGAGATCGACGACGAGGTGAAGCGCCGTCTCCCGCACATGGGGAACGCTCACGACGCCGAGCCCGCGCACCTCAAGAAGGCCGGCGAGTTCCCGCGCCGGCCGTGCGATCAGCGCGCCGTCGCGGCGCGAGAGCACGACCCGATCGTCGGCGACGAGGCGCGCGCCCGCCTCGATCAGGCGTAAGGCCAGGTCCGACTTGCCCGCGCCCGGCGGGCCGCGGAGCAGGAGCCCCCGGCCGTCGAGCTCGACACAGCTGGCGTGAAGGGAGGGCATCGTGTTCCTCCGCGGACACGGCGCGCTCCTGTTCTCGGCGCAGCCGGGTGGTCGCACTCAGGCCGCGTGCGAGGCGCGCTCGTCGGTCAGCAGCGCGTAGAGCGCCTCGCGGCTCTCCGAGCCGCGCAGCTTGGCGCACACCGTCTCATCCCGTAGGAGCCGCGAGATGCGGGCGAGCGCCTTGAGATGGTCCGCGCCCGCCGATTCGGGCGCGAGCAGCAGGAAGACCAGATCGACCGGCTTGTCGTCCACCGCATCGAAGCCGATCGGCTGCTCGAGCCGGGCGAACACGCCGATCAGGCGCTCGAGCTTCGCAAACTTGCCGTGGGGGATCGCGATGCCCCGGCCCACGCCGGTGGTGCCGAGCCGCTCGCGCTCGAGCAGGACCTCGAAGATCTGACGCTCATCCAGCCCCGAGAGCGTCGCCGCGTGCTGCGCAAGCTCCTGCAAGAGCTGTTTCTTGCTCGCTGCTTTCAGGCGCGGGAGCACGCCCTCGAGGCTCAAGAGATCGGCGATATCCATGGCTCCATCTGCCGCCTCAGCTCATCCGCTCGGGGTCGATCCAGCCGATGTTGCCGTCGCTGCGCCGAAACACCACGTTGAGCTGCCCGTGGGCGCTGTTGCGGAACAGGAGCACCGGCAGATCGGCCAAATTGAGGTGCATCACCGCCTCGCCCACCGAGTAGGTGCCGATCGACGCCGGCTGCTCGGCGACGATGACGGGCTCGAGGCTCGCGGGCTCGTCCGCCTCGTCCTCGTGGGTCTCGGTGGCAAGCGTGTATTGCCGCGCGGGCTGCTCCTCGGGCCGGCGCTGGGGGGCCTTCTTGTGGTGATCGACGAGACGGCGTTTGTAACGGCGGAGCTGCTTCTCGATCCGATCCGCCGCCTGATCGAAGCAGGCGTGGACATCATCGCTCGCCGCGTGGCTCGTCGCCGCGATGCCGGCGGCGGCGCGCACCGTGATCGCCGTGGTGAAGCGGTGGGCATCGCGCGAGAACACGACCTGCGCATCGAGCGCGTGGTCGAAGTATTTCTTGATGCCCGCGTTCAAGCGTTCGCTCACTCGCTGGCGCAGGGCCTCGCCCACGTCCAGCTGCTTGCCTTTGACCACGATGTTCATGCACTCGCCGCCGCCTGCTGTGGGCTTGCCGGGGGAACGTCGTGCCAACGGCCGATCGGCGTGGCCGCCAGGCCTTCAAGGACCGGGCGCGCCGAAGCGCGCGCAAAGTAGGTCTCGCACGCGGCCCAAGTCAAGGGCCGCAGGGCTAAAGCCTTAGCTGTGGAGGAGGCGCCCCTTTTTCAAGCGCCGGCGCTCGACCGAGGAGCCTAAGCGCATGGATTCCCGGTATTTTGCCACGGTGCGCCGAGCGATGCCGATGCCTTCCGCCTTGAGCCGGGCGGCGAGGTGGACATCGGAGAGGGGGGAAGCCGCGTCCTCGTCCTCGATGAGCTGGCGGATGCGGTGGCGCACGGCCTGCGCCGAGTGGGCATCGCCCCCGCTCAAGCTCTCGAGCGAGGTCGAGAAGAAGTACTTGAGCTCGAAGGTGCCGCGCGGCGTGAGCATGAACTTGTTTTGGATGACGCGGCTCACGGTGCTCTCGTGCACGCCGATGGCGTCGGCGATGTCGCGTAAGATGAGCGGCCTTAAGTGCTCGACGCCGTGGCGCAGGAACGCCTCCTGGTGGGCCACGAGTTCGCGCGCGACTTTCAGGATCGTGCGCGCCCGTTGATCGAGCGCCTTGACGAGCCAGCTGGCCGACTGGAAGCGCTCGGCGATGTAGGCCTTGTCCTCGCGCGTGCGCGCCGATTCCTTGAGCCGCACGTAATAGCTGTGGTCGATGAGGACGCGCGGCAGAGTCGCCGCGTTGAGTTCAATGTGCCAGCCGTCAAATGTGCCCTTGACGATCACGTCGGGCACGATGGCGTGGACGATCGCGGGGTCGAAGGCGAGGCCGGGCTTGGGCGCGAGCGTGCGCAGCTCGTCCAGCATGTGGCGCAAGTCCTCGGGCGAGACGCCGCAGAGAGCGGCGAGCTTCTCGTAGGCCCCGGCCGCGATCAGCTCGAGATGGTCGAGCAGGGTGGCCATCGCGGGCTCGAGGCGATTGCGATCCTCGAGCTGAAGCTTCAGGCACTCGCGCAGACTTCGGGCGAACACACCGGACGGATCGAAGCGTTGCAGCTTGCCCAGCACCGGCTCGATGGCGGCGACGCTGCTGCCCAAGCGCTCCGCAACCTCCTCCAAGGGGGTTGTGAGGTAGCCGGTCTCATCGAGCGTATCGATGAGGTGAAGGCCGATCAGCCGCTCGATCGGGTGGGTGATGTCGGTGTGGAGCTGCTCGATCAGGTGCTCGCGCAAGGTTTTGCCCGGCGCGGGGAGGTTCGCCTCGCCCGAGCCGCGGGACTCCGCGGCCTGGTGACGCGACTCGGCGGGCCCCTCGCCAAGGAGGTTGGCCTCGACCGCGTCCTCCGCGCTCACCGCGGCTTCGTCCGCCTCCGCGGCGCCGTCCTCGTCATCCTCGCCGTCGGCTTGCTCGATCAGCGGATTGGTGCGCAGCTCCCCCTCCACGAACTGGGCGAGTTCGAGGTTCGACAGCTGCAGCAGCTTGATCGACTGCTGGAGCTGCGGGGTCATCACCAGGGCGGCGCCCTGGCGGAGCTCGAGGCGTGGGGTCTGGGCCATGGTCTGGACCCAGAATTTTTAGAGGCTGAACCTTTCTCCCAGGTAAACGCGTCGCACTTCCTCGTGGCGCACGATATCGCCGGGCTGGCCCTCCATGAGCACCACCCCCTCGTGCAGGATATAGGCCCGGTCGACGATTTCGAGGGTTTCGCGCACGTTGTGGTCGGTGATCAGCACGCCGATGCCGCGGTCTTTGAGGTGCAGGACGAGGCTGCGGATATCGGCCACGGCGATCGGGTCGATGCCGGCCAGCGGCTCGTCGAGCAGCATGAACGCCGGCTTGGTGGCGAGCGAGCGAGCGATCTCGACGCGGCGCCGCTCGCCGCCCGAGAGCGCGAGCGCCGGCGTGCGCCGCAGGTGGCTGATCGCGAACTCGGCCAGGAGCTCGTCCAAGAGCGTCTCGCGCACGTCGCGCACGGGCTCGCTGATCTCGAGCACGGCGCGGATGTTCTGCTCGACCGTGAGCCCGCGGAAGATCGAGGCCTCCTGCGGCAGATAGCCGATGCCAAGGCGCGCGCGCCGATACATGGGGAGCGCCGTGATGTCGTGGCCGTCGAAGAGGACGGTGCCATAGTCCGCGGCGATCAAGCCGGTGACGCAGTAGAAGCACGTGGTCTTGCCGGCGCCGTTCGGCCCCAGGAGCCCGATGATTTCGCCCCGCTGCACCGAGAATGACACGTCGCGCAAAACGGGGCGCTTCTTGTACTGCTTGCCCAGGTTGCGCGCGGCGAGCCCCACGTTGTCGGCGACGAGCCGCGGGCCTGCCGCGCTCGCCTGCGGGTCCGGAGCCGGCCAGCGCTCGATCCTGGGCTTGAATTTTATCATCTATGGGGCTGCCTCGGTGCCGCTCGGCACCTCTTCGTTCTCGGGCATGAACACGCCGTGCACGCGCTCGCCGCCGGCCTCCGGGCTCGCGCTCTCAACGCGGCTTAAGCCCGTATTGAGGTCCATCAGGAGCTGCTCGCCGCGCACCACGTTCTCGCCACGGGTGAGCACCACGGAGCCGTCGAGCCGGATGGTCCCCGCCGTGACGTCGTAGACGCCGGTGTTCCCTTGCGCAGTCTCGCTCGGCGAGGACACGAAGACGCGGCCCTCGGCATCGATGCGCGAGATGCGCGTGCCTTGGGCGTTCTGCGTCCCGCTGTAATGGACGGTCAGGATGTCAGCCTGCAAATGCATCTCGCCCTGCACCGCATCGACGTTGCCGCGGAAGACGGCAAGGCTTTTTTGCTGGTCGACCTCGAGCGTGTCCGCGGTGACCTCGATGGGCTGGTCGGGGTCGTGCGCGGGGGCGCCCGGCGTTTCACCCGAGGCGGCCACCGGAAAGAGGCCGGCCAAGAGTACGAACGTCGCCGCCCAGCGGGCCGCCGCCCAGCGGGCCGCTGCGCCTCGACCCCACACGGCCCGCGGGCTCAAGCGCCCTCCTCGACGGCCGGATAGATGACGAGCTTGACCGGCCCCTCGAAGTGAATCCGCTGGCCCTCATCGATGAGGCGGAAGCCCGCCGCGTTGAGCACGCCCAAGGGGCCCTGGCCCTCGACCGGCTCGTGCCCTTCCGCCGTGCCCTTGCCGAGCTCGATGCGCGCTCGTTCGGTGCGCATCTCGAAGCCCGAATCGGAGAAGGCGTTGACCCGGCCCTCGAGCTCGAGCACTTGGGCCGCCCGGTGGTAAAGCCCGCGCTCGGCGGTGAGCGCGAGCCAGCCGTTGTCCTTGAGCGTGATGTCGGCCTTCGGGTTGATGAGCGTGACGAGATCGGCCTCGGCCGTCTCCTGGAGCGCCTGATCGGCGGTCACCGTATAGGACTGGTTCTGCTCGTCGGCGCCGAGATAGCGCGCATTGACCATGCGCAAGGGACCGGCATCCAGCGGTCCCCCCTCGATGAAGCTCAAGCGGAAGCCCTCCTGGTTGCCGGTGGCGAGCGGCCAGACCACGACGAGGAGGAGGAGAGCGAGGGCGAGCGCGGGCAGTCCGAAGCGCATGAGGGCGACGAACAAGCGCGAGCGGCCGCCCAGCGTCGCAATCGGCCCGATACGCCGCGGCCGCAGGCCCTCGAGGCGGCCGCGGCGTTTCGTCGCGGCGCCGAGCGGGGCCTCGCCTCGGGCGCTCATGCGACCCCCGCGTGCAGGCAGTCGTGGATGTGGAGGATGCCCTCGGGCCGACCCTGGCCATCGACCACGAACAGAGAGGTGATCGCGCTGGTGTTCATGAGCTTGACCGCCTCGCCGGCAAGCGCGTTGCTGCGGATCGTCTTGGCCCCGCGCGTCATGAGTTCTTCCGCGCGCCGGGCCAAAAGCGTGGGCGCCATGTGGCGGCGCAGGTCGCCGTCGGTGATGACGCCCATGAGCCGCCCTGCCTCGTCGATGACGCCGACGCAGCCGAAGCGCTTGCCGCTCATCTCGATAATCGCCTCGGCCATCGACGTCGCCGGTGTGACCGTTGGCACCTCCTCGCCCTTGTGCATGATGTCGCCCACCTTGACGAGCCGTGTGCCCAGCCGGCCGCCGGGATGGAGCACGCGAAAGTCATCGGCCGTAAAGCCCTTGCGCTCGAGCAGGGCCAGCGCCAGCGCATCGCCCAAGGCCAGCATCATGGCGGTCGAGGTCGTGGGCGCGAGCCCCATGGGGCAGGCCTCCTCGGCCGCCGGCAGGAGGAGGGCCACGTCGGCCGCCTCGACGAGGCTCGATTCGGGGTGCCCGGCGACGGCGATGAGCGGGATGGCGAAGCGGCGGGTGTAGGCCACGAGGTCGGTGAGCTCGACGGTTTCGCCCGAGTTCGAGAGCGCGAGCACGGCGTCCTTGGGCGTAATCATGCCGAGATCGCCGTGGCTCGCCTCGCCCGGGTGCACGAACATGGCGGGGCTGCCGGTCGAGGCGAGCGTCGCCGCGATCTTGCGCGCGATATGCCCGCTCTTGCCCATGCCGGTGACCACGATGCGGTCGCCCACCGCGGCTAGGATCTCGACCGCGTCCGAGAAGCGGACGTCCAACGCCCGGGCGAGCGCCTTGAGGCCCTCGGCCTCCTGGTCGAGCACGCGCCGCCCCACCGCCAAGTCCCGCTCGGCGTGGACCGGAATTCTGTCGCTTGTCGTCGCCGTCTCCGGCATCGGGCGAAAAGCCAAGCCCTGTTTGCTCATGCGGCGGATGGCCAACCCCGAAGTATGGGAGGTCGGGGCGACTCCGTCAATTCGCATGCCGGTCCCTCGGCCTTCGGCCGCTAGTGGTGCGAATCGAATACTTGGTCCCCGCGACTGACCTCACCCTTCGAGACGGCCCTTCGGGCCTCCTCAGGGTGAGGCCCAAAATCGGCCCTCATCCTGAGGGCGAGCGCAGCGAGCGTCTCGAAGGATGAGGGTCATCGGGGACTCATGTGTTGAAACGAGACCGCTAGTGCTCGAAGATGTCGAGCTCGGCCCAGCCGCCGAGATCAAGCAGCGCCCGCGCCGGCACGAAGGCGAAGGCGGCCTCGGCCAAGGCCGCGCGCCCCTCGCGGGCCAGCATCTCCTCGAGCCTTTCCTTGAGCCGGTGGAGGTAGAGGACATCGGCGGCCGCGTAGTCGCGCTGGTCGGGGGACAGCGCCTCGGCGCCCCAATCGGAGCTTTGCAGTTGCTTGGAGAGCTCGACGCCCAAGAGCTCGCGACACAGGTCCTTGAGCCCGTGGCGGTCGGTAAAGGTGCGCGCGAGCTTGGAGGCGATCTTCGTGCAATAGACGGGTTCGCACAGCACGCCGAGATGATGTTTGATCGTGGCCACATCGAAGCGCGCGAAGTGGAACAGCTTGACGATCCGGTGCTCGGTGAACAGGCGTGCGAGATGGGGCGCTTCGTAGCGCCCCTTCGCGAACTGGACGAGATGACAATCGCCGTCGCCGCGCGAAAGCTGAATGAGGCACAGGCGGTCGCGGATCGGGTTCAACCCCATGGTCTCGGTGTCGACCGCGACGCAGTCGCCGAAGGTCAGCCCCGGGGGGATGTCGCCCTTATGCAGGTGGATGGCCAAGGGCCGCTCCGCCGCGTGGCAGTCGAGGAACGCCGCGGCCGGCCGCGACGCAGATCGGTGGTGCCCAGGAGAAGACTCGAACTTCCACGACCTTGCGGCCACTAGAACCTGAATCTAGCGCGTCTACCAATTCCGCCACCTGGGCAGGGTCGAGAGTGTCACTAGTGATTGCGTCCGCCGATGTCAACAGCCGCGGCCGGCGAAGGCCTTGCCGGAACTTGAGCCAGCGGCTAAGTGAAGGATCGTGACGGCTCCGTTCGTGACGATCTTCGGCGGCTCGGGATTCCTGGGCCGCCACCTGGTGCGCCATCTGGCGCCCTCGGGCGCCACGTTGCGCATCGCGGTGCGCGATCCCGAGGACGCCAAGTTCCTGAAACCCCTTGGCGACGTGGGCCGGATCGTGCCGGTCAAGGCCGACATCGGCAACGAGCGCGAGGTGGTGGAGGCCATCGCAGGGGCGGACGCGGTGGTCAATCTGGTCGGCATCCTTCACCAATGGGGCAGGCGCACATTCCAGGCCGTTCACGTGCTGGGCGCCGAGCGCATCGCCCGCGGGGCGCGGACGGCGGGCTGCGCGCGCCTGGTGCACGTCTCGGCGCTGGGCGCCGAGGCGCGCTCGCAATCGGCCTATGCGCGCACCAAGGCGGCCGGCGAAGAGGCCGTGCGCGCGGCCTTCCCCGGCGCAACCGTGGTCAGGCCTGCGGTCGTGTTCGGGCCCGAGGACCAGTTCTTCAACCGCTTCGCCGCGATGGCGCGGCTGTCACGAGGTCTGCCGGTGTTCTTCAAGGGCTGGCCTAGGGTCGATCTCTTCGCCGATTTTCCGTTTCCGCGCGTTGTGTTCCATGCCGGCGTTAATCGCATGCAGCCGGTCTATGTCGGCGATGTGGCGCGTGCGCTTTCGCGCTTCGTGCTCGAGCCCGGCTTTGAGGGCAAGACGTTCGAGCTGGGCGGGCCCGCGGTTTACACCATGGCCGAGCTGATGCGCCTCGTGCTCCGCTTCTCCGGCCTCAAGCGGCCTATTATTCCGGTGCCCTTTTTTGCCGCTTATGCGGCGGCGTTTTTTCTGGAGAAGCTGCCCTTCGCCCCGCTCACGCGCGATCAGCTCAAGCTCCTCGAGCGCGACAACGTGGTGAGCGAGGGCGCGCTCGGCTTCAAGGACCTCGATATCGTCCCGACCGCCATCGAGCTCGCCGTGCCGCCGTATCTGGGCCGTTTCGGCCGGCCCCGCCCCGGAGGCCTCAAGCCGCTCCTGGGTTAGTGTCGTGCGGCGCCGCTAGAGCAATATCCACTCGGATTGAACCGTCCGGTTCAATCCGAGTGGATATTGCTCTAGATTTAAAGACGATAGAGCAGCTTTATCCGGTCGTTGGATCGCTGAAAGCGATTCCAACTGACCGGATGCTGCTCTAGGCCAGGAGCCAGACGAGCAGGGCTCCTCCCATCAGCAGGCGATAGACGACAAAGGGGGTGAAGCTCATGCGCTCGAGCCACTTGAGCAACCCCCAGATCGAGATCAGCGCGACCACGAAGGACAGCGCGGCCGCAAGCGCGGCCTCGCGGGTCACGGTCAAGTCGCCGAGCTGGTAAAGATCGCGGGCCGCGAGCGCGCCGGCGGCGATGATGGTCGGGATCGCGAGCAGCATCGAGAAGCGCGCCGAGGCCGCGCGCTCGAAGCCCAAGAGCCGCGCCGCGGTCATGGTGATGCCGGCCCGGCTCGTGCCGGGGATGAGCGCGATCGCTTGCGCGAAGCCGATGAAGAGCGCGGCGCGGAGCGTCATGTGCTCGAGGCGCCGCACCCTCAAGCCGTAGCGGTCGGCGGCGTAGAGCAGCGCGCCGAACACGATGGTCGCGAGCGCGATCACCAGCGGATCGCGCAGGAAGGTCTCCGGCACGTAGCTGTGCACGAGCCCGCCCGCAAGCAGCACCGGCAACGTTGCGAGCAAGAGGTGGAGGCCGAGGCGGCGGCCCGGTTTGGCGCCGCGCCTGCGCGGTCGGATCAGCGCGCTCCCGATCAGCCACAGGTCGCGCCAGAAATAGACCATGACCGCGGCCAGCGTGCCCACGTGGAGCGCAATATCGAACTTGAGCGTCTGGTCGGGCCAGCCGGCGAGATCGCTCACCACGACCAGATGGCCATAGGAGCTGATGGGGAGGAACTCCGTAATGCCCTGGACCAGGGCAAGAACCACGATCTGCAGGAGCGACAAGGCTTCCCCCGGAGCCGGAAACGTCGCTTATAGCACCACGCCAAGCCGTTGACACGGCTAGATTTTGCATCCATTTCGGGAGGCATTTGCAGGGCCCGCGTCAAGAGCTAGTCGGATTTTGAGACAATATTATTGTCCTATTATTTTCGGAAAACCTCCTTTCCTCGGGGCCGACTCGGTTAGACCTTGCCTATCGGCTTATCGGTCTGTAGATTTGGTAAGCATAGGTGACCTAAACTGAAGAACCCTAAGATTTCCGCCGGGTGCGGCCTTGAGTGCCGTGCCCCCGGGGAGCCTCGAATGGCCGGGAAAACGCTCAAGTTCGTGACTCTGCCCCAGAGAATGCCGACCAAGCGGCCGGCCTCGGTGCGGCGCACGGATTTCGAGGAGATTTTCGGCGAGTTTCGGCCCGAGGCCGCGGCCGAGCAGGCGGGCCGCTGCTCGCAGTGCGGCGTGCCCTTCTGCCAAATCCACTGCCCCCTGCACAACAACATCCCCGACTGGCTCATGCTCACGGCCGAGGGGCGGCTCGAAGAGGCCTACGAGATGGCCGCCTCGACCAACAACATGCCCGAGGTGTGCGGGCGCATCTGCCCGCACGATCGGCTGTGCGAGGGCGACTGCGTCATCGAGAAGGGCTTCGAGTCGGTGACCATCGGCGCGGTCGAGCGCTTCATCACCGACCACGCGTTCGAGAAGGGCTGGGTCAGGCCGCCGGTGCCGCGCGCCGAGCGCGCGCAGTCCGTCGGCATCATCGGCGCCGGGCCCGCGGGCCTCGCCGCGGCGGAGCAGCTGCGGCGCATGGGCTATCGGGTCTGCGTCTACGATCGCTACGATCGCTTGGGCGGCCTCTTGATCTACGGCATCCCCAACTTCAAGCTCGAGAAGTGGCTCATCGAGCGGCGCACGCGCCTCCTCGCGGACGCCGGTGTCGTCTTCCGCACCGACTTCGAGATCGGGCGCGATGTCCGCTTCGAGGATTTCCGCGCGGAACACGACGCCGTTCTCATCGCCACCGGCACCTACAAGGAGCGCGATCTGGCCGCCCCCGGCGCCGGGCTCGATGCGATCGTGCATGCCATGCCTTATCTCACGGCGAGCAACCGCAAGGGCCTGGGCGATCGGGTGCCGGCCTTCGAGGAGGGCACGCTCGATGCGCGCGGCAAGCATGTGGTGGTGCTGGGCGGCGGAGACACGGCCATGGACTGCGTGCGCACGGCCGTGCGCCAGGACGCCAAGTCGGTGCGCTGCCTCTACCGGCCCGACCGCGCCAACATGCCGGGCTCCAAGCGCGAGGTGAAACACGCGGAGGAGGAGGGCGTCGAGTTCGTCTGGCTCGCATCCCCCGAGGCTTACCTCGGCAACGGCCGCATCGAGGCGGTGCGCGCGCGGCGTATGCACCTCGGCCTGGCGGACGTCTCGGGTCGCCAGACGCCGGTGCCGATCGAAGGCTCGAGCTTCACCGTTCCCGCCGATCTCGTGATCAAGGCCTTGGGCTTCGACCCGGAAGATTTGCCGCAGATGTTCGGAGCGCCCGAGCTCGCGGTGACCTCCTGGGGCACGGTCAAGATCGACTGGAGCACCATGATGACCAACTTGCCCGGTGTGTTCGCGGCCGGCGACATCGTGCGGGGTGCTTCCCTCGTGGTGTGGGCGATCAAGGATGCGCGCGAGGCGGCCGCCTCGATCGACGCCTATTTGCGTGAGCCATCGACGGCGGTTGATCGTGCGCACTTAAGGGCGGCCTCATGAACCGCACCGAGCAAGCCAAAAGCGTCTTGATCGTTGCCGAGGGCGAGGCGGCGCGGCTTCAGCGTCTCGGCCTCTACGATCCAGCCTTCGAGCACGACGGCTGCGGCGTCGGCTTGATCGCGAGCCTCGACGGCCGGCCGCGGCGGCGCGTGGTCGAGGCCGCGATCGCGGCGCTCAAGGCGGTGTGGCACCGCGGCGCGGTGGACGCCGACGGCAAGACGGGCGATGGTGCCGGGATTCACGTCGAGATCCCGCAGGGCTTCTTCCGCGAGCACATCGCGCGCACCGGGCATGAGGCGCGTCCCGGCGTGCTCGCCGTGGGCCAGGTGTTCCTGTCCAAGACCGACCTGAACGCGCAAGAGGTCTCGCGCGGCATCGTCGAGACCGAGATCTTGCGCTTCGGCCACGGCATCTACGGCTGGCGCCAGGTGCCGATCGATGCGAGCGTCATCGGCGAGAAGGCCAACGCCACGCGGCCCGAGATCGAGCAGATCATGATCGCGAACGACCGCGGCGTCTCGGAAGACGAGTTCGAGCGCGACCTCTACCTCATCCGCCGGCGCATCGAGCGGCGCGTGCTCGACGCCCACATCAGCGACTTCTATATCTGCTCGCTCTCCTGCCGCTCGGTCATCTACAAGGGCATGTTCCTGGCCGAGCAGCTTACGGCGTTCTACCCGGATCTGCTCGATCCCCGCTTCGAATCGCGCTTCGCCATCTTCCACCAGCGCTATTCGACGAACACCTTCCCGACCTGGCGGCTCGCGCAACCCTTCCGCATGATCGCGCACAACGGCGAGATCAACACGCTCAAGGGCAACATCAACTGGATGAAGAGCCACGAGACGCGCATGTCCTCGGAGGCCTTCGGGGCGCACAACGCCGATCTGTTTCCCCTCATCCAGCCGGGGAGCTCCGATTCGGCCGCGCTCGATGCGGTGTTCGAGGTGCTCGTGCGTGCCGGGCGCTCGGTGCCCGAGGCCAAGCTCATGCTCATCCCCGACTCCTGGTCGCACAAGACCAACATGCCCCAGGCGCACCGCGACTATTACAGCTACTGCAACTGCGTCATGGAGGCGTGGGACGGGCCGGCGCACATCTGCGCCACCGACGGGCGCTGGATCATCGCCGGCATGGATCGCAACGGGTTGCGGCCCTCGCGCTACACGATCACGGGCGATGGCTTCCTCATCGTCGGCTCCGAGACGGGCATGGTGCCGGTGGACGAGACGCAGATCCTCGAGAAGGGGCGCCTGGGCCCGGGGCAGATCATCGGCATCGACCTCGAGCACGGTCGCCTCTACCACGACCGCGAGCTCAAGGACCTCTTGAGCGCGCGCCACCCCTACGGCGAGTGGGCTAAGAACATCGTCCGCCTCGACAGCCTGATCAAGCGCGACGCGCCCGAGCCCGTCCGCCACGAAGGCCAAGAGCTGCGCTTTCGCCAGCGCCTCGCCGGCTACACGATGGAGGAGATCGAGTTGATCCTGCGGCCCATGGCCGAGACCGGCAAGGAGGCGGTGGGCTCCATGGGCGACGACACGCCCTTGGCCGTGCTCTCGAGCCGCTACCGGGGCCTGCATCACTTCTTCCGGCAGAATTTCAGCCAGGTAACGAATCCGCCGATCGATTCGTTGCGCGAGTACCGGATCATGAGTCTGAAGACGAGGCTCGGGAACCTGGGCAACGTGCTCGATCAGAGCGGCGAGCAGACCGTGCTCCTGCAGCTCGAAACGCCGGTGCTCTTGAACGCCGAGTTCGCGGCGATGCGCAAATACATGGGCGAGACCGCGGCCGACATCGACTGCACGTTCCCCGTGGATGGCACGGAAAGCCTGGAGGCGGCGCTCGCGCGCATCCGCTCCGAGGCCGAAGACGCGGTGCGCGGGGGCTGCACCCACATCGTGCTCTCGGACGAGGGCGCCAGCGACGCGCGCGCGCCGATCCCGATGATTCTGGCGGCCGCGGCGGTGCACAGCCACCTCGTGCGCCAATCCTTGCGCACCTACACCTCGATCAACCTGCGCTCCTCCGAATGTCTCGACGTGCACGGCTTCGCGGTCCTGATCGGCGTGGGCGCGACCACGGTGAACGCCTACCGCGCCGAGGCGACCCTGGCCGAGCGCCACGCGCGCGGCCTCTTCCCGGGCTTATCCCTTGCCGAATGCTTGCGCCGCTACAAGGAGGCGGTCGACCAAGGACTCTTGAAGATCATGTCCAAGATGGGCATCTCGGTCATGAGCTCGTATCGGGGCGGCTACAACTTCGAGGCCGTGGGCCTCTCGCGCGCGCTGGTCGCCGAGTACATGCCGGGCATGACCTCGCGCATCTCCGGCATCGGGCTCTCGGGGATAGAGCGGCGCGTGCTCGAGCGCCACCGCAAGGCGCGTGCCGAGCATCCGGTGGTCCTCCCCATCGGCGGGCTCTACAAGTACCGGCACGGGGCCGAGGTGCACGGCTTCGACGGCCCGCTCATCCACCTCTTGCAGACCGCGGTCGCGAGCGACTCCTATCAGCTCTACCGCAAGTTTGCCGAAGGGGTGCGCGCGCTGCCCCCCGTCAACCTGCGCGATCTTCTCGAGATGCGGCCCTTGCGCGAGCCGGCGCCGGTGGAAGAGGTCGAATCGATCACCGAGCTCAGGAAGCGCTTCATGTCGGGCAGCATGTCGCTGGGCGCGCTCTCGCCCGAAGCGCACGAGACGCTCGCGATCGCCATGAACCGGATGGGCGCCATGAGCTGCTCGGGCGAGGGCGGCGAGGGGCCCGAGCGCTTCCATCCCAGGAGCGACGGCGATAACGCCAACTCCTCGATCAAGCAGATCGCCTCGGCCCGCTTCGGCGTCACGGCGGAGTACTTGAACAACTGCCGCGAGATCGAGATCAAGATCGCGCAAGGGGCGAAGCCCGGCGAGGGCGGGCAGCTCCCCGGTTTCAAGGTGAGCGAGATGATCGCGCGGCTCAGGCACGCGACGCCGGGCTTAACGCTCATCTCCCCGCCGCCCCACCACGACATCTATTCGATCGAGGATTTGGCGCAGCTCATCTACGATTTGAAGCAGATCAACCCGGAGGCCAAGGTCTCTGTCAAGCTCGTGGCCGAAGCCGGGGTCGGCACGGTCGCGGCCGGGGTGGCCAAGGCCAAGGCCGACGTGATCCTGATCGCGGGCCACGCGGGGGGCACCGGCGCGAGCCCGCAGTCCTCGATCAAATACGCCGGCGTGCCCTGGGAAATGGGCCTGGCCGAGGCCAACCAGGTGTTGACCCTCAACCGGCTTCGGCACCGGGTGAAGCTCAGGGCCGACGGCGGCATCAAGACGGGCCGCGACGTCGTGATCGCGGCCATGCTGGGCGCCGAGGAGTTCGGCATCGGCACCGCCGCCATGGTCGCCATGGGCTGCATCCTCGTGCGCCAATGCCACTCGAACACCTGCCCCGTCGGCGTCTGCACCCAGGACCCAGACCTGCGCGCCAAGTTCGAGGGCACGCCCGAGCGCGTGGTCAACCTCTACTCCTTCATCGCGGAGGAGGTACGCGAG
Source organism: uncultured Hyphomicrobiales bacterium (assembly GCA_964631625.1). GTDB lineage: Bacteria > Pseudomonadota > Alphaproteobacteria > UBA828 > JAPUJA01 > CAZVZP01. Next base: position 5,370 of record CAZVZP010000017.1, on the reverse strand, counting down.
ATTCTGGCCGCGCTCGGCGCGCGTTCGCTGAACGAGATCATCGGGCGCTGCGACCTCCTCTCGCAGAAGAGCCGGGGCAGCGAGGACCTCGACGCGCTCGACCTGAACCCCATCCTCGTGCAGGCGGACTCGGGCGGTTTTCCCCGCCACTCGGCCATCGAGGGGCGCAACGAGGTGCCCGAGACCCTCGATGCCCAGATGATCCGCGACGCCAAGCCTGCGCTCGAGGGCGGCGAGAAGATGCAGCTCACCTACACGGTGCGCAACACCCACCGCGCGATCGGCGCCAAGCTCTCCTCGATGATCACGCGCAAGTACGGGATGATGGGCCTGCAGCCCGGCCACATCACCGTGCGGCTGCGCGGCAGTTGCGGGCAGTCGCTCGGCGCCTTCGCCGTGCAGGGCTTGAAGCTCGAGGTGTTCGGCGACGCCAACGACTACGTCGGCAAGGGCCTGTCCGGCGGCATGGTTGTCGTGCGCCCGCTCGTCTCCTCGCCCTTGAAGACCCACGAGAACACGATCATCGGCAACACCTGCCTCTATGGCGCCACCGCGGGCAAGCTGTTCGCGGCGGGGCAGGCCGGCGAGCGCTTCGCGGTCCGAAACTCAGGGGCCGAAACCGTGGTCGAGGGCTGCGGCTCGAACGGCTGCGAGTACATGACGGGTGGCGTCACGGTGATCCTGGGCCCGGTCGGGCACAACTTCGCGGCCGGCATGACGGGGGGCATGGCCTTCGTCTACGACCGCGACGGGTCTTTCAGCGCCGAGGTCAACGACGACACCGTGGTCTGGCAGAGGCCCGAGACGGCCTACTGGGAGGGCGTGCTGAAAGGGCTGATCGAGGAGCACGCGCGCGAGACCCGCTCCATCTACGCCCAGGAGATTCTCGCCAACTGGCGCCTCGAGCGCGCCCGCTTCGTCCAGGTCTGCCCCAAGGAGCTCTTAGGCCGGCTCGCGCATCCCCTCGCCGAGGGGCGCCAAGCGGTGAGCGCGGAGTAGGCGCGAAATCCCCGCAAGGTCGTTGAGCCCTTGCCTCCGAGCCCTTATCTCGGGACGATCCGGCACGGGTGATCCGGAAAGGGGAGGGGGCGATGCCGGGGAACAAGACGCGCACCGAGAACGTCGAATTCATCGAATATTGCATCGAACGGGTGTTCACGGCGGCCGGCGCGAGCCAGGAGCACGCGGCGATCGTCGCGCGCGCGATCGGCTTTGCGCACCGCCAGGGCGGCGAGAAGCTGAACCAGGGCTTGGGCGTCTACGAGGTGCTCGACATCGCGCTTATCTCCGGCAACCTCGACGTCAAGGCGGAACCCGAGCTCGTCAACGAAGGCCCGAGCTGGGCCGTGTTCGACGGCCACAAGTCCTCCGGCTACTACGTGCTCGACAAGATGGCGCGATGTGCGATCGGCAAGGCCAAGCAGCACGCCATCGCGATCGCGTTCGGCGCCAACCACAACGACGCCGGCAGCTTCTCGGCCTTCGCCCACATGGCCTACGAAGAGGACCTCGTGGCCTTCACCTCGAACAACACGCCGCCTTTGACCGCGCCTTATGGTGGCATGAGCAACGCGCTCGGGGCCCCGCCCTTCGATGCCATCATTCCGGGAGGGCGCGAGACGCCGCTCTGGGCCAGCGTCAAGTTCGCCGAGTTCTACGACGGCGACGTGGCAGAGGCGGTCTTGCAGAACAAGCCCATGAAGGGCAAGTGGCTGATCGACCCCGAGACCGGCGAGCTCACCGACCAGGCGGAGAAGCACGCGAAGCCGTTCGAAGGCTACGGCCGCATCTGGGACTACGATTGGGGCGGACAGATCGAGAACCCGCGCACCTATGCGCTCAATTTGTGGAACGAGGGCATGACGGCGGTGATCAATCCCTTGGGCATTCCGGTCTGTGACATCCCGAACTTCACCGAGTTCGTGCGGCAGAAGGGTCAGACGAGCGTGGGCGGCAGCTATTACCTGTGCATCGATCCCTCGCACTTCGGGCCGATCGAAAAGGTCAAGGAGCGCTCGGACCGCCTCGTGCGCGCAATCCATGCGGTCAAGCCCCGGCCTGGGCAGTCGGTCAGGCTTCCGGGCGAGAACGGCTTCAAGAAGATGCGCTCAGGCGACAAACAGGTTCAGGTTCTCGACAACCACTGGGAGCCGTTCTTCACCATGATCGCAGGCCGCTACGGGCTTTCGGAAGACAAATTGCGCAAGGAGTTCGCGGCCAGAAAGGCGTAGGTCAATGCAGCTTGCCGGGCGAATCCGGCCATCTGCCAGACCGGGTATGCTCTCCGGACCGCGGCAAGGCGCTGATCGATGGTCATAAAGTGATGACACGGAGGCTCACGCCCATTCACCCCGGCGAAATCTTGAAAGAGGATTTCATGGTGCCGTTGGGCCTAAGCGCCCGGGCGCTTGGCGTGGCACTCAAGGTTCCGCCCAACCGAATCAGCGACATCCTGCGCGGCCGGCGCGGCATTTCGGCGGACACGGCGCTCAGGCTCGCGCGCCACTTCGGCGTCTCGCCCGAGTTCTGGCTCAACCTGCAGAACCGCTACGACCTCGAGACCGCGCGCGATGTGGCGGGGCCCGAGATCGAGCGCATCAAGCGCCGCCGCGCGGCGTAATGAGCCCGTCTGATCTATAATTCGATTCCCGCGTTACCGCGGGTGTGGGGTACCGAGGGTGAGGTGCTGTACTTGCATAATTTAACTCTATTGTGTTCGCTGACTGGGATGCTTCATTTCTCCACTCTGCTCAGAAAGGCTTCTGCTTGCCCCATAAGCTCCTTGTCTGCGCATAGACGTAGAACTGTCCTGCGGATACCCCAGTAGAAACGTTCAAGTTTCAGCACCTTCGTGTCCTTACTGATCAGAAGTGTTTGCTGGAATTCTGGGAAGGGCCAGGCTTCCGATCCCTCTAACTGCTCGACCGCGGTCTCTCGTAATCCGTCGCCACCAGGTTCCGTCAGGCGCTTGAACGTTACGAAGTATCCCCTGTTGCGGATCCGCCGCGCTCCTCCGCCACGCGCTTCCGTCCAAAGCCCGAGATGGTGTGTCAAAGGTCCCCGGAATTCCTTCCAGAGAGTTTTTGCGAGCTCACCCTTGTCGGCCTCTGTCTTCGGGGGATCGCGTTCCGTTTCCCACGGATAAAAGCTTACGAGCAGCTTGCAGAACGCTTTTTGATATCTTCCGCCGCCGGCGCCAGGACTGTGGAGTGTCGTTGAGAGGCCGCTCACCGCTGCGAGTAGCACGTGCGCAATCGCGAAATTGCATCCTCCTAAGATTCCAGTTGCGTTTATGGGCAGGCGCAGCATGTCGTGTACGTCGCGAAAATAGAGACTCTCAAGCGGCCCTCTAACGAATCTTTCCACGTGGGGCCGGTCAGATATGTTCAGTCTTAAGGGTACGTACGGCATGGGCTGGTTTCTGAAACAAGTTCGAATTCATTATCCCTGTGATGCCAACAGGATGCCCTTACGCCGCGCTCGCCAGCCCCCGCAGCACGTAGTGCAATATCCCGCCGTGGCGGAAGTACTCGGCCTCGTCGGCCGTGTCGATGCGCGAGAGAAGCGCGATGTGCTCGACCGAGCCATCGGCGCGCACGATGCGGCAGGTGATCTCCTGCTTGGGTTTGACCCCGCCCGAGAGCCCCAAGAGGTCGAAGGTCTCGCTCCCGTCGAGCTTCAGCGTCTTGCGCGTTACCCCCTCCTTGAACTGGAGGGGAAGCACGCCCATGCCGATCAAATTGGAGCGGTGGATGCGCTCGAAGCTCTCGGCGATCACGGCCACGACGCCCAGGAGCTTCGTACCCTTGGCCGCCCAGTCGCGCGAGGAGCCCGAGCCGTACTCCTTGCCGGCAACGACGACGAGCGGCATACCCTCGCTCTTATAGCGCATCGCCGCGTCGTAAATCGGCATCGCTTCCCCACTCGGCCAATGCTTGGTCACGCCGCCTTCGATGCCGGGCACCATCTCGTTCCTGAGGCGCACGTTCGCGAACGTGCCGCGCATCATGACCTCGTGGTTGCCGCGCCGCGCGCCGTAGGAGTTGAAATCCGCCGGCTCGACCCCGTTGCCCACGAGATACTTGCCCGCCGGGCTCTCCTTCTTGATCGAGCCCGCCGGCGACATGTGGTCGGTGGTGATCGAATCGCCCAAGAGCGCCAGGCAGCGCGCGCCTCTGATGTCGTGGCTTATGCCGGGTGCCTTCGCCATGGCCTCGAAGTAGGGCGGGTGCTTGACGTAGGTGCTGGCGTTATCCCAGGCGTAGGTCAGCCCTTCGGCGGTGGCGATGGCGCGCCAAACCTCATCGCCCGTGAACACGTCGGCGTAGCGGACGCGGAACATCTCCGGGCTTAGGGACGCGCGCAAGGTCGCCGAAACTTCTGCGTTCGAGGGCCAGATGTCGCGCAAGTAAACTGGCTTGCCGTCGCGGTCCTTGCCCAAGGGCTCGCGCACGAGATCGACGTTGAGAGTCCCGGCGAGCGCGTAGGCCACGACCAAGGGCGGCGAGGCCAGGTAGTTCGCCTTGACGAAGGCGTTGATGCGGCCCTCGAAGTTTCGATTACCGGAGAGCACGGACGCGACCACGAGGTTGCCCTCTTCGATCGCCTTCTCGATCGGCTCGGAGAGAGGGCCCGAGTTGCCGATGCAGGTGGTGCAGCCATAGCCCACGAGGGCAAAGCCGAGTTGATCCAGCGCCTCTTGCAGCCCCGCTTTCTTTAAGTATTCGCTCACCACCTGCGAGCCCGGCGCGAGCGAGGTCTTGACCCACGGCTTGACCCTTAAGCCTTTCTCGACCGCGTTGCGCGCGAGCACGCCGGCCGCCAGCAT
>CAZVZP010000017.1:0-532 GCA_964631625.1 uncultured Hyphomicrobiales bacterium | reverse complement strand
GCTCGTGATGGCGGCAATCACCACGTCGCCGTGGCCCAGCGTATGGTTTGCGCCCTCGACAGGCACGCGGCGCCCGAAGGCGGTCGGCGCGTGCGGCCCCGCAATGCCGCCGCCTTCGTTGACCATGCGCGATTCTGCGCCGCCCGCGTCGTTGCCCAGGGTTTCCGCGAGCGCGCGCGCGAACGCGCCCTTGGCCTCGCTCAAGCGCACGCGGTCTTGCGGCCGCTTGGGGCCCGCGAGCGAAGGCTCCACGCGGCCCACGTCTAGCTCGAGCACGTCGGTGAACAGCGGATCGGGGGTCGAGGCGTCGCGCCATAAGCCTTGCGCCTTGGCGTAGGCCTCGACGAGCGCGACGCGCTCGGGCTCGCGGCCCGTGAATTTGAGATAGGCGACGGTTTCCGCATCGATCGGGAAGAAGCCGCAGGTCGCGCCGTATTCGGGCGCCATGTTGGCGACCGTCGCGCGATCCGCGAGCGAGAGCTCGGCCAGGCCCGGCCCGAAGAACTCGACGAACTTGCCCACGACGCCCTTC
>CAZVZP010000016.1:2018-23771 GCA_964631625.1 uncultured Hyphomicrobiales bacterium | reverse complement strand
ACCGCCGCTACCTCTACTTCGCCCAGAAGGCCGACGTGGAGGGCTACAACGACGTGGCCGCAGTGTTCCGCTCGACCGCCGAGGGTGAGACGGGCCACGCGCACGGGCATCTCTCCTATCTCGAGGAGGTCGGCGATCCGGCGACGGGCAAGCCGATCGGCGACACCCGGCTGAACCTCCAGGCCGCGATCGCGGGCGAGACCTACGAATACACCGACATGTATCCCGGCATGGCCCGCACCGCGCGCGATGAGGGCCTCGAGGAGATCGCCGAGTGGTTCGAGACGCTCGCCAAGGCCGAGAAGTCGCACGCCGGCCGCTTCAAGAAGGCGCTCGATACCCTCGAGTAGCACGCTCTTAAGAGCCGCTGGCGCACGGCGCGCTCGATCCCACGGGCGCCGGGAATGAGCGAGGGGACGAGGGCTCGGCCCCTCGACGCGGTGCCGCGCGCCCGGTGCAAGGCATCGTGTGTTTCGCGGAAGGTCCCTTGATGGAACAGGATAAGAGTGGCGCGCCCTTCCGCCATCCGATCGACTGGCGGAGCGAGGGCTTCTACGACCGCGAGGCGCTCGACGCCGAAAGCCGGCGCATTTTCGATGTTTGCCACGGCTGCCGTCGCTGCTTCAACTTGTGCGACAGCTTTCCGCGCCTCTTCGAGCTCATCGACGAGTCGAAGACGGGCGAGCTCGACAGCGTCGAGAGCAAGGGCTTCGCCCGCGTCGTCGAGGCCTGCACCTTGTGCGACATGTGCTTCATGGTGAAGTGCCCGTATGTGCCGCCGCACGAGTTCAACATCGATTTTCCCCATCTCATGCTGCGCCATCGCGCGCTCGCCCTGCGCGAGGGTGAACTCGGCTTCGCCGAGCGCAGGCTGGCCGAGACCGAGGCCAACGGGCGGCTGGCGCGCCACCTGGCGCCGCTCGCCAATTGGGCGACCCGGAAATCGAATCGCCCGACGCGCGCCCTCCTGCGCTGGCTCGCGGGCATTCATCCCGATGCTCGTCTGCCGCGCTACGAAAGCCGGACGTTTCTTGCGCGGGCGCGCGAGGAGGCGATTGCGGTCAATACGAAGGCCCCGGCCTTCGGCCGCAAGGCGGCGCTCTTCGCCACCTGCTTCCTCAACTACAACGACACCGCGATCGGCGAGGCGGCGCGCCGCGTGCTCGCGCACAACGGCGTCGAGAGCGAGGTGTTCTTCCCGGCCTGTTGCGGCATGCCCAAGCTCGAACAGGGCGATCTCAAGACCGTTGCCGAGCGTGCGCGCACCATTGCGGGCGCCGCGCTCGCCTATGTCGAAAAGGGCTACGCCGTCATCGCGCCCGTGCCCTCCTGCGCGCTCATGATGAAATTCGAGTGGCCCTTGATTCTGCCCGAGGACGACGCAGTCAAACGGCTCGCCGATCATGTCTTCGATCTGAGCGAATACGTCGTCGACATCGCCAGGAACGAAGGCCTGGCGCCGGGGCTCAAACCCCTTCCGGGCGGGATCACGGCCCAGGTGCCGTGCCATGAGCGGGCGCAGAACATGGGCGCCAAGTCGGCCGAGATGCTGCGGCTCATCCCCGAGACCGAGCTCGCCGTGATCGAGCGCTGTTCCGGCCACGGCGGCACCTTCGGCGTCAAGGCCGCAACCCACGAGGTCGCGGTCCGGGTGGGCAAGCCCGTGGCCCGCCAAGCGCTCGAGAGGGCTTCGGCCTACGTCGCCTCGGCCTGTCCGCTTGCGGCCGCCCACCTTGTCGAAGGCATGGAAAAGCTCAAGTCCGAGCCCGGCAGAGGCCCAGCCCCGCCGCGCGCGGGCCGCGCCCATCATCCGATCGAGCTGATGGCGCTCTCCTACGGGCTCGGCGATGAAGCTGCGCCATGAGCCCCAAGCGCGCGATCGCCTGGCCCGACGTGCTGTCGCCCGAGGCGTTCGAGCGCGAGCGCGCGGTTCGGCGCGAACGACTCGCGGCGGCGCGCCGCAACCGGCGCGTCGAGGTCGGGCCGTTCGCCACCTTCTCCTTCGAGAGCTACGACACCATGTGGTGGCAAGTGCACGAGATGCTGCGCATCGAAGGCGGCGGCGAAGGCCAGATCGCAGACGAGCTCGAGGCCTACAACCCGCTGATTCCACAGGGCTCGGAGCTCGTCGCCACCCTCATGTTCGAGATCGACGAGCCGGCGCGCCGCGGGCGCGAGCTCGCCCGCTTGGGCGGCGTGGAGCACTGCGTAAGCCTCCGGCTGGGCTCCGAGCGGATCGCGGCCGTGCCCGCCGATTCCGAGCCGCGCTCGACCCCCGAGGGACGCGCGTCCTCGGTGCACTTCCTGCGCTTCCCCTTCACGGCGGGCGATATCGCGCGCTTCCGCGATGCGCGCGTCGAAGCCGTTCTCGCGATCGATCATCCGGCCTACGCCCATCGCGCGGTCATCCAACCCGCGGTGCGCGCGGCGTTGCTTGCCGATTTCGCCGACTAGAGCAATATCCACTCGGATTGAACCGTCCGGTTCGATCCGAGTGGATGAAATTGCTCTAGATTTAAAGACGATAGAGCAGCTTTATCCGGTCGTTGGATCGCTGAAAGCGATTCCAACTGACCGGATGCTGCTCTAGACGGCGCGCCTACTCGCTCGGGTAGGTCTCGTCCGGATAGACACCCCACAGCACGTGCCGCGCAATCCAGCCGGTGTGCCCCTCGATGTCGATCCGGCACCAGGCGTCGGTGCAGGCATGGAGTTCGCCGATCACGCCCGGCTCCGCGTGGAGCACGGGCGGCGCCTCCGCCGCGGGCGCCTCGCGCAGGGGCTGAATCCCGTCCACGACGATCACCCCGCGCTCCCCCGACAGGAGGCTCTTGTGTACCCAGCCGACGGTGCCCTCGCTATCCCGAATGCGCCGCCAGTGCTCGAACTCGGCGATGATCTCCACCGGCAGCCCCTTGCGCTGATAGACCCATTCGACTGGGTACTGAGTGCCGGGACCGGCGCGCAAGTTCGCTTCGTCCGCGCGCAGCGTGACGAAGCGGGGCAGCGGCAGGCCGCTGCCGCCCAGCGACTGCGCGAGCGCCGGCGCGCTCGTGCCGATGAGCGCGGCGAGGATGAGAACGCGCGAGAAGCGAAGGCCGAAGGAAAGGCGGAACGTCACGGGCACCGGCGTCAATCTGGGCAGGGTCCTCAAGTCTTCGTAACGCGCCGTGCGGCGGATGCGAGCGCTTTGATAGCACACCATTTTCGCTTGGGCGAGAAGGCGGGGGCCGGATTGTAACCACCGGTGGCATTTGCTAAACAGGGCCCAGGCCCGCGCCGCTTGCGCCCGTGGCGCAAGAGCCGCGCCGCAAGGGCCCCATCGCCGGGAGATTCGTATGGTCGCGCCCAAGCAGAAGAGGCCCCTCGTCGTGGTGACGCGCAGGCTGCCCGAGCCTGTGGAAACGCGTATGCGCGAGCTGTTCGACACGGACCTGCGCAACTCGGACGAGCCGATGACGCCCGAGGAGCTCGCCGAGGCGGTCAAGAAGGCGGACGTCCTCGTGCCCACGGTGACCGACCGCATCGATTCGCGCGTGCTCGCGCAGGCCGGTCCCAATCTTCGGCTGATCGCGAGCTACGGCGCGGGCGTCGATCATATCGATCTCAAGACCGCCCGCGCGCGCGGAATCACGGTCACCAACACGCCGGGCGTGCTCACCGAGGACACGGCGGATATGACCATGGCGCTGATCCTCGCGGTGCCGCGCCGCCTCGTCGAAGGCGAGCGGCTCATCGCCTCGGGCGCGTGGACGGGCTGGAGCCCGACCGCGCTCCTGGGGCGCCGCATCTGGGGCAAGCGGCTCGGCATCGTGGGCCTGGGGCGGGTTGGCCAGGCGGTGGCCCGGCGCGCCCGCGGCTTTGGACTCTCGGTCCACTACCACAACCGCCGGCGGCTTCCTGAATCGGTCGAGCAGGAGCTCGAGGCGACCTTCTGGGAAAGCTTCGACCAGATGCTCGCGCGCGTCGACATCGTCTCGATCCACTGCCCCCACACGCCCGCGACCTTTCACCTGCTCTCCGCCCGCCGGCTCAAACTCCTGCGCAAGGACGCCTACATCGTCAATACCTCGCGCGGCGAAGTGGTCGATGAGGACGCGCTCGCCCGCATGATCGCGGCGGGCGATCTGGCCGGCGCCGGGCTCGATGTGTTCGAGCACGAACCCGCGATCAACCCCAAGCTCCTGAAGCTGCCGAACGTCGTTCTGTTGCCGCACATGGCCTCGGCCACGATCGAGGGGCGGACCGACATGGGCGAGAAGGTGATCATCAACATCAAGACCTTCGTCGATGGGCACAAGCCGCCCGACCGCGTGATCGACGCGATGCTCTAGGTCGGCGGCTCCCGGACCGCTCCTCGTGGACGAGTACCCGAGAATCCGCAACACGTTCCGCTGGGCGCTGCCCACGCACTTTAACTTCGGCGCGGATGTGATCGACCGCCTGGCCTCGGCCGACGGCGGCCGTCTCGCCCTTCTCTGGTGCAACGAGGCGGGGCAAGAGCGGCGCTTCACCTTCGCCGAGATCGCACAGGCAACCAACCGCTTCGCCAACGTGCTCGCGGCTCACGGCATCGCGCGGGGTGATCGGGTGCTCATCATGCTGCCGCGCATCCCCGAATGGCAGATCGCGCTCGTGGGCTCACTCAAGTTGGGCGCCGTGCCGGTGCCCGCGATCGAGATGCTGACAGCCGAGGACCTCGCCTTCCGCATTCGCCAATCGGGCGCCCGGGCCGTGGTCTGCCGCGCCGAGGCTTGCGCCAAGTTCAAGGATCTATCCGAGGGCCTAGCGCTTCGGCTCTCGCTCGGTCCCGCCCCCGGATGGCTCGAGTACGAGGCGGCGCTGGCGCGCGCCTCCGAGTCGTTCGCCCCGCCCGCGATCGGCCTCGAGGAGCCGGCGGCGATCTATTACACCTCGGGCACCACGGGCCCGCCCAAGGGCGTCACGATCTCGGCGCGCGGGCTCTATTGCTGGCGCTTCGCGGGGCAGTTCTGGCTCGACCTCGCACCCGGCGATCTCGTCTGGTGCACCGCCGATACCGGCTGGAGCAAGGCCGCGACCAGCGTGCTGCTGTGTCCCTGGAGCTTGGGCGTTGCGGCCTTCTTCTACGACGGCCCGTTCGAGCCCGAGCGCCGGCTCATGCTCATCGAACGCTATGGCGTCACGGTGTTCTGCGGCGCCGCGACCGAACTGCGCCGCCTGATCGCCGCGCCGGGACGCCTCGCCTCGTCGCTGCGTCTCGTGGTCTCCGCGGGCGAGGCGGTCGATGCGGAGCTCTACGCCGCCTGGCGGGCCCGCTTCCCCGTGCCCTTGCACGAGGGCTACGGGCAGACCGAGACGCTCATGACGGTGACCAACACCAAGTACCGGCCGGTCAAGCCCGGCTCGACGGGCCTCCCTCTCCCCGGGGTCGACATGGCGGTGCTCGATGACGAGGGCCGCACGGTGCCCGCGGGCGTGCCCGGGCGGCTTGCGCTCGAGCTGCCCAACCCTCAGCTCATGCTGGGCTATTGGGACGAGCCCGCGCGCACGGCCGAGGCGATGGTCGAGAACGCGCAGGGGCGGTTCTTTCTCACCGGCGATCTCGCGGCGAGCGATGCCGAGGGCTACGTCTTCCATCTCGGCCGGGCCGACGACGTGATCAATTCGGCCGGCTACCGGATCGGACCCAACGAGGTCGAGCACGCGCTTTTGCGCCACGAGGCCGTGCGCGAGTGCGCCGCCGTGGCCAGCCCCGATGCCGAGCGGGGCGAGGTGGTCAAGGCCTTTATCGTCTTGAAGGAGGGCTACGCGGCGTCCGACGATCTCGCCCGCGCGCTGCAAGCGCACGCCAAGCGCATCACCGCGCCCTACAAGTACCCGCGCCGCATCGAGTTCGTGGACGAACTGCCCAAGACGCCCACGGGCAAGATCCGCCGGCGGACCTTGCGCGAGCGCGAGTTCGCCACCATGCGCCCGAAGGGTTAGACGAGCAGCATCGCGCCGCTGCCCGAGGCGTCGCGCAGGAACGTGACGAGCCCGCCTTCCTGGAAGGCAACGTCGGTGCGCAGCTCCTCGCGCGCGAGGCCTTCCGCGCGCAGGCCCATCTCGCACACCATGAAGGTGACCTTGAGCGCGACGCAGGATTGCACGAGCTCCTCGAAGCGGGCGACGCCGCGCTCGCCGAGTTTGCGGTCGTGGACCTCGGCCGTGCCCGCGCCTTCGCTCAAGCCGAGATCGGCCCAGCCGGGCCGGCCGTCGGGGCGCCTCGCTCTGAGCGCGCGCAGCGCGCCCATGGTGAAGAACAGGGTCGCCGGCTTATCGATGGCCGCGGCGGAGGCCGCCGCCGCGAGCGCGTAGTGCACCCGGTCGAAGGCGCCCGAATAGACGATGATCGAAAGCTTGTCGGGCGCTTGCGTCATTGCAAAGTGCGACTATCGCAGGTCCAGCGATCGCCCCCGCCCCAACCCTGCCCCATCGAGGGGGAGGGGGTCGTGGGGTGTCGAATCCAGCGCGCGCATCGAATGCAATACCCCTGCCCCATCAATACCCCTGCGCCATCAACGGGGAAATCGTGCGGCGCAATTGACTTCCCTCCCCCCTTTTGCGGGGGAGGGTCGGGGTGGGGGTGCTTTCGGCATCGCGGGTTTCCGGTTCTACGCCGTCTCGCAGACTTCCGCTTCGGCGCGCGCGTGGATCGACAGATTGCGGATCGTCGGATGCGCGCCGCACAAGGGGCAGGCCGGATCGCGTCGGACCCTGACCTTGCGGAACTCGGTGTGGAGCGCGTCGTAGATCACGAGCGTGCCCGAGAGGCTCTCGCCCTGGCCCAAGCACTCCTTCAACACCTCGGTCGCCTGCAGCGAGCCCATGACGCCGGCGATCGCGCCGAGCACGCCGCCCTCGGCGCAGGAGGGCACGAGGCCGGGCGGCGGCGGCTCGCGGAAGATGCAGCGGTAGCACGGATTGTCTTCGCCCGGCAGATAGGCCTTGAAGGTCGAGAGCTGGCCGTCGAAGCGCAGGATCGCCGCGGAGACGAGCGTCTTCTTGGCGAAGTAGCAGGCGTCGTTGAGCAGGAAGCGGGTGGCGAAATTGTCGCTGCCGTCGGCCACCATGTCGTAGCCCGCGATGAGCTCGAGCACGTTGTCGGCGGCGACGCGCAGCGCGTGTGCCCGGACCGTGACCTCGGGGTTGACCTGCGCCAGGGCCTCGCGGGCGCTCTCGGTCTTGGGCTGTCCCACCGCGCTCGTTTTGTGGATCACCTGGCGCTGCAGATTGGACAGCGACACCCGGTCGTGGTCGGCGATGCCGAGCGTGCCGACCCCGGCGGCGGCGAGATAGAGCAGAAGGGGCGCGCCGAGTCCGCCCGCCCCGATCACCAGCACCTTGGACTGGAGCAGCCGGATCTGGCCGGCGCCGCCCACCTCGGCCAACACGATATGGCGCGCATAGCGCTCGAGCTGCCGGTCGGTGAAGGGAAAGTCAGCGGTCATGGAACAGCTCGCTCGAGATATAGCGCTCGGCCAGCGCCGCGGCCAGCACGACGAGGCGCTTGCCCTTCATGGCCGGGCGGGCGCCCAGCTCGAGCGCTGCGGCGAGCGCGGCGCCGGCCGAGACGCTGGCGCCGATGCCCTCGAGGCGCGCCAGCCTTCGCGCCGTGGCAAAGGCGGTCACGTTGCGCACGGCGATGACCTCATCGATGAGCGCGCGTTCGAGGGTCTTGGGCACGAAGCCTGGGCCGATGCCCTCGATCTTGTGGCGGCCGGGGAGAGCGCCCGAGAGCACGGCCGAGTCGGCGGGCTCGACCGCGACGGCGTAGAGCTGCGGGGCGCGGGGCTTGAGCCGGCGCACGATTCCGGTAAGCGTGCCGCCGGTGCCGACCGCGCACACGATCGCGTCGAGCCGGCCGGCGCAGTCGCGCCAGATCTCCTCCGCGGTCGTCTCCTCGTGGGCGCGCGGGTTGGCCGGATCGGCGAATTGATCGAGGCGCAGTGCGTTGGGCAGCGTCGAAGCCAGTGCGTCCGCCCGCTCGGTCGCGCCGCGCATGCCCAGCTCCTCGGGCGTCAACAGCACCTCGGCGCCGAAGAAGCGAAGCAGCCGGCGCCGCTCCTGCGAGACACTCGAGGGCGTGACGAGGATCAGCGAATAGCCCTTGGCCGCGCACACGCAGGCGAGCGAAACGCCCGTGTTGCCCGAGCTCGCCTCGATGACGACGGTGTCGGGCGTGAGTGTGCCCTTGGCTTCGGCCTCCTTGATCATGGCTCGGGCGATGCGGTCCTTGCTCGAGCCCGCGGGATTGAGGGACTCGAGCTTGACCAGGATCTCGGCGCCGCAGCCGGCCTCGCGCGGCAGGCGATTGAGCCGCACGAGGGGCGTCCCCCCGATCGTCTCGAGCACCGAGGGGGCGATGCGTTCCCGGAGAGCGGTGGCGGAGTCGGGTACGGCTGGCACGCCCTCGCCTCGCCCTTTAGATCGAGAAGTCGAGACGGGCGCGCGCCTCGCTCTCGATGCCGCTCGCCTCGGCGCGCCGGCATAGGTCTTCGAGCGTGATGGTCTCGAGCTTGGCGTCGAGCTCCCGTCCGAGCTCCTCCAACAGCGGCCGGATGACCCGTTCGCCCAGCGCCGAGAGTTCGTCCGCGTTCTCACGATCCATGGCCTCGACCAGGCGGACGATCTCGGCGAGCTTGATGCGGCGCCGCTCGCGCGCCAAGCGGTAGCCGCCGCGCGGACCGCGCACGCCCGCGAGCAAGCCGGCGTGAACCAGGCGTTGCATCACGGGCTCGAGATAGCGCTCGGGGATGCTCTGGCGGCGCATGATGTCCTTGCTCTGCACCGGCCGGCCCGCCTCGTTGCTCGCGATATCGAGCACGGCCTCGAGCGTTGCGATGAGACGGCGCGAGGGCCTGAGCATCGCCGGCTGCCGTTCAGTGCCCGGTCGAGCCGAAGCCGCCGGGCCCGCGCCGGCTCTCGGGCAGCGTGGGCACGACTCGAAGCTCGCCGCGGGCCACCGGTGCGATCACGAGCTGCGCGATGCGCATGCCCCGCTCGAGCGTGAAGGGTTCGCCGCCCAGGTTCGCGAGCAGCACCATGACCTCGCCGCGGTAATCGGCATCGACCGTGCCGGGTGCGTTCAAGACGCTCACGCCGTGCCGCAGCGCGAGGCCCGAGCGCGGGCGCACCTGGGCCTCGTAGCCCTCGGGCAACGCGAGGCGCAGACCCGTGGGCACGAGCAGGCGGGCGCCCGGCGCGATCTCGACCGCCTCCGCGACTGCCGCTGGGAGGTCCATGCCGGCGGCCTCGGGCGTTGCATAGCTCGGCAGATCGAGACCCTCGCCGTGGGGCAGGCGCTCGAGCAACACGCTCACCCTTGTGCTCACGGCGCCGGCCCAAGGCCCCTTTAGGGCCGTGCGGCGAGCGCCTGCGCCACGCGCTCCGCCAGCCAACGCGCCACCTCGGCCTTGCTCATCGCCGGCCACTCCTCGACGGAGGGCGCAGCGCCATTGCGGCGGATCAGATGCACCTTGTTGTGCTCCGAGCCGAACACGCTCGCCGAAACGTCGTTGGCTAGAATCCAGTCGCAGCCCTTGGCCGCGAGCTTCTCCTTCGCGTGCTCGATCAGCCGCTCGGTCTCGGCGGCAAAGCCGATCACGAGCCGCGGGCGGGCGGCCTTTGGCTCGCTCAGCGTTGCCAATATATCGGGGTTCTCGGCGAGCTCGAGCTGCATCGGCCGGTTGCGTTTGGTCTTCTTGAGCTTTTCCGCCGAAATCTGCGCCACCCGCCAGTCGGCGACGGCGGCGGCGCACACCGCGACGTCCGCGGGCAGAGCCGCGCGGCACGCGGCGAGCATCTCCTGCGCGGTGCCGACGTGCACGGTGGCGACACCCGGCGGATCGGCCAACGCGGTCGGTCCGGCGATGAGCGTGACCCCGGCACCCAGCGCGGCGAACGCCTCGGCGATGGCGTGGCCCTGCTTGCCGGAGGAGCGGTTGGCGATGAAGCGCACCGGGTCGATGGGCTCGTGGGTCGGGCCGGAGGTCACGAGCGCGTGCACGCCGGCGAGCGGCCCGGGCTTCGTGAAATACGTCTCGATCGCCGCGACGATGCTCGCGGGCTCGGTCATGCGGCCCATGCCGTACTCGCCGCAGGCCATGGCCCCATCCTCCGGGCCGGCGAAGAGGATGCCCGCGGCGCGCAAGGCCGCGAGATTGCGTTGCACGGCCGCGTGCTCCCACATGCGCACATTCATCGCCGGGGCCACGAGCACCGGCTTGTCGGTGGCGAGCACCAGGGTTGTGGCCAGATCGTCCGCCAGGCCGTGCGCCATCTTGGCCAGGAAGTCGGCGCTGGCCGGGGCCACCACCACGAGGTCGGCCGCGCGCGAGAGTCGGATGTGGCCCATCTCGCTCTCGGCGGTCGGGGCGAAAAGTTCGCTATGCACCCGCTCGCCCGAGAGGACCTCGGCGCTCAAGGGAGTGATGAACTCCCGCGCGGCCTCCGTCAGCACGCAGCGCACCAGAGCGCCCCGCTCCTTGAGCGTGCGGATCACCTCGAGGCTCTTGTAGGCGGCGATGCCGCCCGTGACGATCAGGAGAATGCGCCGGCCCGTCAACATGGCTCACACTCGTTGAATGCGGCTGTAGAATGATACCACACAACGAACCCGGAAAATGCGCTCTGGAGTCCAGGGTTTGGCTCAACCCCGGCGGCGGGCGCAGGCGCCAGGTTCGTCAACCTAGAGGCGCCAGGCGGAATGGAGCGCCGCGATGCCGCCTGAGAGCTTGCGCACCCTGACCCGCGATAACCCTGCGGCCTCGATCATGGCGGCAAAGCGCTGGGGCGGCGGAAAGCGGCGGATGCTCTCGACCAGGTACTCGTAGGATGCCCGGTCGTGCTGCACCAGCGCGCCCAGGAGCGGCACGAGGCGAAAGCTGTAGGCCTCGTAAAGGGGTGCGAGCGCCGGGTGGACCGCCGGGCAAAATTCCAGACACAGAAAGCGCCCGCCCGGCTTGAGCACCCGGTAAGTCTCGGCCAGCGCCTCGTCGATACGCGTCAGGTTGCGCACGCCGAAGGCCACCGTATAGGCGTCGATCGAGCGTTCCGCGAGCGGCAGGCGCTCCGCTTCGCCCAAGACCCAGCGAAGGCCATGCAGAAGGCCGCGATCGAGTGCGCGCGAGCGGCCCTCCTCGATCATGCGCGAGCTCGAATCCAGCACGAGGATCGAGGATGGGGTCTCGGTCCGGCTCAGGCGCTCGGCGATGCGCCGCGCGATGTCGCCGGTGCCGCCCGCGACGTCGAGGTAGGCGAGCCCCGGCCGGGGCTCGAGGAGATCGACGAGCGCGTCCTTCCACAGCCGGTGGACGCCCGCGCTCAGGAGATCGTTCATCAGGTCGTAGCGTGCCGCGACATTGTCGAACAGCGCGCGGACCAGCCCCGGCTTTTCGCTCTCGGACACGGTCTTGAAGCCGAAGTCGGCGCGGCGCTTCGATCGGCGCGCGTCGTCGTGAGGGATCATCGCGGCCACCATAGCGCGCCGTTTGCAGGAAACGCTATGGTGGGCTGCGATGCCCGAATTGCCGGAGGTCGAGACCATCCGCCGTGGCCTGGCGCGGCGCCTCGAAGGGCGCCGGCTGACCCGCGTCATGGTGCGCCGTGCCGATCTGCGCCTGCCCTTGCCCGAGCGCTTCGCCGAACGGCTTAAGGGTCGGCGGGTCGAGCGAGTGGGCCGGCGCGCCAAATACATCCTGGCCGAACTCGACGACGGCAACGTGTTGATCCTGCACCTCGGCATGTCGGGACGCCTGGTCGTAGCCTCGGGCGCGCCGCGCCAACCCGGCCCCCACGACCATGTGCTGATCGAGAGCGAGGAGGGCACGAGGCTGGTCTATTCCGACCACCGGCGCTTCGGCTTGATGACTCTGTGCCCGAAATCGGCTCTCGAAAACCACCCGCTGCTGGAAGGGCTCGGTCCCGAGCCCCTCGATCCCTCGTTCGACGGCGCGGCGCTGCTGCGGCGCCTTAAGGCCAAGCGCACGCCGATCAAGGCGGCCTTGATCGATCAACGGGTGGTTGCGGGGGTGGGCAACATTTACGCTTGCGAGGCCCTGTTCCGCGCTGGCCTCTCGCCTCGCCGTCTCGCCTCCTCGGTCAAAGGCGTGCGCGCCGAGCGCCTGGCGCAGGCCATCAAGAGCGTGCTCGAGGAGGCCATCGCCGCGGGCGGCTCGAGCTTGCGCGACTACGTTCAATCCGACGGCGAGCTCGGCGCCTTCCAGCACCGTTTCGCGGTCTATGGCCGCGCCGGAAAGCCGTGCCCCGGCTGCGACTGTCGGCACGGCATCCGGCGCATCGTCCAGAGCAACCGCTCGACGTTCTACTGCGCCAAACGGCAACGCTGATCGAGGCCTACGCCTGCGTTAGAGCGCAATTGGATTAAGTGGAAGCATCCCCCAACCACTCCCGCGAGGGGAGGAAGACGAAATAAGAAACTCCCCCCTCGTGGGGGAGGGCCGGGGTGGGGGGCATCGGCAATTTTGACGCTCATCCGTGATTCCACTTCGCCAAATAACGCTCTAGGGTCGTTTGCCATGGTCCGCCGCTCGCTGTGCCTCCTTGCGCTTCTGATCGGCGCGTCTGCCCTCGCCTCGGCGCGGGCGGAGGACGTGCGCTTCCTCTCCGGCGCCGAGGATCTGCCGTTGATGCCGGGCCTCGAGGAGGTGCCGGGGGAGAGCTTAGCGTTCGACACCCCGGGGGGCCGATTGATCGAGGCCTTGGCGGCGGGTGAGGTTACGGTGGCGGCGGTCGAGGCCTTCTACGATCAGACGCTGCCGCAGCTCGGTTGGAGCGTCGCGGGCCCGCGTCAATATCTGCGCGAGGGGGAGTATCTGCATATCGAATTTTCCGAGGAGGGGGAGGGGCGGCTCGGGGTCCATTTCTCGCTCTCCCCGGCGCCGCAGTAACCCACCCCTATCCGTCCGGGGCTCTTGAAGGAGAACAACGAGGAACATCATGCGCTACGAGAACATCGCGGTCGAAACGCGGGGCAAGGTGGGCGTGATCACGCTCAAGCGCCCGCCGGTCAATGCGCTCAACTCGGCGCTCATCGCCGAGCTCGACCAGGCGCTCGAGGCGTTCGAGGACGATCATGGCATCGGCGCCATCGTGCTCACGGGCTCGGGCAAGGCCTTTTCCGGCGGCGCCGACATCAAGGAGATGGTCCAAAAGGATTATGCCGACGCCTATCACGGCGACTTCATTGGCCCCTGGGAGCGCATTTCGCGCGTGCGCAAGCCGATCATCGCCGCGGTCAACGGCTTTGCCTTCGGCGGCGGCTGCGAGATCGCCATGATGTGCGACTTCATCCTGGCGGCCGAGGGCGCGACCTTCGGCCAGCCCGAGATCACCATCGGCACGATCCCGGGCGCGGGCGGCACCCAAAGGTTGACGCGGGCGGTCGGAAAGTCGAAAGCCATGGAGATGATCTTGTCGGGCCGCCCGATGGATGCCGCCGAGGCCGAGCGGGCGGGCCTCGTGAGCCGAATTCTGCCGGCCGATCAATTGTTGGAGGAGGCGCTCAAGGTGGCAGCGCGGCTTGCCGAGCTGTCGCTGCCCGCGCTCATGAAAGCCAAGGCCGCGGTCAATCGAGCGTTCGAAACCACGTTGGCCGAAGGGATTCGCTTCGAGCGCGAGACCTTCTACGCCACCTTCGCCCACGAGGATCGCACCGAGGGCATGCGCGCCTTCATCGAGAAGCGCAAACCGGCCTACAAGAACCGGTAGGGCCCCCGGGTGAGGCTTCGTGTGGGTGCCGGTTGGCGCGCCTCTTCGATGTCTTGCGCGCGATTGACGGTGCGCAAGGGCCAGGGCTATAACACGCCGCCCCGGCGTTCGCGACGCCAGGGCGTAAGCCTTTCGGTGGGCAGAGCATAGGTAGGGAGTCCGAATCATGGCGCATATGAGGCAGGCGAAGAAACGCATCCGTCAGACGGAGCGGCGCACGGCGGTCAACCGTGCGCGCAAGAGCCGCATTCGAACCCTCGTGCGCAAGGTCGAGGATGCCATCGCCGCCGGAAACCCCGAGATCGCGCGCCAAGCCTTAGGCGAGGCCGAGCCGGAAATGGCGCGCGGGGTGCGCAAAGGCGTGGTGCACCGCAACGCCGCGGCGCGGAAGATGTCGCGGCTGGTGCGCCGAATCAAGGCGATCGCGCCGCGCCGCGAGGGCGCCGCATAGGCTCGAAATTCGGCGCGCGATTTTTCTGCGCGCGATTCCAATTCATTATCGCTAAGCGTTCGAGCGGACCGCGAGAGCCGCGCGGGGCATGATCGTTGCCGGGGCGCGGGGCCGCTCGCGCGCATGGAATCATCTCGGTAAAAGAATCAAGGGAAAATCGTTGTGCCAAGAAATTTTTGCGCTCCCCTTTAGAGACCCATTGTCAGGAAACTGCCGCTCGCATTAGTCTAGCTTCGCCGTTCACACCATGGCGATCCGCGCGAGCGATGCAGGCGGCGCACCGTCCCCGACCGTGCGTCGTGATAAGCGGGCCGCACCGCCGGGGTGAGGCAACGGCAGGGGGACTGCAACAGGAAGAGCCACCGGTTCATCGGTGCGGCCGTCTGTGTGGATAAGGCGAAGCCGTCCGCGTGTTCCGGTCCCACTTCCGGCCGTACGGGAGATCGATCGCCGATGGAACGCGGGATCGTGGCAGCGCTGGCACCGCACCGTCGTACGGAAACCACTCCCCGCATTTGCGCTCATCTCGACATCGCGAAACTACGTCGTGCCTCGTGCATGCTTGGGGGTGCTCTGTGAGCCCGTCCGCGACGATGCGTGCGGAAGCATGGGAGCGCGTGCGCGCGCGGCTCAAGGCCGAATTCGGCGAAACCGCCTATCGCAACTGGCTCGCTTGCCTTGAGCTGGGCGCGATCGAGGGCGGATGGCTCCGGCTGCTCGCGCCCTCGCGCTTCACCCGCGACTGGGTGGCCCAGCGCTACGTGGAACGCATCCTGAAGGCGTGGCAGGTGGAGGATCCCTCGATCGTCGAGATCGACCTGCGGGTGGACGACAGCCTGGCCTCTGCGGCACCTTTGGAGGGCCCGGTCGCCCGCGGGGCGGCGCCCGCGCCGGGGCCGGCGGCTCCAGCCGCGGAGGAGGCGGTGCTCGAGATGAGCGCGCCGCTCGATCCGCGCTTCACCTTCGACCAGTTCGTCGTCGGCAAGCCCAACGAGCTCGCCTACGCCGCCGCCCGCCGGGTGGCCGAGTCGGATGCGGTCCCGTTCAACCCCCTGTTCCTCTACGGCGGCGTGGGCTTAGGCAAGACCCACCTCATGCACGCGATCGGCTGGCACATCCGCCGGCGAGATCCGGCGCGCCGGGTGATCTATCTCTCGGCCGAGAAATTCATGTACCAGTTCGTCCGCGCGCTGCGCTTCCAGGACACGATGGCGTTCAAGGAACGCTTCCGCTCGGTCGATGTGCTCATGGTCGACGACGTGCAGTTCATCGGCGGCAAGGACAGCACGCAGGAGGAGTTCTTCCACACCTTCAATGCGCTCGTCGATCAGAACCGGCAGATCGTCATCTCGGCCGACCGCTCGCCCTTCGATCTCGAGGGACTCGAGGATCGCCTGCGCTCGCGCCTCGGCTGGGGCCTGGTCGCCGACATCCACACGACGACCTACGAGCTCAGGCTCGGCATCCTGCAGAGCAAGGCCGCACAAATAGAGAAGGGCATCGTGCCCACCGCCGTGCTCGAGTTCCTCGCCCACAAGATCACCTCGAACGTGCGCGAACTCGAAGGCGCGCTCAACCGGGTGGTGGCCCACGCGACGCTGGTGGGCCGGGCCGTGAGCCTCGAGATGGCGCAGGAGGTGCTGCACGATCTCCTGCGCGCGAGCGACAAGCGGGTGACCATCGAGGAGATTCAGAAGCGGGTCGCCGAGCACTACAACGTCAAGCTCGCCGAGATGTTCTCCCATCGCCGGGCCCGCGTCGTCGCGCGGCCCCGCCAGGTGGCCATGTACCTCGCCAAGCAGCTCACGTTGCGCTCGCTGCCCGAGATCGGTCGCAAGTTCGGCGGGCGCGACCACACGACCGTCATGCACGCCGTGCGCAGGATCGAGCAGCTCAAGGAGGCCAACGCGGAGCTCTCGGAGGACATCGAGCTGATCCGGCGCATGCTCGAGCGCTAGAGCAATATCCACTCAGATTGAACCGTCCGGTTCAATCTGAGTGGATGAAATTGCTCTAGATTTAAAGACGATAGAGCAGCTTTATCCGGTCGTTGGATCGCTGAAAGCGATTCCAACTGACCGGATGCTGCTCTAGGCCTTGGCGGGGCTGCGACCCGGGCCGGGCGAGGCGGCGGATCGGGAGGCTTTGCGACCTGCGCGGGGGGCCGAAATTGGTGCTGCGCAGGCCCGCTTTTGCTATACTTAATTGCCGTGTTCGGGCCCCGTTCGGGGCCCCTCTTTCGCGTCTGCGCAAGCGGCCCGCGCCGGAGGCCGGAAACGCAACGAAAATGCAGGAGAGTCAGCGTCGGGAGCCATGAAATTCACGATCGAGCGCGCGGCCCTGCTCAAGGCCCTGGCCCACGTCCAGAGCGTGGTCGAGCGGCGGAACACGATCCCTATTCTCGCCAACGTGCGCCTCGAAGGCGCGGATGGCGCCTTGCGCTTGACCGCGACCGACATGGACCTCGCCATTGTCGAGCGGGTCGTGGCCGAGGTCGCCCAGCGCCACGCGACGACGGTTCCAGCCCACACGATGTACGACATCGTGCGCAAGCTGCCCGAGGGCGCGCAGGTCCGCTTCGAAGCGGGCGCCGATGACCGGGTCAATCTCATCGCAGGACGCTCGCGCTTTTCGCTGCCGACGCTGCCCGTCGACGACTTCCCGGTCATGGCCGAGGGCGAGTTGCCCCATCAGTTCATCCTCCAGGCCGCCGAGCTTAAGCGCCTGATCGACAAGACGCGCTTCGCCGTCTCGACCGAGGAGACGCGCTACTACTTGAACGGCATCTACCTCCATGCCGCGCACGGGAAGGGCGGCGAGTGCTTGCGCGCGGTGGCCACCGATGGGCACCGCTTGGCCCGCGTCGAGGCCGAGCTGCCCAAGGGCGCGGCAAAGATGCCGGGCGTCATCGTGCCGCGCAAGGCCGTGCAGGAGCTGCGCAAGCTCGTCGATGAGGTCGAGGGCGAGGTCAAGATCGAGCTGTCGGACGCCAAGATCCGCTTCGGCTTCGATGACATCGTGCTGACCTCCAAGCTGATCGACGGCACCTTTCCCGATTATGAGCGCGTGATCCCCGAGGGCAACGACAAGGTGCTCGAAATCGGCGCGCGGGAGTTCGAGCAGGCGGTCGATCGCGTCTCGACGATCTCGACCGAGAAGTCGCGGGATCGAGCCCAAGAAGGTGACGCTCCAGGCGAGCAGCCCCGACGACGGCAGCGCGAGCGAGGAGATCGACGCGGTCTACAAGGGCAGCCCGCTCGAGATCGGGTTCAACTCGCGCTATGTCCTCGACATGATGGCCCAGGTCAAGGGCGAGACGCTTTCGCTGTGGTTTTCCGACGGCACCTCGCCCGCGCTCGTGCGGGACTCGGGCGATTCGGGCGCGCTCTACGTCATCATGCCGATGCGGGTATGAGTGGCGGCGTCGGCCTGATGTCCTCCCGCATCGCCGCCGCACCCGTTGCGCCGGCCGCGCCGCTCTTAAGGCCCTCGCTCTGGATCGGCCGTCTGACGCTCGACGATTTCCGCTCCTACCCCGAATTGAGGCTCGAGGCCTCGCCGGGCCCGATCGTGCTGGTCGGCCCCAATGGCGCCGGCAAGACCAACCTCATCGAAGCGCTGTCGTACTTGAGCCCGGGGCGCGGCCTGCGCCACGCCGGCCTCGAGGAACCCGACCGGCGCGACGAGCAAGGGCTCTGCCACCCCTGGACGGTGGCCGCCGAGGTCGAAGGGCCGCAGGGTCCGGTCGTGCTCGGCACCGGCCACCTGCCGGCGGCAGACGGCGTGCGCGCCCGGCGCTTGGTCAAGATCGACGGCCGGCTCGAGAAGAGCGCCGGTGCGCTGGCCCAGGCGCTTGCGCTTGCTTGGCTCACCCCGGAGATGGATCGGCTGTTCACCGATGCGGCCGCGGCGCGGCGCGGCTTCTTCGACCGCTTGGCCTTCGGGCTCGAGCCGGAGCACGCGCGCCGCCTCGCGCGCCACGAGCGCGCGCGCCGCGAGCGGCTCACGCTGCTGCGCGCGGGGCGCTGCGATCCCCTCTGGCTCGACGCGCTCGAGCGCGAACTCGCCGAGCAAGGGGTGGCGATCGCCGCCACTCGCCTCGAGCTGATCGCGCGCCTGAACGCGGAGCTGGAGGAGGCCTCGGCGCTCTTTCCGCGGCCCCGCCTCGCGATCGCGGGCCGCGCCGAGGAGCGGCTTTTGGCGCGGCCGGCGCTCGCGGTCGAGGACGAGCTTAAGGCTCTCTTCGCCGCGCGCCGGCAGGAGGATGCGCAGCGCGGCACCTCGGAGGGCGCCCAGCGCAGCGATTTCTCGGCCACGAACCGGGCGAACGGGCTTTCGGCCGCGCTCTGCTCCACCGGCGAAGAGAAGGCGCTCCTGATCGCGGTGCTGCTCGCCTATGCTCGGCTCCTTGCGGCGCGTCACCGGCGGCCGCCCGTGCTCCTCCTCGACGAGGTTGCCGCCCATCTCGACCCCTTACGCCGCGCCATGCTGTTCGACGAGCTGGTCGCGCTCAACCTCCAGGTCTGGCTCACCGGCACCGAGCGGCGCCCCTTCACCGCGCTCGAGGGCCGCGCCCGCTTCCTCGAGCTCGAGCGAGGGTCGATTCGTTTCGACGGAGCCCCGAAGGGATGATGGCGTGAGCACTCTCGCATCCGAAGACAAGGCGAAGGCCTCCGCCGAGAAAGCGGCCCAAGAATATGGCGCCGAATCGATCAAGGTGCTGCGCGGGCTCGATGCCGTGCGCAAGCGTCCGGGCATGTACATCGGCGATACCGGCGACGGCTCGGGTCTGCACCACATGGTGTTCGAGGTCGTGGACAACGCGGTGGACGAGGCGCTCGCCGGCTACTGCACGCGCATCGACATCGTACTCAACCCCGACGGCTCGGTGCTGGTGCGCGACGACGGACGCGGCATCCCGACCGGAATCCACAAGGAGGAGGGCGTGTCGGCGGCCGAGGTGATCATGACCCGGCTGCACGCGGGCGGCAAGTTCGACCAGAACATCTACAAGGTCGCGGGCGGCCTGCACGGGGTCGGCGTCTCGGTCGTGAACGCGCTGTCCGAGACCCTCGAGCTGCGCATCTGGCGCCAGGGCCAGGAACATTTCATGCGCTTCCACGACGGCGATCCCGAGGCGCCGCTCGCCGTCGTGGGCGAGGCGGTCGGGCGCACCGGCACCGAGGTGGTCTTCTTCCCCTCGACCAAGGTCTTCGGCTCGGTCGAATTCAGCGTCGAGCGGCTCGAGCACCGCTTGCGCGAGCTCGCGTTCCTCAACCCCGGACTGACGGTGATGTTGACCGATCTTAGGGCCAAGGAGCCGGTCGAGATCACGATGCGCTACGAGGGCGGCATCGAGGCCTTCGTCGCCTATCTCGACCGCAACAAGCAGGCGCTCCATGCGCCGCCCATCGCCTTCTCGGGCAAGCGCGAGGACACCATCATCGATTGCGCGTTGCAGTGGAACGACAGCTACTACGAAACCATGCTGTGCTTCACGAACAACATCCCGCAGCCCGACGGCGGCACGCACCTCGCGGGCTTCCGCGCGGCCTTGACCCGCACCATCAACACCTACATCGGCAGCAGCGGCCTGGCGAAGCGCGAGAAGGTCGCGCTCACCGGCGAGGACATGCGCGAGGGCCTAACCTGCGTGCTCTCGCTCAAGGTGCCGAATCCGAAGTTCACGAGCCAGACCAAGGAGAAGCTCGTGAGCTCCGAGGTCCGCCCCGTGGTCGAGAGCGTGGTGGCGGATCGGCTCGGCGAATGGTTCGAGGTGCACCCGCAGGAGGCGCGCGCGATCCTGAACAAGGCGATCGAGGCGGCGGCCGCGCGCGAGGCGGCGCGGCGCGCCCGCGAGCTCACGCGGCGCAAGGGCGCGCTCGATGTCTCGAACCTGCCGGGCAAGCTCGCCGACTGCCAGGAGCGCGATCCGGCGCGCGCCGAGCTGTTTCTGGTCGAAGGCGATTCCGCGGGCGGGTCGGCGAAGCAGGGCCGCAGCCGCCGCTTCCAGGCGGTGCTGCCCTTACGCGGCAAGATCTTGAATGTCGAGCGCGCGCGGCTCGACCGCATGCTGGGCTCGGTCGAGATCGGCACGCTCATCACGGCGCTCGGCACCGGCATCGGCACGGAAGACTTCGCCATCGAGAAGCTGCGGTACCACAAGATCATCATCATGACCGATGCGGATGTGGACGGCGCGCACATCCGAACGCTGTTGTTGACGTTTTTCTATCGGCACATGCTCGAGCTCATCGAACGGGGCTACCTCTATATCGCGCAGCCGCCGCTCTACAAGGTGAAGAAGGGCGCAAGCGAGACCTACAAGAAGGATCAGCGCGAGTTCGAGGAGTATCTGATCACGACCGCGCTCGAGGACACGGTCTTGAGCGTCAAGCGCATCGATCCCGCGAACCCGCGCCGCCTGATCGAGGAGGAGCAGGCGGGGGCCGATCTGCGCCAAATCGTCGACGAGGCGCGCAGCGTCGCCCAGCTCGTGCACGCGCTGATCCGGCGCGTCGATCGCAAGATCGTCGAGCAGGCGGCGATCGCCGCCGCGCTGAACCCCGAGATCATGGGCGATGCCGGGAAGGCCAAGGCGGCGGCGGCCTACATCGCGCGCCGGCTCGACGCCTTGAGCGCCGAAATCGAGCGGGGCTGGCACGGGGAGGCGAACGCAGAGGGCAACTTCGTCTTCACTCGCACCGTGCGCGGCGTCACCGAGACCCACGTGGTCGACCGCACGGTTGCGGTGACGCCCGAGGCGCGCCGGCTCGACGCGCTCGCCGGCAAGCTCCAGGCGATCTACGGCATTCCCGACCATCCGCCCGTCTTGAAGCGCAAGGACGAAGCGACGCCCGTGCCCTCGCCCACGGCGCTTATCGAAGCGGTCATGGCCGCCGGGCGCAAGGGCCTGACGATCCAGCGCTACAAGGGCCTGGGCGAGATGAACCCGGGCCAGCTCTGGGAGACCACGCTCGATCCCGACGCCCGTTTGCTGCTTCAGGTGCGCGTGCGCGACGGGCAGGAGGCGAACGAGCTGTTCGAGACGCTCATGGGCGACGACGTGGAGCCGCGGCGCGAGTTCATCCAGACGAACGCGCTGAAAGTGGTCAATCTCGACGTCTGAGCGGGGGCTTCGCGCGCTGGGCCGCCCCGCGGGGCCGCTGGCGCGGGCCTTCCCAATCTTGAACGCACCGGCCCCACGCGGCTTGCCGTAACCAAACGCCATGGCGCGCGAACCGCTCTATCCCGATCCCCGGTTCAAGAGCCGCGGAGCAGCGCGCGAGGCCAAGGGCAGCGCGCCGGCCGCGGCCGGGGATGGCCGTGCGCGCAAGAGCAGAGGCCGTCGCTCGCGCTGGCGCCGGCTGCGCAACCTCGCGACGGTGCTCCTGTGGCTCGCCGTCGGCGTCTTCGGCACGCTCGTTTATTTCGCCTCCGGCCTGCCCTCGATCGACACCCTCGAAGGCCCCGCCCTAAGCCCCGCGGTGCGCGTGCTCGCCGCCGACGGCTCGCTTATCGCGCGCTACGGCAACCAGACCGGGGATACG
>CAZVZP010000016.1:0-2008 GCA_964631625.1 uncultured Hyphomicrobiales bacterium | reverse complement strand
CCTGCCGAAGCGGCTCGTCGAGGCGGTGCTTGCGACCGAGGACCGCCGCTTCTTCAGCCACGGCGGCGTCGATGCGTTCGGCGTGCTGCGCGCGGCCTATCGCAATGTGATGGCGGGCGAGGTGGTCGAAGGGGGCAGCACGATCACCCAGCAGCTTGCCAAGATCGCCTTCCTTTCGCCCGAGCGCACGGTCAAGCGCAAGATCGAGGAGAGCCTGCTCGCGCTCCTGCTCGAGCGCCGCTACTCCAAAGAAGAGATCCTTTCGCTCTACCTCAACCGCGTCTATCTCGGCGCCGGCGCCTACGGGGTCGATGCGGCCTCGCGGCGCTACTTCAAGAAACCGGTCGGCGCGCTCACGCTGGGCGAGGCCGCACTCTTGGCCGGACTTCTGAAGGCGCCCTCGCGCTATGCGCCCACGCGCGATCCCAAGCTCGCGCGCGAGCGCGCCGAAACCGTGCTGGCGCAAATGGTCGATGCCGGCTTCATCACGACGGACGAGGCGGCCCAGGCGTTCGACAAGGCGGCGCCCTTGAGCGCCGATGTCGCGGCGAGTTCGGGCGCCCGCTACTTCGCCGACTGGGTGCTCGATCAGGTGCCGAGCTTCGTGGGCCCCGGCCACGGCGCGCTTGAGGTCTTGAGCACGCTCGATCCAGGCCTGCAGCGCTTGGCCGAGGAGGTCCTGCGGACCGGCTTGGCCGAGGCGGGGCCCGATGCCGCGGTGGGGCAGGGCGCGTTCGTGGTGCTCGCCCCCGACGGCGCGGTGCTGGCCCTCGTGGGCGGCAAGGACTACCGCGAAAGCCCGTTCAACCGCGCCACCCAGGCCTTCCGTCAGCCGGGCTCGGCGTTCAAGGCGATCGTTTATCTCGCGGCCTTCGAGCACGGGCTTAAGCCCACCGAGCGCGTGCTCGATGCGCCGGTCACCGTGGGCGATTGGAGCCCCGATAACTACGACGGCAAGTACTACGGCGAGGTCACGGTCGAGGAGGCCTTCGCCCGCTCGCTCAACAGCGCGGCGGTGCGCGTGGCCCGCGAGGTGGGCGTCGCCCGCATCCTCAAGATGGCGCGCAAGCTCGGCATCACCGCCGAACTGCCGGACGATCTTACGCTGAGCCTCGGCGCGGGGAGCCTCTCGCCGCTCGAGCTCACCCAGGCCTACGCCATGATCGCGCAAGGGGGCGCGCGCACGCTCGCCCACGGCATCCTTGAGATCCGAAGCGAATCGGGCGAGGTGCTCTATGGGCGCGAGGGCTCGGGCCTGGGGCACGCCTTTAGCCTCAAGACCGCGCGGAATTTGGCGCGGCTCATGGCCGCGGTCGTCTCCTACGGCACGGGCCGCGCGGCAGCGCTTGCGCCCGAGCTTGGGCAGGCCTACGGCAAGACCGGCACGAGCCAGGACTTCCGCGATGCCTGGTTCGTCGGCTTCGCGCGCGGGCTTATCGCCGGCGTCTGGCTCGGCAACGACGACGGGAAGCCCATGAGCAAGGTCACCGGCGGCAGTCTCCCGGCCAGGCTGTGGGGCCGTTTCATGGCGCAGGCGCTGAGCTGTCCCTCCGAACTCTTCGCCGCCGGCTGCCCGTGGCTCGAGTGGCAAAGCCCGCTCGCCGCGCCGCCTGAAGAGGACGGCACGGGTTCCTCCGCCCCCAAGCCCGGCAAGGCGGAGCCGGGGCGCGCGGAGACGCCCTCAAGGAGCCCCGATCAACCGGTCGAGCCCGCCGCCATCGAAACCCTCTCGCCCGTGCCTGAAGCGCCCGCAAACAAGTCCGCGCAGAAACCCGGCAAGGCCATCGGCCAGGGCCGGTAAAGCGAGTTCTGGCGGAGTGGAATCAGGCGAGATTGCCTCGAGCCTGCTGGTTGCGGCCCCCCACCCCAACCCTCCCCCGCAAAGGGGGTAGGGAGAACAAACGGTGTGGCCGCCGCCAGGTCGAGATCGTGGCCGGGCTGAAGCCCGCAAAGGGGGAGGGAGAACAAACGGTGTGGCCGCCGCGAGCTCGAGATCGTGGCCGGGCTG
>CAZVZP010000015.1:9466-23930 GCA_964631625.1 uncultured Hyphomicrobiales bacterium | reverse complement strand
GCCCTGGGTGAGCCCGTGCTTCTCGATGAGCAGCACGTCGCGCTTGCCGAGCTTCGTCAGATGGTAGGCGATGCTGCAGCCGATAATGCCGCCACCGATGATGACGATCTCGGCCTGCTCGACCCGTGCCATGCGCCGCTCCGGCTCTCCCGATTCGGTAGGACCTGCTGGAGGCTCCGGCTGGCCGGCGGCCGGCCTGAGCCGGAGCGCAGAGTAGTGCAGCCGGCGGCTGCGGGGAACAGCGCACGGCGCGTAAACGAGAGCGCTGCGTCGACGGGGTTCGAACGGTCGGTTTCTTTCATTCGTCGATGGCCCGTTGACGGCCCTGCAGGAGCACGAAATGATGGCGGCCGGGGAGAGGGGAGATGGTCGACGACAGGGTTGCGATCGTCACCGCCGCCGGGCGCGGCATCGGCGCGGGCGTGGCCCGCGTCCTCCACGAGCGCGGCTACAAGCTCGCCCTCATGTCGCCCTCGGAACGCAGCGTCAATCTCGCGAAGGAGTTGGGCTGCATCGGCCTGCAGGGCTCGGTGCTTAAGACCGCCGACCTCGAGAAGCTCGTGCGCACGACGCTGGATCGGCACGGGCACATCGACGCGGTGTGCAACAACACCGGCTTCGAGAGCTACTCGGTCGGCGGTGAGTCCCACGGTGTGGGCTTCAAGCGCGACGTCGCGCCCAACCTTCTCGAGATCCCCGATGAAGGGTGGCACGAGGGGCTCGATCTACTGATGCTCAACGTCGTGCGCATGGCGCGCCTGGTGACGCCCCATATGATGAAGCGGGGCAAGGGCGCCCTTGTGAACATCTCCTCGGCGGCGGCTCACGCGCCGATGCTCGAATACCCGCTGACCTCGACCGTGCGCACGGGGTTGTCGGCCTTCACGCGGCTCTATTCGGACAAGTATGCGCGCCATAACATCCGCATGAACTCGCTGCTCGTGGGCTATGCCTTGAGCTACGAGTTCACGCCCGACGCGGCCGCGTGCATTCCCATGGGGCGCATCGCCACCTGCGAGGAGGCTGGCAAGATCGTGGCCCTCCTGCTTTCCGAGGATGCGAGCTACGTCACCGGCGAGAACCTCTACTGGGACGGCGGCCTGGTCCGCAGCCTCTTCTAGCGAGGCGCCGATGGCGAAGGAACGCGTCGCGCTCATCACCGCCGCCGGCCGCGGCATCGGGGCGGCTTGCGCGCGCGAGCTCGTCGGCCGCGGCTACCGCGTCGCGCTCATGTCGCCCTCGGAGCGCAGCGTCGCTTTGGCGAAAGAATTGGGAGGGATCGGCTTTCAGGGTTCGGTCCTAAAGGAGGCCGACATCCGCCGTGTGGTCGATGCCGCGCTCGAGAAATACGGCCGCATCGACGGCGTGATCAACAACACGGGTTGGGAGAAATGGTCGGTCGAGGCTGAAAGCGCCGGCATCGGTTTCAGTTGGAAGGTCGAGGGCCATCTTCTCGACATCCCGGACGAGGGCTGGCACGAGAGCTTCGATCTCATGTTCATGAACGTGGTCAAGATGGCGCGCCACGTGACCGAGCCGATGAAGCGCCAGGGCGGCGGCGCGATTCTCAATATCTCGACGCCCGTTGCCATCGAGCCGACCCAGGACTACCCGATCTCGTCCACGATCCGCGCGATGCTGGCCTCCTTCACGAAGCTCTATTCGGATGCCTATGCGCGCTACAACATCCGCATGAACTCGATCCTCGTGGGCTACGTGAGCAATTACCAGTTTCCACCGGAGAACCGGCTGTCGATCCCCATGGGCCGGCCGGCGCCGCCCGAGGAGATCGCGCGCGCGTGCGCCGCGTTCCTCTCGGACGATGCCGCGTATGTGACGGGCGAGAACATCGCGGTGGACGGTGGAATCAAACGCTCGCTTTGACCCGGTGTGCGAACGAGGGTCGGCGCACCCACGCCGACATCGGCCAGGAGAGAACGCGGTCCGGTTGCTCCCGATCCCTTAGAGCAGCATCCGGTCAGTTGGAATCGCTTTCAGCGATCCAACGACCGGATAAAGCTGCTCTATCGTCTTTAAATCTAGAGCAATTTCATCCACTCAGATTGAACCGTCCGGTTCAATCTGAGTGGATATTGCTCTAGGCGTCGGGGCGCCAAACGCCTTCCGCACGCAGCTGGTCCGCAAGCCGCGCGACCGCCCGGCTCAGGCGGCGTACGATCTCGTCCGCCTCGGCCGGGTCGAGCACGAGGGAGGGCGCCAACGCCGCCGCGGCCTTGCCCAGCGCGCCGCGCACGAGAAGCCCTTCCTCGTAGCACAGCTGGCCGAGGCGCGCGCCGATGGCCGAGGCATCGGCAAAGGGCCGGCGCTCGGCCTTGTTCGCATCGAGCTCGACCGCGGCCATGAGGCCGAGCCCGCGCACTTCGCCCACGAGCGGATGATCGGCCAGTTCGGCGCGCAGGCGCTCGAGCAGGTAGGCCCCGGTGCGCTGTGCATTGCCGACCAGGTCCTCGCGTTCCATGATCTCGAGGTTCTTGAGCGCGGCGGCTGCGGCCACGGGGTGCCCGGACGTTGTGAAGCCGTGGCCGAAGGCGCCCGCGCGCCGTGATCCCTCGGTGAGGACTCGCGCGAGCTTCTCGGAGATGAGGCAGGCCGACATGGGCACATAGGCGCTGGTAAGACCCTTGGCCAGGGTCACCAGATCGGGCTCGAAGCCCAGGCCCTGGCAGGCGAACCAATGGCCGGTCCGGTGATGACCTCGTCGGCGACGAGCAGCACGTCGTGCTTGGCCAAGACCCGGCCAATCTCGTCGAAGTATCCCTCGGGCGGCACGAGCACGCCGCCCGCGCCCATGACCGGCTCGGCGACGAAGGCGGCGACGGTGTCCGGGCCCTCCTGCTCGATCAGCCGGTCGAGGGTGTCCGCCAGGGCACGGGAGTATTGCCCAGGCGAAAGCTGGGCGTCCGCGCGCCGATGGTAATCGGGGCACTCGGTGTGCAGGAATCCGGCGAGGGGCAAGTCGAAGCCGCCGTGCATGAGGGCGTGGCCGCCGAGACTGCCGGCGCCCAACGTCGTGCCGTGATAGGCGCCGCGCCGTGCGATGATCTTCTTCTTCCGCGGCTTCTCGCGCAGGTTGTTGTAGAGCCAGGCGAGCTTGATCTGCGTATCGTTGGCCTCCGAGCCGCTGTTGGCGAAGAACACCTGCGTCATGTTGCGCGGCCCGAGCTCGAGCAGGCGCTCGGTGAGCCGGATCAAGGGCTCGTTGGAGTAGGGGCCGAAGCAGCTGCCGTAGCTCAAGCGCCGGGCCTCCTCGGCCATCGCCTCGGCGATCTCCACGCGCCCGTAGCCAACGTTGACGCACCACAGACCGGAGGAGGCGTCGAGGTAATTACGGCCGGCATCGTCGGTGAGGGTGATCCGGTCGGCCGAGACGATGATCCGCGGCCCCGCGGCCGCCTGGTCCGCGAGCACCGTGAAGGGATGCACGATCGACGCCTTGTCGATCTCGGCCAGGGGCCGCGCATTCGCGCGGACCGGTTGGAACGAACGGGTCATCCGCCGGTGGCCTCGACTCTCAAGCGGTACGCCACGATCAATGGCCGGCCGAGATGCCGCCATCGTTCACGAGCGTCGCCCCCGTGGTGTACCCGGCCTTCTCCCAAGCGAGATAGAGAATCGCGCCGGTGCACTCATCGACCGTGCCGATGCGCCCGAGCGGCGCCGTCGCCTCGATGTAATCGTAGAGCGCATTATTACCCGTGAGCTCGTTCTCGTGCTCGATCATCGGAGTCTTGATCCAGCCCGGACACAGGCTGTTGACCCGGATGCCGTCCTTGGCCAGGGCGAGGGCCAGCATGCGCGTCATCTGCACCATGCCGCCCTTCGTGGCGCTATAGACCGTGGTGGCGTCGGGGCCGCCCGTGACACCCAGCATGGAGGCCACGTTGATGATCGAGCCCTTGGACTGGCGCAGTGCCGGGAGGGCATATTTCGCGCAGAAAAAGGCGCCCTTGAGATTGAGCGCGAGCATCATGTCCCAGTAGCCCTCGGTCGCATTCTCGATCAGCATGTCGTCGCCGCGGCCGGCGTTGTTGACCAGCACGTCAAGCCCGCCCATCGCCTTGACCGCGCCGCTCACCAGGCGCTCGCAGTCCGAGACCTTCGAGAGATCGCCAGGCGCCGCGACGAGGCGCGGACCGCCGCCCATCTCCTGGATCACCTTCCGGACGCTGTCGGGCTTGCGGCCGTTGATGGCCACGGTCGCGCCGAGCGCGTGAAAACCGTTCGCGGCGCCCCGGCCGATGCCCATGGTGCTGCCCGTGACCAACACCTTCTTCCCGGTGAAATCCATTCGCATGCTCATGACCGCTCCCCCGCGCGTATGGCGCCAATCCGTCGCGCTCAGTTGTTCGCTCCGCCCCAGCCCGCATTGGCGGCGCAGCCGCCGTCGTTGGAGAGAATCGAGCCGGTGCAGTAGCTCGCGCCATCCCAGGCAAAATACAGGATGCTTGAGACGCACTCCTCGACCGAACCGATGCGGCCCATCGGTGTGGAGTGCGCGATGAAGTCATAGACCTGGCCGCCGGTCCGGTCGTTCTCCGCCTTCACCATCGGCGTGTCGATGTAGCCGGGGCAGACACAATTCACGCGCACGCCCTGCTTGACGAACTCGAGCGACATGGCGCGGGTCATCTGCACGAGCCCGCCCTTGGTGATGGCGTAAACGAAGCTGTCCGTCGGCCCCGCGTGGAGTCCGGCGATCGAGGAGATATGGATGATGTTGCCCTTTGATTTGCGCAGCTCGGGCAGTGCGAACTTGGCACAGAAGAACGCGGAGCGCAGATTGGTCTCGACCACCTCGTCCCAATGCTCCTCCGTGACCTGCTCGGGAAACGCGAGCGGGCAGATGCCGGCGTTGTTGACCAGGCAGTCGAGCCCGCCCAGGCCCTCGATCGCCTGCTCGACCACGGCCTTGCACCCCTCGACCCGGCGAATGTCGCCGGGCGCCGCCACGAGGTTTTTCCCGCCCAGGCTCGCGATGGCGTCCGCCACCCGCTTGGGGTCGCGGCCGTTGATCGCAACCTTGGCCCCGTGCCCGACGAAGGCCTTGGCGGCGCCGTAGCCGATGCCCATCGTGCTTCCCGTGACGAGAATGCGCTTTCCCGAAAAGTCCATGATCTTCTCCCTCGGCGCTCGGGCTCTTGCGCAAGCCCGCGCCCCTTATGCCCGTGGTCGTGCCGCCGCCTCTAAGGCCCCTATCCGGCGCGGCTCACTCGTCAGTGTATTCTCTCCACAATGCTCACGTAATTGGCAACCCCCGTGCCGCCCATGTTGAAGACGGCGGCGAGCCGGGCATTGGGGACCTGCATGCCGCCTGCCTCTTCGCACACCTGCATGGCCGCGAGCACGTGCATGGACACGCCGGTGGCGCCGATCGGGTGACCCTTGGCCTTCAACCCGCCGGAGGGGTTGACCGGCAGCCGGCCGCCCTTCTCGGTCCAGCCCTCGAGGGCGGCGCGGGCGCCTTCGCCGGGCGCAGTCAAGCCCATCGCCTCGTAGGCCATGAGCTCGGCGATCGTGAAGCAGTCGTGGACCTCGGCCAAGCTCAAGTCAGCCACCCGCACTTTGGCCTCCTCGTAAGCTCGCTCGAAGGCGAGCCGCACCCCGTCCCAGGCGAGCACGTCGCGTCGGCTCATGGGCAGGAAGTCGTTGACGTGCTGGGCGGCGCGGAACACGACGGCGCGCTCGAGCGCGAGCGCCGTCGGCACATCGGCCAAGACAACCGCGGCCGCGCCGTCGGAGACCATCGAGCAGTCCGTACGCTTGAGCGGCGCCGCAACCACCGGGTTCTTCTCGGAGGCCGTGCGGCAGAACTCGTAGCCCAAGTCCTTGCGGATGTGGGCCCAGGGATTGGCCGTGCCATTGCGGTGGTTCTTCGCCGCGATCCGCGCGATCGCGTCGCTCTGATCGCCGTAGCGCTGGAAATAGAGCCGGCAAATGCGGGCGAAGATGCCGGCGAAGCCCTCGCTCGTATCGCTCTCTTCCTTGAGGTAGCAGCCGCGCAGGAGGATCTCGGCGACCCGTTCGCGTGGCAGATCCGTCATCTTCTCGACGCCCACGGCGAGCACGAGGCGGCTTCGTTTGGCCTCGATCGCGGCGATGCCCTGGTAGATTGCCGCCGAGCCCGTGGCGCAGGCGTTCTCGACGCGGGTTGCCCGCTTGAAGCGCAGCGCCTCGTCCGCCTGAAGCGCGAGCGAAGAGGGGAACTCCTGCGGCGAAAACCCGCCGTTGAACTGGCCGAGATAGATGTCGTCGATGTCCGCGGGCGAGACGCCCGCATGGGCGATCGCGCCGCGCGTGACCTCGACGATCAAGGCTTCCGCGTCGCGCCCCTCGAGCTTGCCGAACGGCGTGTGTGCCCAACCGACGATGCAGACGGCCATGCTAGCCTCCGATCCCGCCGACAAGCGCGCCGGCCGGCGCTCGGCGGCCGACGACGCCGGCCCCGCCGCTCACCTCGGCCGCACCCTTGCCGGGGCCTTGTCCGACAGGAAATAGATGGCGAAGCCCACCAGGATGATCGATCCGGCGATCACGCAGGAGCCGATGGCGTTGATTTCCGGCGTCATGCCTTGGCGCAACATCGACCAGATGTACATGGGCAAGGTGTTGGTGTTGCCGTTCACGAAATAGGTCAGCGCCAGCTCGTCGAACGAAACGGTGAAGGTAATCATCGCCGACCCGATGAGCGTCGATTTGATGTTGGGCAGCGTCACGAACCAGAACGTCTGCCACGGCTTGGCGCCGAGATCGGCCGAGGCCTCCTCTATCCGTTGATCGAAGTAGAGGAGCCGGGCGAACAGGTTCGTCACCACGATAGACGACATGATCGTGCCATGGCCGATCATGATCGTGACGATGCTGAGCTTGACGCCCATCATCGTGAAATAGTTGAGGAGCGCGATGCCGAGGATGAGCGCGGGAAGCGAGATCGGCATGATCACGATGCGCTTCAAGACGACCTTGCCCGGAAAGTTCCAGCGCATCAGGGCGAAACCCGTGGGGATGCCGATGATCTGGGAGATCACGATCGCGGCGCCGGCGACGACGAAGCTGTTCTTGAGCGCGTCGAGCATGAACGCGTTTTGGAACGCCCTGTGGTACCAGTCGAGCGTCCAGCCGGTCAGCGGCAACACGGTGATGTCGTTCGAGTTGAAACTGAAGAGGACGAGCACGACAAGCGGGAGGTACAGGAAGGCGAGCGTGCAGCTCGCGAGCAGGATCACGGCGCGCGTGGTGAGCTTCTGTTCGCGCGGCCGCCGGGTGCGCCGCGCGGCCAGCGGACGCGCGGCGGCGAAGGTTTCCGCGCCGGTCTCAAAGGTCGTCATGGCGCGATCTCCACCCGCCCGCTAGGCCACATTCATTTGGCCGTGCCGTTCCGC
Organism: uncultured Hyphomicrobiales bacterium; assembly: GCA_964631625.1. Classification (GTDB taxonomy): domain Bacteria; phylum Pseudomonadota; class Alphaproteobacteria; order UBA828; family JAPUJA01; genus CAZVZP01. The sequence goes on along the minus strand of CAZVZP010000015.1, from coordinate 16,530 downwards.
CTGGTTCGAGACGGTCAGCAGGGCGACGAAGGCGATCAGCATGACGACCGAGATCGCTGCGCCGAGCGGCCAGTTGAGCGCCATGCCGAATTGGGTGAGCAAGACGTTGGCGATCATGTTGGACGAGGGGCCGCCGACCAGGATGGGCGACACGAAATCGCCGACCGCGAGGCAGAACGCCAGCGTGTAGCCCGCGATGATTCCCGGCACGCAGAGGGGCAGCGTCACGTGCACGAAGGTGCTCACCGAGCCGGCGCCCAGATCCTTCGAGGCTTCGATCAGGTTACGCGGAATTTTCTCCAGGCTCGCATAGAGCGGCAGGATCATCAGCGGCAGGCAGATGTAGCCGATGGTGATGATCATGGCATATTGATTATAGAGGAAGATCGAAATGGGCTCGTCCGTCACGCCCAGCCACATGAGGAAGGAGTTCAGCACGCCCTCGGTCCCCAGAATCGTCTTCCAGGTGTAGGAGCGCAGGAGATAGGAGACCCACACCGGAATGATGGTGGCCATGTAGAAGACCAGGCGCAGGCGCTGGGACTTGACCTTGAAGGCGATGAAGTAGGCCAGCGGAAAACCGACCAGGAAATCGAAGGTGCAGACGAGAAGGGCGATCTTGATCGAGCGCAGCAAGACATTAACATACTGAAACTCATCGACGATTCGTGCATAGTTGCCGAACTGGAAGTCCGGCACGTGGCTCGGAAACTGGCGGCTGTAGAAACTGATCGCGACCATGACGAAGAGCGAGGCGAGCACGAGACCGCCCCACCACAGCGCCGGTGCCGTGAACACGGCGAAGAAGCCCAGACGCCGGCGCGCCGCGCGTCTCACGCCTCGGCCTCATCAGTAGCGGTTTCGGGAAAGACGACGATTGCCGCGGGATCGACCGTGAGCACGATGCGCTCGCCCGGCCGGGGCAGGAGCGACCGGCTTTCGGCCGAATCAAGCTGATGGTGCACGGTGAGCGGCTTCTCTCCACCAACATCGACCACGAGTTGCGCGGAATCGCCGTGAAACAGGTGTTCGCGCATCGTTCCGGTCAACTCGTTGTAGCCGCTCGGCACCGGCGCGTCGTCGTTCTTGAGCCGTATCTTCTCCGGCCGGATCGACAGGATGATACGCGCGCCCGGAGCCGGGGCACTGCCATTGGTTCTCACGCGCAGCGACACGGTGCCGAAATCGGCCACGATCATGCCTGCGCCCGCCTCGCGCACGCGCGCGGGCAGCATGTTCGAAGTGCCGAGAAAGTTGGCGACGTAGGGGGTCGCCGGCCGGTCGTAGAGCTCGTCCGGCGTGCCGATCTGAACCACGCGCCCCTGGTCCATGACCATGATCCGGTCCGACATCACCATGGCCTCGGTCTGATCGTGGGTGACCATGACGAACGTGAGGCCGAGCTGCTCGTGCAGATGCTTGAGCTCGATCTGCATGGCCTCACGCAGCTTGGCATCGAGCGCCGACATCGGCTCATCGAGGAGCAGCACGCGCGGCCGGCGCACGAGCGCACGCGCGAGTGCGACCCGTTGGCGCTGGCCGACCGAGAGCTCGTGCGGCTTGCTGTTCGCCTTGTCCTCGAGATGGATCAGCCGAAGCGCATCCTTGACCTCCTTGGCGGCGTTGCGCTTGCGCGCCTCGCCGAAACGCAGGCCGTAGCGGATGTTTTCTGCAACCGTCATATGGGGAAATAGGGCGAAATCCTGGAACATCATGTTGAGGGGCCGGTGGTAGGGCGGCCACTCCGTGATGTCCTCGCCGTCCAACACCACGCTGCCTTCATCCGGGTATTCGAAGCCGCCGACGATGCGCAGGGTCGTGGTCTTGCCGCAGCCCGAGGGGCCGAGCATCGTCAGATACTCCCCCTCGCGCACCCCGAGGCTTACGCCATCGACCGCGACGACCCCGCCGGGGAAGATCTTGGCGATCCCGCGCAGCTCGATGATGTTCGCCATGACATCCGTTCTCAAGACGGCGCAACCCCACCGGCCCAATGCCGGTCCGGGCGAGCGAGCCGCCCCTACCGGTCACCGGCCCTGGAGCTCAAGGGGCGGCCCATCCTCGTCGCTGCATCGCCGCCCCGCAAGGAAGGCTCGTCCTAGGGCGCGGCCTTCACGGCGTTCCAGGTCTCCACATAGGCCTCGGGTCGGGCGAGCTCTTGGTAAAGCACGAGGCTGTCGAGGTAACCGGGATCGTCCTGGTACCGCGCCTTGTACTCGTCCTCGCTCATGCAGGCCTTGACGACCTCGCCGTTCGCGGCCGAGAAGCCCGAGAACAGCGACATCCCGCATTGCCCCTCGGGGCCGCCAATGAAGTTCAGGAACTGGTACGCGCAGTCGAGGTCGCGCGCGCTCGTGGTGATTTGCCAGTTGTCGAGCCAGCCGTCGGCCTTCTCGACCGGAAGGTACTCGACCACCGGAATGCCCTTCTTTTGAAGCTCGGTCACCTGATAGCCGCCCCAGGGGTTGCTGATCCAGGCCTCACCGCTCGCCATGACATTGATGTGATCGCCGGCGTTCGACCAATAAGTGCGCACGAGTTTCTTTTGCTCGATGAGCTTGTCGCGCACCGCGGCGAGCTGGTCGTCGCTTAGGTCGTACACATCGACATCCGTGCCGAAGAGATAGCGCGCGATGATGTAGATCTGCGACTTGTCGTCCCACAGGGTGATCTTGCCCTCGTATTTCGGGTCGAAGATGATGTCGACCGAAGTCGGCGCATCGGGCACCGTATCGGTGCGATACATGTAGGGAATCGAGCCCCACGCATTGGGTTGTGCGATCACGGTGCCATCCGCCAGGGTAACGCCAGGATTCATCCGCATCTTTTCGTAGATGCTGCCAAAGTGCTCGAGGCGCGAGGTGTCGAGCGGCTGGATCACGCCCATCTTCCAGAGGATCGGCGTGGTGTCCACCGAGGGCGTGACGAGATCGTAGGTGGTATCGCCCGCCGCGATCTTGGCGATGATCTCATCGTTCGAGCCGACCAGCGTCGGGTTGAGCTTGCATCCGGTTCTATCCTGCCAGGCCTGGGTAAAGCTCGGCTCCGCGTAGGACACCCAGGTCAGGAGATTCAACTCGCCGGCGCTCGCGGCTGAGTCGATAACGGTAGGCGCCGCAAAGCACGTCAATACGACGGCGCTCGCGCCCAATAATGCGGCGGATTTTCTGGATCGAATCATGGTGGACCTCCCCTCTGCCAGCCGGTCCCTGCGCTCTTGTCGATGATGTGGTTGCGAGCGGATCGTGCGTCCGGCGGTCGACCAAATTGTCGGACAAAAAGTGTGCCCTCACGGACGGGGCTTGTCAATCGCTCGAACGGGTAGCGAAGCGCGGAGTGCGCTCCGTAGCGCTTGACCTTTCGCGCGGTGGAGTTTGGTATAGCGCTTGGACCGCGAAGCATTTGAGATGGTGAGCATGCCGCGCGCCCGGAGGATCGTCCGCCGAGCTCAGCCGAGCGCGGGTGCGCACGGGCCGAGCTCGGTCGATCAGATGTTCGCCAAGCTCATCGCCGGCATTCAGGCGGGCCGCTTCGTGCCGGGCCAGCGGCTGATCGAGGCGGATCTCACGGCCGAATTTGGAGTCTCGCGGGGCACGGTACGCGAGGCGCTCGCGCGACTAGCCGCGGAGGGATTGATCGAGCTCGTTCCCCACCGCGGCGCCTATATCCGCATTCTGACGCGCCAGGACGTGCACGACATGCTTCTCGTGGTCGAACGGCTGGCGAGCCTCGCGGCGTATCTCGCCGCCAAGGCGATCGACAAGAGGCCCAATCGGGTGGCTTTCAAGGATGCCTACGCTCGCGTCCGGGCTCTGCAGGCGCACCCGGAAGGACTCGCGGCGGTGCAGGCGCGCACGAAATTCTACGAGGTCTTGATGGCGGCGAGCGGCAACCGCGAGCTGGCGCGCACCATGCCTCTGATGCACGTCCACCTGCTGCGCATGCAATTTCATCAATTCATGAGGCCGAAGGATCGCCAGGCGCAGTTCGCCGAATACGACGAGCTCGCGCGCAACATCTTGGCGGGCAGTCCAGAGCGTGCGGAAGCGGCGATGCGCCGCCACATCCAGCGCACGCGGCGGCGCCTCGAGCGCTTGCCCGACGAATTTTTCCCGATGCCCCGTTAGCCCCGGCGCCGCAGCCGGCGCGCGCCTGCGCTCAGCCCTGCGCGGCCCTGATTTTCGCGGGGCTGACCAAGGCGTCGCTCAATTGGTTGAGCCCGGCTTCGTTCGTCATGTCGAGCTGTAGCGGGGTGACCGATATCCAGCCTTCGGCGACGGCGGTCAGGTCGGTATCGGCGGGATAGATGTTCTGCTCGTGGCTCAAGCTCAGCCAAAAATAGGGAAAGCCGCGCGCGTCGACGCGATCGTGGACCTGAATCGAGCTTTCCTGGCGTCTTCCCTGGCGCGTCACGCGCACGCCGCGGACCTCGTCCGGCTCGACCGGCGGAAAATTGATATTGATGAAGACGTGCCGAGGCCACCCGGCCTCGACGAGGCGGGAGAGGAGTTCGAAGCCGAAGCGCTCGGCCGTGTGCCATTTGACGTCGTCGCGATCGCGGAACACCTGGCTCATGCAGAGCGAGGGAATGTCGAGCAACGTCCCCTCCATGGCTCCGGCGATCGTGCCGGAATAGGTGACATCCTCCGCGAGATTGCCCCCCCGATTGACGCCCGAGAGAACCAGGTCGGGGCGGCGGTCCTTCATCAAGTGCCGGCAGCCCAAGACGACGCAGTCCGTGGGCGTTCCGCGCAGCGCAAATTTCTGCTCGTCGAGCTGCCGGATGCGGACCGGATCGGCGAGCGACAGCGAGTGGCCCGCGCCGCTGTTCTCGAATTCCGGGGCCACGACCCAGACGTCCTCCGAGAGCCGACGGGCGAACCGCTCCATGAGCGCGATGCCGGGGGAATGGATTCCGTCGTCGTTGACGACGAGCACGCGCAGGCCATGCGATCGGGTGTCCATTTGGCTCTGTGTCTTCAGGGTCTCGGTCATTAGATCGGTCATTAGATGGAAGTGGCTCGCCTGCTCTCGTCGTTCCGGCGCCGGCCTGCGCCCTGCTTAGATCGTCGGACAATATTATACAAAAAATTTGTTGGCAGGAATGGCTGCTTCTTGCAAAATGAACATGGCAGGGGCCCAGGGGGCGGGAGAGCGAGCGCCATATGACCCGGGTGCACGTCGTGGGCGTTGGTATCACGCCCTTCGGCAACTTACCACACGTCTCGGTGCGGGAGCTCGCCCGGCGGGCCGTGGCGGCGGCGCTCGAGGATGCGCAATGCCCCGCCTCGGCGGTGCGCGGTGCGTTTTTCGCCAATTCCGCCCAGGGTTTTCTCGAGGGACAGCATTCCATCCGAGGCGAAGTGGCGCTGCAGGATTTCGCTTTCGACAACATTCCGATCGTCAATGTCGAGAATGCCTGCGCGAGCGGAGTCACGGCCTTGAACATGGCCTATTGTCACATCAAGGCGGGAGCTTCGGAAGTCGCTCTCGCCGTGGGCGCCGAAAAGCTCTGTTGCGAGGATCGGAGCAAGAGCTTCGAGGTCTTTCGGGGCAGCTGGGACGTCGCACAGGCCGCGCGCACGCGCGCCGCTCTTGAGCGGCTGGCCGGCGAGGTCGAGCCACTGACGGATGGCCCTGAGGGTGAGCGCAGTCTGTTCATGGACGTCTACGCGGCCTTCGCCAAGTTTCATATGAAGACCTTCGGGACCACGGTTCGGCAGTTCGCCGCTGTCTCGGCCAAGAATCACCGCCACGCGAGCCTGAATCCGAATGCACAATACCGGCGGGTGTTCACGATCGATGAGGTCTTGGCGGCGCGGCCGGTGGCCTGGCCCTTGACGTTGCCGATGTGCGCGCCGATCAGCGACGGCGCCGCCGCCATCCTGCTGTGCAGCGATCAGGCGCTGGGCGGCTTTTCGCGCCAACGCGCGATCGAGGTCCGCGCCTCGGTCTTGACCAGCGGCGGCAAGCGGTCGGCCGAAGACGTGGCGCAGGACTTGTCCTGCGTCGCCGCGGGGCGGGCGTATGAACAGGCCGCTCTTAGCCCAGCGGACATCGATGTCGCGGAGGTGCACGATGCCACGGCCGTGGGCGAGGTCCAGCAGGTCGAAAATCTGATGCTATGCGCCTTCGGCGATGGCGGCCCCCTGGCGGAGCGCGGTGAAACCGCGCTGGGCGGACGGATTCCGGTGAATCCCTCGGGCGGGCTGGAAGCCAAAGGGCACCCGATCGGGGCCACGGGCCTGGCCCAGATCCACGAGCTCACGTTGCAGCTGCGGGGCGCGGCGGGCCCGCGCCAGGTCGAGGGCGCTCGCACGGCGCTTGCCGAGAACAGCGGCGGATTGCTTGGCGTCGAAGGCGCGGTGGCCGGGGTCACGATCCTGGCGCGTTAGGCCGTGTGGGGCCGAAGGGTAAAGCGCAATGAATGTCGCGGTTCTCCTCAGCCAGGCGGCGAAGACGTTCGCCGACGCCCCCGCGCTGATGCAGGCCGATAGGGTGGTGTGCGATTACTCGACGCTGGGCCGGCGCGCCGCCAGCCTTGCCGCGGCGTTTGGCGGCAGGCTCGGCCTCTCGGAGGGCGACCGAGTCGCCCTCGTCATGCGCAACCGGCCCTGCTACATCGAGCTGCTGTTCGCCTGCTGGCACGCCGGCCTCGTCGCCGTGCCGGTCAATGCGCGGCTGCATCCCCAGGAAATCCAGTTCATCTTGCGTGACTGCGGGGCCCGAGCCTGCTTCGTGAGCGAGGAGCTCGCGGCCTCGATCGGTGCGTCGCGCGAGGCCCTCGAAGACCTCGAGCACATCGTGGGCGTCGATGAGCGCGAGTACGAGAGCCTGGCTGGGCACGAGCCCGTGCCGGCTCGTGCCGTGCGGCCCGAGTCACCGGCCTGGTTGTTTTATACCAGCGGCACCACCGGTCGGCCGAAAGGGGCCGTCCTCAGCCATCGAAGCCTGATGGCCATGACGTTGAGTCATCTGGCCGATGTCGATCAGCTGGGCCCCACGGATACCTTCATACACTTGGGTCCGCAATCGCACGCGGTGGGGCTTTTTTCGATTCCGTT
>CAZVZP010000015.1:0-9456 GCA_964631625.1 uncultured Hyphomicrobiales bacterium | reverse complement strand
CGTTCACCGCGCGGGGCGCACGTCATGTCTTGCCCGCGAGCGGCGGCTTCGATGCGGCGGAGCTCTTCGACGTCGTGGGACGGCTCGCCAACGTGACATTCTTCTTGACGCCCACTATGTTGCGCCGGCTCTTGGAGGCACCCGGTCTGCGCTCCGCGACGATCGAGCGGATACGCACCATCCTGTGCGGCGCCGCACCTCTCTACCTGGGCGATGTGGAGCGGACATTGCGTGCGTTCGGCCCACGTCTTTGGATCGGCTACGGCCAGGGCGAGAGCCCGTTGACAATCACGGCCCTGCCCAAAGAGATGTTGGGTGACACCACGCACCCGCGCCATCGTGCGCGCATGGAATCGGTTGGCTACGCGCGAGCTGGCGTCGAGGTTCAGGTCGTCGATGAGGAGGATCGTCCGGTGCTTCCAGGCACCGTCGGCGAGGTCGTGGTCAGGGGCGATGTAGTCATGGTCGGCTATTGGAACCAGCCGAAGGCGACCCAAGAGACGCTGCGGGGCGGTTGGCTGCACACGGGTGATCTCGGCATCATGGACGACGACGGTCTGCTCACGCTCAAGGACCGATGCAAGGATTTGATCATCAGCGGCGGCATGAACATCTATCCGCGCGAGGTCGAACAGGCGTTTCTGCATCATTCGGGGATCCGCGAGATCGCCGTCGTTGGCGTGCCGGACCGTGAGTGGGGCGAGCGCGTGGTGGCCTTCGTCGTGCCCCGGGGGGGTGTTGCCTTGGCCGAAGGTGAACTCGATGCGTACTGTCTGCGTTCAATAGCCCGCTTCAAGCGACCGCGCCGGTACGTCTTCGTCGACGAGCTGCCGAAGAACAACTACGGCAAGGTTCTCAAGACCGAACTGCGTGTGCGGGCGGAGCAGGACGAGGCGCCTACACAACGCTGACGGCGCCCGCGAGGCCCGTCCGAGACGAGGGTGACTGAACGTGGCCCTGCGCAGTGACGAGATCAAGAAACTCACCGACGTCTTCGAGGCGTGCGGCTGGGACGAGATGCGCCTCGAGATCGGGGATCAGCGCCTCGTCCTCCGCCGCCAAGGCGGCACCGTGGTCGATACGCTTGCCGCCGCGCCGCAGCCGCTTTCGCTCGAGCGGCCCGCGGCTCTGTCGGCGAGCGGGGGGCCGGATCGGGCACGGGTTGCCGAGCGGCCAAGCGCCGCAGTGGCCGGCGAGAGCAACGCGCTCTTCATCCGTGCGCCTAATCTCGGCACGTTCTGGCGCAAGCCCAAGCCCGGGGCGCCGCCCTATGTCGAGGTGGGCGGCATTGTGAATGCGGAGACGACCGTGTGCCTGATCGAGGTCATGAAGCTGTTCACGCCGATGAGGGCCAACCTCGAGGGGCGCATCGCCGAGATTCTGGCGAAGGATGGGGACATGGTCGAGTACGCCGCGCCGCTGTTTCGGGTCGAGCCCGTGGATTAGGGGCGGCATGACGGGGCTATCGCGCGTCCTCATCGCCAACCGGGGCGAGATCGCCGTGCGGATCATCCGCGCGTGCGAGGTTCTCGGCCTCGAATCGGTGATTGCGGTGTCCGATATCGACCGGGAGAGCCTCGGTGCGCGGCTTGCGACCCGCGCCGTGTGCATCGGGCCTGCGCCCTCGACCGAGAGCTACCTGCGGGCAGAGCTGCTCATCGCCGCGGCGCTCGCCACCGGCTGCGACGCGGTTCATCCGGGCTACGGGTTTCTTGCCGAGAACCCGCGCTTTGCCGAATTGTGTGCGCAGAGCGGCCTGCGCTTTATCGGACCCGAGGCCAAGACTCTCGCGCGGGCGGGCGACAAGCTGGCCGCGCGTCAAGCGGCCGTCGAGGCGGGCCTGCCGGTCCTCCCCGGCTCCGCCGGGATCGGTTCGCTGGACCGCGCCCGCGTGCTCGCCCGTGCCGTGGGCTACCCGGTCATGGTCAAGGCGGCGGCCGGCGGCGGCGGGCGCGGGATGTTCGTTGCGCGCAATCCGGATGAGCTTGGAGCGCGCTTCGAGCCGGCGGCCGCCGAGGCGCAAGCGGCGTTCGGCGAAGGCACGCTCTATCTCGAGCGCTACGTCCCGAACGGACGGCACATCGAGGTTCAAATCCTCGCGGATGGCGCCGGCGGGGTGGTTCATCTCGGCGAGCGCGACTGCTCGGTGCAGCGGCGCTACCAGAAGTTGGTCGAGGAGGCGCCGGCGCCCGATCTGGCCGAGGGGAGACGCCGCGCCCTGTGCGATGCCGCCGTCCGCTTCGCCCGGCATCTTGGCTACGAGAATGCCGGCACCGTGGAATTCCTCTACGACATCGACCGGGACGAGTTCTATTTCATGGAGATGAATGCGCGGGTTCAGGTCGAGCATCCGGTGAGCGAGATGGTCACCGGCGTCGACATCGTGTGCGAACAGCTCCGTATCGCCGGGGGCCGGCGCTTGGGTCTGGGGCAGGACGATATCCGCTCGTACGGTCATGCCATCGAGTGCCGGATCAATGCGGAATCGCCCGACGACAACTTCGCGCCGCGACCCGGGCGCATCGTTCGTTGGCTGCCGCCGGACGGCGAGGGAATCCGCCTCGACAGCCACGCGGGCGAGGGCTGTCTCGTGCCGCCGCACTATGATTCATTGATCGCGAAACTGATCGTTCACGGCAAGGACCGAAGGCAGACGCTCGATCGGCTTAAGGACGCGCTCGATCGCTTCGTGGTCGAAGGCATCGAGACGACGTTGCCCTTTCATCGCTTCCTCGTGGCACACGGCGACTTCGTGCGTGGCGGCGTCAACCTGTGCTGGTTGGAGGGCGTGCTCCTGCCGGCCTACGCCGGGCGCGGAGGCTGAACGCCATGGCCCACATCGAGTTCATCGACACGACGCTGCGCGACGGACATCAGAGTCTGTGGGGCATGCGCTTGCAGACGGGCATGGCGCTGCCCGTCGTCCCGCTCATCGACCGGGTGGGGTACCAGGTCGTCGATTTGACCGGCAGTTCGATGATGGAGGTGCTCGTACGCTATTGCCGCGAGAACCCCTGGGAGGGCCTCGATCTTCTGGTGGGCGCGATGCCCAACAGCCGGTTCCGCGCCGGCATGCGCTGCAACGGCATCGTGACGTTCTCGGTGACGCCCGATGCGCTGATGGATCTGTGGATTCGACGGCTCTGCGAGCACGGCATCGACACCTTCTGGATCTACGATGTCCTCCACTACAACGTCGAGAAGACCCACCGGCTCGCCCGGATCGCCAAGGAGTACGATGCGCTCGTGGTCGCCGCCCTGATGTTCGCGTCGAGCCCGGTCCACACGGACGAGTTCTATGCGCAACGGGCGCAGCGCTATGCGGCGAGCTCCGACATCGACCGTTTGGTCGTGTACGATACGGGCGGTGTGTTGACGCCCGAGCGCCTGCGTACGCTCGTGCCTGCCGTGCGGGCCACGATCGGGGGCAAGACGCTCGAGATTCATTCCCACAACGTGGTGGGCCAGTCGCCCCGCACCTATCTCGAGGCGATCAACCACGGCATCCACATTCTGCACACCTGCAATCCGCCGCTGGCCAACGGGCCGTCGTTACCCTCGGTGGTGACCATGGCGCGCAACGTCCGCCTCGCCGGCCACACCCATGGCCTCGACGAATCGCTCTTCGCGCCGATCGCCGAGCATTTCGAGAAGGTCGCCAGGGCGGCCGGCTTTCCGCTCGGCGTGCCGAACGACTACGATCTGATGTGCTACGAACATCAGATCCCGGGCGGCATGACCGGGACCTTCAAGAACCAGCTCGCCCAGCACGGCATGCCCGAGCGGCTCGACGAGGTTCTGCGTGAGGTTGCGGTGGTGCGCCGCGAATTGGGCTACCCCGGCATGGCGACCCCGTTCTCGCAGCTCGTGGGCACGCTCGCCGTGCTCAATGTGGTGACGGCGAAACGCTATTCGGTCATTCCGGATGAGGTCATTCAATACGCCGCCGGCTATTACGGGGAACCGGTGGCCCCGATCGAGCCCGCCATTCTGGATACGATCATGAGCGCGCCGCGCGCCCGGGAGATCGCCGGCCGAGCACCGCCGCAGCCGAGCCTCGAGGACTTGAGGCGTGACTTGGGACGCCACCTCTCGGACGATGAGCTGATTCTGCGGGCGCTGGTGCCCGAGTCGCACATCGAGCAGATGCAGGCGGCCGGGCCGGTTCGGCGCGACTATCCCATGCTTTCCTCGCCCGAGTTGGCGCAGGTCGAAGAATTGATGCGGACCGTGACAACGAACTATTTCCGCCTCGAGACGCCCGCTCTATCGCTCACTCTGCGGCGCGAGCGATCGTAGGCCGATGGTCGAGAGCACCGCGCCGCGCCGATGGTGTGAGGGACTGAGGGCTCGAGGGGGATAGGCAAGCGGGAGCAGGGCGAAGACGGCTCGAGGACGGAGGCTGAGGAATGAAGGACGATTTCTTCCAGAAAAACGAAATCTCGCGGCTTCGGCGCGATTGGGACACGGCGCGAACGCAGGACTATATCCGGAGTCTGCCCATTTGGACGGGGACGATCGAGATCACGCAAAAGGCCGGCGGCCTGCAGAACCGCACCTATTTCATCGCCGACGGGGACGGCAAGCGCTACGTCGTGCGCTGCGGCTTCGACCAATACCGGACGCGCCAGACCTCGGTCGTCAACTGCACGATGGCCGCCGCGAAGCTGGGGCTCGGACCGCGGCTGCGCTACGCGGAGCCGAATCTGACCATCACGGACTTCGTCAACGGACCCAAGATGCAGCTGGAGCGGCTCAAAGAGCCGAAGATGATGGGCCACGTCATCGGCCGCATCAAGCAGCTGCACGACGGCTCGGACGCGGTGGAAGAGACCATGAGCTATTGGTGGGTCTTCCACACCATCCGCCGCTATCTCAACGCGATGGAGCAGGGCAAGGCCGCGACCGGTTTCAAACCCTCCGAGTGGCTCGACGAGGTGCCCCGCCTCCGCGACATCACCTACCGTCTCGAGCGCGCAATCGGTCCCTTCACCCCTTTCTTCACGCACAACGACCTAGCCTACGTCAACATGATCTTCAACGAGCGTGGCGAGGTGCTGTTCATCGATTGGGATGGCGGCGGATTCGGCCACCCGATGTGGGACCTGGCCGAGATGCTCATGTGGCTCGAATCGGACGAGGACATGGATCGCTATGCCATGACCTGTTATCACGGCAAGATCGATGAAAAAACCATACGTAAGCTCCTGCACGAGCACCACGCCTTTCAGATCATGGCGTCGCTGCGCCTGATCACCGAGGTCATGGAGACCGCGCTCGATCCCTACTTCTATCTGACGCCCGAGGAGATGGGCAAGAGCATGGAAGAATTTTTTCCGGGCCAGCAGGCCCATCTCAACGGCTTGATCGATCTGCTGCGGCCCAATTTCGAGCGCATGTGGGCGATCTACGGACAGACCTACCCATGAGGCTCTGTCCATCGATCGACAGCGTTCCTCGAAACGAGCATGACCTTCGTCGAGGGCAAGCGTTCGAGGGCACGATGATCGATTGACAAGATTTGCACTCCGTTGCGGGCCGCCCGAGGACAGCTGCAGGTTTCACCCGGAGCGCCGCAAGACATAGGCGAGGGCCGGATACGGAGCGAACGCGGATCTGACGACGTGCGCCTGTAGGCGCTTGCACCCATTCACGGCATTGTCAGCCCCGCCGCTTCGGATCAACAATGGGGCCGTGGCAAATGTCGTGCAGGCCCAATGTCGAAGCTCCTTGCGCTCACCCTCGCGACCCTGATGCTTCTCCTATGGCCGGTTACGCGCCCGGTGCAAGCACAGGAGCTGACGGTCTTTGCCGCGGCGAGCCTCACGGACGCCATGGAGGAGATCGGTCGTCGCTATCCCGCGGCGGCGGATCAGCGCATCGACTTCGCCTTTGCCTCCTCCTCGACGCTCGCGCGGCAGCTCGAGGCGGGTGCGCCGGCCCAGATCTTTGCATCGGCAAGCGAAACCTGGATGGATTACGTCGAGGAGCGCGGGCTGATCGAGCCGCAGACGCGCGTGAGCCCCATCGGCAATCGATTGATCGTGATCGCACCGACCGCCGCCGCGCGACCCATCGGGGAGGTGACGCCAAAATTCGATCTGGCCGGCCTCCTGGGCCGCGATGGCTGGCTCGCCATCGGAGATCCGGGCCACGTCCCGGCGGGGATCTACGCCAAGGAGGCGTTGGAGAGGCTTGCGTTGTGGGACGATGTCGAGAGCCGCCTCGCGTACACTGACAACGTGCGGGCGGTGGTCGCGCTCGTCGAACGCGGCGAAGCATCGCTCGGCATCGTCTATGCGACCGATGCGGCGGTCTCCGAGCGGGTCGTCGTGGTGGGACAGTTTCCCGCCGAGAGCCATGGGCCGATCAGCTATCCCTTTGCCATCGTCAGGGGTCAGGCCGGGGAGAGCGTTCGAGCGCTGTTTCGGTTCATGATCGGCGAACCGGGGCTCGCGATCTTCGAGCGCCACGGCTTCGTCGTCGTGGAGGAGTGAGGCCCGGGCATGTTGAGTGCGGCCGAGATCGAGGCGTTGCTCTTGAGCCTGCGGATTTCCTCAGTGGCGGTCGCGGGCGCGCTGCCCTTTGCCGTGGTGACCGCCGTGTTCCTGGCGCGGAGTCGATTTCCCGGCAAGTTTCTCGTCGACGGCATCGTGCATCTGCCCTTGGTCCTGCCGCCCGTCGTCATGGGCTATTTCCTGCTCATCACCTTCGGCACGAAGGCGCCCCTCGGCCGGTGGCTGCTCGATACCTTCGATATTCGCTTCGTGTTCAGCTGGACCGGTGCGACTCTGGCGGCCGCCATCGTGACCTTTCCCTTCCAGGTCCGGGCGGTGCGGCTTGCGATCGAGGCCATCAGCCCCGGCCTCGGGCCGGCGGCGGAGACGCTCGGGGCAGGCCCGATCGACCGCTTCCTGACCATCACCCTGCCGCTGGCCTTGCCCGGCATCTTGGCAGGCGCAATCACGGCCTTTGCCGTGAGCCTCGGTGAATTCGGCGCGATCATCACCTTCGTCTCGAACATTCCCGGCGAGACCCGCACGCTCTCGCTCGCCATCTATACGGCGATCCAGAGCCCCGGAGGAGAAGCCGCCGCCGCGCGCCTTGCGGCGCTGTCGGTGGCGCTGGCTCTGGTTGGAATCATCCTGGCGGAGGTCTTCGCCCGCCGCATCCGTGCACGCTTGGGGTCATGACGATCGACGTCGCCCTCAACCATCGCCTCGCCGCCTTCACGCTCGATGTCGGCTTCACCGTCTCCGGTCCGGGCATCACGGTGCTGTTCGGGCCCTCCGGCTCCGGCAAGTCGACGACGATCAGCGCGATCGCGGGGCTCCTGCAGCCCGAGAGGGGCCGTGTCAGCATCAACGGCGAGTTCTTGCTCGACACGGAGCGCGGGCTGTTCGTTCCCGTGCGCAAGCGGCGTATCGGCTATGTGTTCCAGGAGGGCCGATTGTTTCCCCATATGTCGGTGCGCTCGAATCTGCTGTTCGGCTGGCGGCGGAGCCGGCCGCGGCCGCACCGGCAAGAGATTGAGCACGTCGTCGAACTCCTCGGCGTCGGTCCGCTGCTCGGACGGCGGCCGCACACTCTGTCGGGGGGAGAGCGTCAGCGGGTGGCCCTGGGCCGGGCCCTATTGAGCAACCCCAAGCTGCTGCTGCTCGACGAGCCGCTGGCCGCGCTCGATGAGGCGCGCAAGGCCGAGATCATGCCGTATCTCGAACGGCTGCGCGATGAGGCCCGAATGCCTATTCTCTACGTCAGCCATTCGGTCGATGAGGTGAGCCGTCTTGCCAATCAGATCATCGTGCTGAGCGAAGGCCGCGTGGCCGCTCAGGGCGCGGTCATCGACGTCATGACCCGGCTCGACCTGTTTCCGATCACCGGCCGTTTCGAGGCGGGTGCGGTCATCGAGGCCCGCATCGCTCGCCACGACGAGCGCGATTCGTTGACCGAAGTCGTGTTCGACGGCGGGCGCCTGACCGTGCCGAAGATCGATCGGGCCGTAGGCGAGACGGTCCGCATCCGTATCCGGGCCCGCGACGTTATCGTGGCCCTCACGGAACCTCGCGACATCAGCGCCAACAATGTTCTGCCGGCGACGGTCGTCGAGATCCGCTCCGATCCCGGGGCTTACGCGGACGTCAAATTGGCTTGCGGCGCCGTGATGCTGATGACGCGCATCACCCGCCGTTCGCTCGAGCGTCTGGCCCTGGCCCCGGGTGGACACGTCTTCGCCATCGTCAAATCGGTGGCGATTGATCGGCGCAGCATCTCCGCGAGCACCGCGCCGTCGTCGGACGCAGGGCTCCACGACTAAGCTTTGACCGCGATCGAGGCGCCGCGTCTTGCGTGCGTCAACCATGCGTCAACCATGGATGTGCGCACATTTGCGTGCGTCGCATCCTTAATCGGTGAAATATGCTGAAAATTTCCTGAAAGTTTCTTCTAAGCATTTGATTTTCCTATATTTTTATGGCACACTCGCGAAAGGATAAAGGGCCCGGCATGGGACCGGACAGCGAGCAGGGCTGCCGCCGCGATCAAGGCAGACGATGAGAACTTGAGCGGCGCGCAGCCAGCAGCGGGCGATGAGATCGCCGCAGACGATGTCCCGTAGTGGCCCGAACGAGATAACCGGAAAGCGAGTAAGCGCTATGGTCGAGAGAGCGGACATAGAAGAGACGAGCCAAGATCTCGGGCAGGGATCGGTGGCGAAGGACGCAGCGGAATCTACCGCGGTCGGCGACAACGGCAATGCCATCGCCTCCGACGCGCTACGCCAAGAGGTGAGCTTCTTGCTCGCGGCCCAGACCGGGCTTTGGGCCGACGTCGCGGCCGCCCAAGGACATGGCACGGCAGTGGCCGACCTCGCAGCCGGCTTCGCGGACGAGCCTCTTGCCTCGCCTCCTGCGGGTAACGTGCCGGCGGCCGCCGCGCCCGACGCTCTTGCGCGTGCCGGCGAAGAGCTCGCCAAGATCGTTCCAGCAGCAGGCCTCGCGCAGAGCGGTACCGAGGGTGACGGTAACGGCGCAGTTGGTCATGGCGGAGGCGCGGGCTTCACGCGCTATAACCCCGTCGAACTCGCCTTCTTCGAGGGTCCGGATCCGATTCCGCCGACCGAGCTTGCTCGCGCCGTGCCGGAAGACGTGGTTTTCGAGATTCGTCCGGGCGATGGAGACCTTTCCGTTATCGCCAGTCAGGATGCGGGCGAGACCTCGTCCGGTTCGAATGACGCTGAAGGCGATACCGGCGGCGACACCGGTGGCGATACCGGCGGCGACACGGGCGGTGATACGGCTGGCGACACCGGCGGCGATACCGGCGGCGATACGGGCGGCGATACCGGCGGCGACACCGGTGGCGACACGGGCGGCGATACCGGTGGCGACACGGGCGGTGATACCGGCGGCGACACCGGTGGCGACACGGGCGGTGATACCGGCGGCGACACGGGTG
>CAZVZP010000014.1:19433-25035 GCA_964631625.1 uncultured Hyphomicrobiales bacterium | reverse complement strand
AAGCTCTCGGTGATCGCCATAGCATTCGTAATCGATCCGTGGGCGCTCATCGCCGAGATCGAAGGCCTCGAACGGCGCGGCTATGCGGTCGGTCCGGACAGGCTCTTGATCGCGGAGAATGCGCCGCTCATCCTGCCTCTGCACGGTGAACTCGACCGCCTGCGCGAGGAGGCGCGCGGCGAGGCGAAGATCGGCACCACCGGGCGCGGCATCGGCCCGGCCTACGAGGACAAGGTGGCGCGCCGGGCCGTGCGCCTGTGCGATCTGGCCTCGCGCGAGGGCCTCGAGGCGCGGCTCGGCGAGTTGCTGCGCCATCATAACGCGCTGCGCCGCGGGCTCGGCGTCGCTGAGGTCGATCCGCACAACCTGCGCACCGAGCTCGAGGCGATCGCGCCGCGCATTCTGCCCTTCGCCCGGCCCGTCTGGCGCGAGCTTGCGGAGGCGCGAAGAGGCGGGCGGCGCATTCTCTTCGAGGGCGCCCAGGGCGCCATGCTCGACGTCGATCACGGCACCTACCCGTTCGTCACCTCCTCGAACACCGTCGCCGGTCAGGCGGCGGCCGGTGCGGGCACCGGTCCCGGCGCCGTGGGCTACGTGCTCGGCATCACCAAGGCGTACACGACGCGGGTCGGGAGCGGCCCGTTTCCGACCGAGCTGCGCGATGCCGTGGCACAGCTCCTGGGCGAGCGCGGACGCGAGTTCGGCACGGTCACGGGGCGGCGCCGGCGCTGCGGCTGGTTCGATGCCGTGCTCGTGCGCCAGGCGATCAAGACCGGCGGCATCAACGGCATCGCGCTGACCAAGCTCGACGTGCTCGACGGCCTCACGGAGATCAACGTTTGCACCGCCTATCGATGCCAGGGGGCAAGCTACGATTATCTGCCTGCGGCCGCCACACTCCAGGCCGCGTGCGAACCGGTGTACGAGCGGCTGGAAGGCTGGCAGGAGAGCACGCGAGGGGCGCGCTCCTGGGCGGAGCTCCCGGCCACGGCGGTTAAATACATCCGGCGCATCGAGGAGCTCATCGAGGCGCCGGTGGCCCTGCTCTCGACCAGTCCCGAGCGCGAGGACACTATTCTGGTGCACGACCCCTTCGCCGGCGACTGACGCCGTTAACCACGTTCATGCCATGGGCCTCGGGCCTGAAGGCTCCCGGCCCCGCGCGCGAGCAGGACGGTTAACCGCTCGTTTGCGATCTTGGCCCAGAACAGGGCTGGGCAACTCTGCACAATGCGCGGCAAGACCCATGAGCCAATCGCGTGTCCCGACGGCCGGTGAATCCGGCGCGCCCGGCGCGCTGCCCTCGCGCTTCCGCATCGCCTTCGAGGAATGCGACGCCGGACTGAGCCAGCCCTTGGCGCGGGCCTACGCGGCGGAGGATGGGCGCAAGGAGCACGAGGCGCTCTACGCGCTCGCGTTGGATCCGGCGGTCGCGGGTCGCAGCGCGCTGCTTCGAACGTTGATGGATCTGCGCAATCCGCACCTTCAACGCGTCCTCGCCTACGGCATGGCGGAGAAGGGACGGAACGGGGAGCGGGCGCTCGTCGTCGTGCTCGAGAAGCCCCTTGGAGGCCGACTGGTGCACGACCCCTCGCTCGGTTTCCAAGCCTGGCGCGAGGAGGCCGTGCTTGGCCGCGTGCTGCCGGCGCTGCTCGACGCCGTGGCGCCGCTGCACGAGCGGGGACTCGCGCATCGCGCGCTGCGGCCCGACAACCTGTTCTATAGCGATGCGGCGCGCACGACCTTGGTCGCGGGCGAATGCGTGAGCGGACCGCCCGGGGCCTCACAGCCACCCGTGTTCGAGCCCATCGAGCAGGCACTCGCCGATCCGTTCGGGCGCGCAGAGGGCGATCCGACCTGCGATTACTTCGCCCTCGGCGTTACCCTCTTATCGCTGCTCAAGGGCGGCGTGCCCTCGGCCGAACGGCCGACCGGCGAAACCAACCTCGCCCGCTTGGTGCACGGTTCCTATCGGGTGCTGTTGGGCGAGATTCGGGTGTCTTACGCGATGGCCGATCTCCTGGCCGGGCTGCTGAGTGACGATCCGGCACGGCGCTGGGGCGAGGCCGAGGTGCGCCGCTGGTTGGCGAAAGAACCCGTCGAGCCCCCGGCGCCGACAGCGCGGGCCCGCGCGCTGCGCCCCTATCGGTTCCTCGAACGCGATTTCTTCGAGGCGCGGCCGCTCGCCCAGGCCTTGGCCGATAATTGGGAGGAGGCCCGTCGCGCCCTAGAGACCGCTCGCTTCGGCACATGGCTCGAGCGCGATCTCAACGATCCCGACGCAGCGGATGCGGCCGATGCGATCCGCGCCCACGCCGACGCGTCCAAGGGCGCAAGGAAGACCGGCGAGGACGAAACCATCGCCCGCATCTGCCTTGCCCTCGACCCCTTGGCGCCCATCCGCTACCGGCAGATGTCCGCCCTCGCCGGCGGTCTCGGCCCGTGGCTCGCCGAGGCGGCGCGCCGGCACGACGAAGAAGCAATGCAGACCGCGGCCCAGGTGATTGCCTGCGCCCTGCCGGTGCGCGCGCTCGAGGCGCGGAGCGATTCCAAAGCCCCGGTGCACGGACTCGCCGCACTGTTCCGCAAGCTCGATGCGCTACTGCACGAACCGGGCCTCGGGTTCGGCATCGAGCGGTGCTTGTACGAGCTGAACCCGGGGTTGTCGTGCCGAAGCCCGGTGGTGGCGGAGCGCGCCGCGCTGAGCGTGGCTGACCTCCTGCGCGCGCTCGAGGACGCGGCGGCGCGCTTGGGCTCCGAGCTCAACCCGGTGGACCGGCACGTGGCGGCCTTCATCGGCAGCCGCCTGGCGATTCCGGCGAGCGGCGGGCAAGCCGCCAAAGGCAACGCCGGGGTTCGGCTCGAGCGTCTGGCGGGCCTGCGCCTGCTTGCGCTCGCCCAGGTCCGCGCGCGCAAGGAAGCCCCCGAGAGGGCGGCGGCGTTGCCGCAGCTCTGCGCCGTCATGGTGCGACGTCTCGCGCCCGCCCTGTCGGGCTTCCGTTCCAAGCGTTTGCGCGTGAAGATGCGCGAGCGCCTGGCCGGGGCGGCGAGCCAGGGCTCGCTGGCCGATCTGCTCAATCTCTTGCTCGATCCCGACCTCGTGCGGCGCGACACCGAGGGCTTTGCGGTGGCGGTGGAGGAATTGCGCGCGATCCTGACGGAACGGCGTGCGATCGAGCGCGGCGTTGAGCCTCAGCGGCGCGAGGCCCGCATCGTCGGCGCTCAGATCAGCGCGGCCCTGAGTTATGCGGTGCTCGCAGCCTCCCTCGTCGCATCGGTGCTTGGGTGGCGGCCGTGAACCCGACGAGCCAAGGCGGTGCGCCGCCGGCCGCGACCGACTCGTCGGAGCGGCGCCCGTTCATCGCGCGCCGGCTCGCCGCCGTGATCGCCGCAACCATTGCCGCGGGCGTCGTTGCGGGCCTCGCGCAGCCCACCTTCGTGCTGGCACTGGCCGGCCTGCTGCCCTCGCTCGTCGTGTTCGTGGCCTCGAGCTCGGCGCGGCGCACGCTGCTGCACACCGTTGCCCCCATCAATCTCGCGGGGGTTGCACCCGTCATCTTCGAGCTGTGGTCGCGCGGCCACGCCCTGGAGACGGCGCTTCACCTCTTGAGCGAGGTCGAGACGCTCGCTCTCATGTATGGCGCCGCCGCGGGCGGCTGGCTGCTCGCCTGGCTCAGCCCGAAGATCGCTTACATGATCGCCGATATCCGCTGGGACTATCGGCTCAAGGCGCTCGATGCCCGCGAGGGCGACCTGCGCGAGGAATGGGATTTCAGCGAGCGCTGAGAGGCGAACCGGTCAGGGCTTGCGGAAGTCGGCGCGGGCCTCGCTCGCGCTCCGCTGGGCCTCCTGCTCGGCGGCCTTCATGGCCTTCTGCAGCTTTTCGAACGCGCGCACCTCGATCTGCCGGACGCGCTCGCGCGAGATGCCGTAGTCCTGGCTCAGTTCCTCGAGCGTCTTGGGCTCGTCCGTCAGGCGTCGTTCGATCAGGATGTGGCGCTCGCGCTCGTTCAGCTTGCCGAGCGCACCGGCCAGCAACCGGCGGCGGTGCGCGGATTCGCGCGATTCGAGAAGCGCGCTCTCCTGCGAGGGCGCGCGCTCCTCGAGCCAGTCCTGCCACTCACCCTCGCCCTCCTCCTTGAGCGGCGCGTTGAGCGACTGATCACGGGCCGCAAGGCGCCGGTTCATCTCGACCACGTCGGTCTCGGCGACGTTGAGCCGGCGCGCGATCGCCTCGGCCTGCTCGGGCGTCAAGTCGCCTTCCTCGAGC
This sequence comes from uncultured Hyphomicrobiales bacterium, assembly GCA_964631625.1. Taxonomy (GTDB): domain Bacteria; phylum Pseudomonadota; class Alphaproteobacteria; order UBA828; family JAPUJA01; genus CAZVZP01. The sequence continues at coordinate 20,765 of CAZVZP010000014.1, read as the reverse complement.
GCCCGCACCTCGCCCTTGAGCCGCCGCAAGTTGAAGAACAGCTTCTTCTGTGCAGCCGTCGTGCCGATCTTCACGAGCGACCAGGAATGCAGGATGTATTCCTGGATCGAAGCGCGGATCCACCACATGGCGTAGGTGGCGAGGCGGAAACCGCGCTCGGGCTCGAAGCGTTTGACCGCGTGCATCAGACCGACGTTGCCCTCGGAGATGAGCTCGCCGACGGGGAGCCCGTAGCCGCGGTAGCCCATGGCGATCTTGGCGACCAGCCGCAGGTGGCTGGTCACCAGCTGGTGCGCGGCCTCGACGTCGCCGTGCTCGCGCCAGCGCTTGGCCAGCATGTACTCCTCGCCCGGCTCGAGCACGGGGAACTTGCGGATCTCGCGCAAGTAATGCGAGAGCCCGGCTTCGGGGCTTAGGGTCGGCAGGCTGAACGTGGCCACGATGCTTTCACGATGCTCTCTGGGGCAGCGACGAAGGTGCGCGAATCGGCTGGGTGACGGCGGCAGAGTTTAACAATTTTGCAAATAAGAAGCAAACAAGTGGCTGAAACTCGGCGATTTAAGGATAACCGCAGCGGCCACGCGCGGTCCGCGTTCGCGGTTGACGCTCGCTTGCGGCAAGGGGCATTATCGGGCGAGCCGACGGCTGGCCGGTCGCGGCGATGGCTTTACGAGGAGGAGAGAGAGCCCATGTTGGATTACAATCAGAGCAAGGGTCAGAGCAGCATCGAGCCCTGGCCGCCGCTAACCGAAATCGGCGCCAAGATCGTGCGCGGCAATCCGCAGCAATCCGGGCGCATCGACTACGGGTCGCTGCAAACGCCCCTCATCGTCGGCGTCTGGGAATGCACCCAGGGCGCCTTCGAAGTGACCTATCCGTGGAACGAGATGGCGTGCATTCTCGAAGGCGAGATCACCATCACGGACTCCAAGGGGAACAAGATGAAGTTCAAGAAGGGGGACACCCACTTCGCCCAGAAGGGCGACCGGGTGACCTGGGAGGTCCACACCCCCAAAGTGCGGAAGTGCTTCTTCATCTACACCGGCGACCAGGTTCAGGCGCAGGCCGCCGCCGAGTAACGCGTTCGCTTGCGCGAGAAACGCCGGCCGGAGGATGCCCGGCCGGCTTTCGTTTTCAGGGCCGACGCGCGGCTCCTTCCTCGTGTTCAAGATGCGCGATGAGCTCGGCCATGTCGGAGGGCAATGGGCTCGCAAACGCGAGTTCTTGCCCCGTGATCGGATGGCGGAAGCCAAGCTCGCAGGCGTGCAACGCTTGGCGCGGGAAGGCCGCGAGATAAGCCTTCAATTCAGCGGACAGGGTGAACCGCCGCGG
>CAZVZP010000014.1:0-19423 GCA_964631625.1 uncultured Hyphomicrobiales bacterium | reverse complement strand
CGGTCCTTGATTGTTTTGGCCGGTCCTCGCAATCCGCCGATCAGCGGATGGCCGCGCGCACTCAAGTGCACGCGGATCTGATGGGTGCGGCCCGTCTCGAGGCGGCACTCGATGAGCGATGCGGCACCGCTCGCGAACACCTGGAGCGTGCGGTAGCGCGTGCGCGCGCGCTTGCCGCCGCGCGCGAGCAGCGCCATCTTCTTGCGCTGCACCACGCTGCGCCCGATGTTGCCCTCGATGACCCCGTGCGCCGGCACGAGCGAGCCCCACACCACGGCCCGATACGCGCGCGCAAGCGCATGACGCGCGAACTGGGCGGCCAGCGCGGCGTGGGCCGCATCGCTCTTGGCCGCGACCAAGAGGCCGCTCGTCTCCTTGTCGAGCCGGTGCACGATGCCTGGCCGGCGCACGCCGCCGATTCCTAAAAGACTGGCTCCGCAATGGGCCAGAAGCGCGTTCACGAGCGTGCGATCGGGATTGCCCGGCGCCGGGTGCACGACGAGCCCGGCCGGCTTATCGATGACGATCAGATGCGCGTCCTCGTACACGATGTCGAGCGGCAGCGCCTGCGCCGCGTGCTCGTCGTCGGAAGCAGGCGGCAGGACGAGCTTAAAGACCTGACCCGGTTTGACCCGATAATTGGGGTCGGTTATGGTCTGCCCACCCCGCGACAGCCGGCCCTCGAGCACGAGGGCTTTAAGGCGCGAGCGCGAAAGCTCCGGCAGGACGAGGCTTAAGAACTTGTCGACGCGCAGACCGCTGTGGGGCGTGCCGGCGGCGAGCGTCACGCGGCGAGCGATCCGATCCGTCATGGCGTTTCGAGTGGACCCGAAAGCATGCAGGTTCTCAAGGTCGTCGTGATTGTGCTCGGCGCGCTCATCGCGCTGGGCGTTGGCGTCATCGTCTATACGTTGATCAATCGCGGAGGGGATCAGCTCACCCGGCCGGAACAGCCGGCGCCGGCCGTGGGCGCGGCCGCTCCCGCCGTCTCAGCGGCGCCGGTGCCGGCGAACGAATTCGGCGCGACGGCGCTCGGCCTGCCGCAAGGGAGCCGCGTGCAGCAGATGGTGGTCTCAGGCGATCGGCTCATCGTGACGGTACGTGTACCGGCCGAGGGCGAACGGATCGTGGTGATCGACCTCGCCTCGGGGCGTACGCTCGGCAGTATCGCGCTCGGGGCCGTGCCTTGAGCGCGCGGGCGCTTCTCGTGCCGCGCGCCGAGCTCAAGCGGATCGTCGATGCGGCCGAGGCCGCCTATCCGCGCGAGGCCTGCGGCCTGCTCATCGGGCGCATCGAGGACGACGGCGCGCGCCGCGTAAGCCGCATCGCCGAGAGCGCCAATGTGGATGCCAGCGGCCGGCTCGACCGCTTCGAGATCGACGCGCGCGCCTACATCGAGACCGAGCGCGGCCTGCGGGGCAGCGCCGAGTCCGTGATCGGGCTCTATCACTCCCACTGCGATTTTCGTGCGCAGCCCTCCACGCTCGATCTCGAACTCGCTTGGGAGCCGCGCTTCGTGTGGCTGATCGTCGCGGTCGAGGGCGGCCAGGCGATTCACGCGACCGCCCACGCGCTCTCGGGCGACGAGCGGCGCTTCGAACCGCTGCCGCTCTTGAGCGACGATTGGGAGCCCTATCCCGAGCGTCCGCCCGGCGGCCGTTCATGAACTTCCGCAGCGATAACATCGCCGCCGTGGCCGAGCCGATCCTGGCCGCAATCGTCGCGGCGAACGCGCGCTCCGAAGGCGGTTACGGTGCGGACGAGATCACCGGGCGGCTCAAGGCCCGCTTCAGCGAGCTCTTCGAGCGCGAGGTCGCGGTCCTGCCCACGCTCACGGGCACGGCCGCGAATGCGCTGGCGCTCGCCGCGCTGGTTCCCGCGTACGGTGCGATCTATTGCCATCGCGAAGCGCACATCAACAAGGAGGAATGCGGGGCGCCGGAGTTCTTCACGGGCGGCGCCAAGCTCATCACCCTGTCGGGACCGCGAGGCAAGATCGAGGCGCAAGCGTTGCGCGCGGCGCTCGCGCGCGGCGGCGCGGGCGATGTGCACTATGCACAGCCGGCGGCGCTGAGCCTGACCCAAGAGACCGAGGAGGGCGCCGTCTATCGGCCGGAGGAGATCGCCGAACTCGCCGCGATCGCGCGCGCGCACGGCTTGGCCGTCCACATGGACGGCGCGCGCTTCGCCAACGCGGTCGCGGCCCTGGGCTGCGCACCGGCCGACCTGACCTGGCGCTTGGGCGTCGATGCCTTGAGCTTTGGGGCGACGAAGAACGGCGCGCTGGCCGCCGAGGCGATCGTGTTGTTCCGCCCCGAGCTCGCCATGCCGCTCGCGTTTCGCCACAAACGCGCGGGCCAGCTCGTGGCCAAGATGCGCTTCGTCGCGGCCCAGCTCGAGGCCTATGTCGCGGACGGCCTGTGGCTGTCGCTCGCGCGCCACGCCAATGCCATGGCGCGCCGGCTCTCGGACGGGCTCGCCGCCTTGCCGGGCGCTGAATTGGTCGGCGCGGCCCAGGGCAACGAAGTGTTCGTGAGCTTGCCCGAGCCGGTGCTGGCCGGACTCGAGGACGCGGGCGTCGGGTTCTACCGCTGGCCGGAGAGCGATGCGGCGAGCCGCACGATCCGGCTCGTGGCCGCGCACGACACTACGCCGGGCGAGGTCGAGGGCTTTCTCGAAACGACGCGTCGGCTGCTCGCCGAGCGCGGCGGCGAGGGGCCTTGACGGAAGCTTTGGCGGGTTACGCCTGCGGCGGGATGGGCATGCAATAGACGTTGCGCGCCTTGAGCGCCGCGCACAGATCTTCAGCCGCCTGCGGGCTCTCGACCGGGCCGGCCTCGACGCGGTAGAGCACGCCGTAGTCCGGGCCAAGGTCGACGGGAAGGAGCTGCGCCTCAAGCGGGCCCAGCACGTCGCCGTTGGCCGCCTTGAGCTTCTCCCAGCCGTTCAGCGCGGCGTTGGGGCTCCGATACGAGGCGATCAGCACGCGATAGTCGCCGGGCAGGCCCGCTTGCGCATCGCCATCGAGTTGGGCGAGCGGGGTCGGCGCAGGGGCGCCGCTGGGTGTCGCCTCGGCGGAGGGAGCGTCGAGCGGCAGAATCTTTTCGAGCAGCGCGCGCCTTTCGTTCGCATAAGTCTCGTCCGATATCACGCCACTTGCCTGATAGGCGACGAGCGAGCGCAAGCGTTCGCTCGCATCCTTGAGCCGCACTGGCGAGGGTTCGCCCGCGACGCTGCTCGCGCCTGCGGCCCGGCCGCTCCACTCGGACTCGGAGATGAGATTGGCGGCATAGAGCTGCTCGAGCACGGCGAGCCGCGTCTCGCCGGCGGAGGTTGCAACCACCGGCCGGCCATCCACGGCATCTTCGATCGCCGCGAGGTTGCGCTGCGCGAGCTCCGCGAGCGGCACGCCGATGGCGCTGCCACCACCGCTCGAGCTCGCCACCGTCGCCGGCGGGTTGAGCGCGATGACCTTGGTATACATCGCCCGGGCCTCGGCGTAGCGCCCGGTCTTCTCGTAGACCACGCCCAGGTTGAGGAGCGCGTGGGGGTTGGTGGGATTCGCGGTCAGCGCCGATTCGAAATAGACCTCGGCCTCTCCGTAGTCGCCGGCCGTCATCTCCTGGTAGCCGCGCTCGGTGAGCGCCGCATCGCCGGCAAGTTGAGGCTCGTCCTCGCCGAAAAGCCTTTGACTCGTATCGCGTGCGTACTCGATGGCGTCGGCGCAGCCGGAGAGCAGAAGGAAGGCGCCGAGCCCGCCCACGATCGCGAGGCTGCGCAGCAGCTCCTGCCGTGTGGCGTAGGGCAACATTATTCGAAAACCTCCGTGGGTGCGGGTCGGCCCAGCCTTGATCCCGCCTCGCCCGGCGCCTTGGATGCCGCGCCATCGCGCGCCCACCTCGCCAGCCTAACCCGCCGCGGTGAAAGAAGATTTAAGGATCGAGCGAAATTCGCGAAAAAGCTTGGCGCGGGCGCAAGCGCAATCAGCAGCGGAGCACCGGGCGAACGCGTTGACGCCCGAGGGCCGCACGGGCTATGAGAACGGCCCGGTCCCCATCGTCTAGTGGCCCAGGACACCGGCCTCTCACGTCGGTAACGGGGGTTCGAATCCCCCTGGGGACGCCACTCCAAACCCCCATGATGGCCAGGCGGCCTTCCCCTGGACGGGAGGCCCGTCGCATTGGATGATGGGGCTTCTCGTTAGCCCTCGATCACGTCAAGGGAGGTCGGCCATGCCCTCGTCTTCGCGCCAGCCGATGGAAACGGGGCCGCTCGCCGGCGACCTTGTCGCAGGCGAGGCCGCAAGCCCGCGCCAATGGCGCGCTTTCGGCGCGCTCCTCGGCGCGGCGCTACTGGGTGTCGGCGTGCTGGGCTTTGCCGGTAGCGCGCCCGCGCAAGACTACGAGTCGTGGAGCGACTCCGCCGCCAATCCGAGCGAGCAGATGGTCGAAGAGCTTAAGGAGCTGATCGACCGGGCGGAGCGCGACCGCGCCGCCAATCCGCAGTTCCTCAAGGACCTGCGCGCGGTCTTAAGCGGGTACGATCGGCCCTGGCAGACGCTCGTGCTGGCCGACAACTTCGCGGACCGCGACTTTACCGCGAACCCGACCTGGACCGTGGCGCAAGGCAAGTTCTACATCGACTACTCGAACGGCCTGCGCAGCCTGGTCAAGCCGCCGGCCGCGAGCACCGGCTCGACGCAGACCAAGGACGTGGCGGCCGCGCTCTTGGGCGCGCTGCTCACTCCGAGCGGGCAGCAGGCGGGCGCCGCGCGCGCCGAGATCTTCGTCAAGCAGAAGATCGCCAACGCCTTCAACCTGCAGGTCAAGCTCGCCTCCGTCCAGGCGCCGGGTCGGCTCGACCTGTTGGTGTTTCAGGGCGATCAGCGCAACAAGGGCTACATGCTGACCTACCTGCCCGGGCAGGCCGAGGCGCTCCAGCTCTTGCGCCTCACCACGAGCGGTAGCGCGGTGATCGAGACCGCGGCCGAGCCGGTCCGGCTGGAGGACGGCCAAGTGCACGCGCTCGATTGGCAGCGCTTTGCCAACGGCGACATGGTGGTCGCGCTCGACGGGCCCGAGCTGTTCCGGATCAACGACCGCGGCTTCAAGGATGTTTTTTCCGGCCTCGCCATCGTCAACTCGGGCGGCGACTACTCGGTGCGCGAGGTCGCGCTCTACGCCGCGCAATAGGCGAAGAGCGCGCGCCCAAGCCGCTGCCGATGCGCGAGCGGCGCGTCCGCGGTGGAGTGGTTGCTAGGGCCGGGTCAGGGCGCCGTGCAGAACGTCGAGGATGACGCGCGTCGCGAGATCGACGAGGAGCACGTCGCTGCCCACCGCGATGAGCTTGTGCCGCGGGTTGCGCGCGGGCAGCTGGCCCAAGAGATCGGGCGCGAGATCGCACTTGTCGAGCCCGGGCGGCAGCCGTCCGAAGCGCTGGAGCTGCATCTGTAGCCCAGGCGGCAGCTCGTCGCGCTTGGCGAGCCCGGGGGGCAGGCACGCCCTGTCCACATTGGTCAAGCCGAGGCGGCCATAGCGCCGCGCGTAGTCGCCCAGGATCACCCGCTCGATATCGGTGATGATATCGCGTGCGATATTATCCCCATCGCGGTCGGCCTTGTCGTCCCTGTCGTTCTCTTTGTGCTTGTCCTTCTCTTTCTCCTTGTCTTGAGAGGCGAGCACGAGAGACGAGTCGTCGGCGACGGAGGGGCCGGCGAAAACAGCCAGGGCAACGAGCGCACCGCCGAGGGCGAGGAGCGCGCTGCCAACGAGAATGGGGGCGAGACGAGGGCGTGCCATCGCGCGGCCGTTGCCTCAGATCGCCGAAATGCCGCTGACCTGGGGCCGCGACTTGATCTGGTCGAGGAGCGCCTGATCCGCCTTGCCGGTGACCGGCAGCCCGGCGCTCTCCTGGAAGCGGCGGATGGCGCTGCGGGTCTGCGGTCCCACCAGGCCGTCGATGGCGCCGGAATAGTAGCCGCGCAGACGCAGCTCTTCCTGAATCGCGATCGCCAGGCCCCGATCCACCGCATCGTAGCTCGCGCCGCCGACGCTCGCCTGCTTGAACACCTTGGGCAAGGCAAACTTCAGGTGATCGAGCAGCTCTTTGGTTGCTATGCCGTTCACGGCGAGCGCGGCGTCGCGCTGATAGGTGCGAATGGCGCGCGTGGTGCGCGGTCCGATCACGCCGTCGATGGTGCCCGCGTTGTAGCCGTGCAGATTAAGCTCTTCCTGGATCGAGCGCGCGTAGGCATCGCGCATCTGGCCGGGCATGTCGTCGATGGGAATGCCCAAGCCTTGCGCCCACGCCGGGGCGGAGGCGATGAGGGCCGCAGCCACGCCCGCCAAAAGGGAACGCTTCCACCACTGCCGCGCCTGCCGTGTCATCGCCGCACCGTTGCTTCGCTTCACGCGCTTCGCCGTAACGCTCAGCCGGGCCGTTTGCGCCCGACGCCTGGCACCCGGCTACCGCTGGCCCGGTCCTACTGGACCACGCGCCAGCTTCCGTCCGGCTGGCGACAGGCGGTGCCGTAGGCGCTTTCCGTCTGGCCGCCCACGGTGACCGTCGTCTGATACTCGCGGCAATAGCTGCCTTCGGCGGTCTGGTAAGCCGGTTGTGGCGTCACCGTGCCCGAGTGGCCGCTGTCGGGGTTGGACCACTCGCCGGCCGCTCCCGACTGGCCGTACTCGAGGCTCTGCTGCGCCGTCTGCTCGGCGTACATTTGGTCGGCCTTATCGAGCGACTTGCCGACCTCGCTGCCGATGAACGCGCCGAGCAAGACGCCGGCCGCGGTCGCGGCGAGCTGGCCCGAGCCGCTGCCGATCTGCGCGCCGGCAAGGCCGCCCAACGCCGCGCCACCCAGCGTGCCCAGCGTCTCCTTGGGTCCGGTATCCTCGGCGCAGGCGGCGACCGAGAGGGTGATCGCCGCAACGCCGACCAAAGATTGCAATCTCATCGTCGATCTCGTTTCCGTTTCGCTGGCGCGGCGGAGGCTCACGCTGCGAAGCACCATTGGGCGCGGAAACCACCCCCGCGCGTCGGCCAATAAGTATCGAGGGAATGATGGCGAATTCAAGGCAGGAAATCCCATAATATATTGATATTTTCCGGGATTTTTGTTGCAGACGCGCAAGTTTGGCAAGAGGCGATGGGCCGAGACCGCGGGCCGCGCCCGGCACATCGATCGCGCCGCATCAGGGCTCGAGCGGAAATCCGTTCGCATCGAAGCGCCAATCGGTAAAGGCAAACCCGTACGAATGCTCGGGCCCGGCGGACAGATGCCAGCTGTTGTCGCGTCCGAAGCCGAGGATCTGCTGCATCGCCATGAGGTCGAGCAACCAGACGCCGCCCGCCCGTTGAAAGAACCACGGGGCGCACGGCCTCTTGGCAACGCCGTAGCGGAGCACGGCGAGCCGGCCGCTGCCATCGAGCCGTTCCTCGGCCTCGCCACAGCTTCGGTAGGTGCGCACCGCGTTGTCCATCTGCGCCGGGGTCAGCGTCCATTGCGCGAGCGTGCGGCGCGTCTGCGGCGTATAGAGGCTCAAGTTCGGATCGCCGTTGCGCCCGGCCAGCGCCTCGAGATAGGCGGCGAGCGTGGCCCGAGGGCTGTCGCCCGGCGCCGCGAGGCGACCCTGCACGAGTGCCGGATCGCTGCCACCGGCGCCGAGCTCGGCCGGGGCGGTGGCGCCGCCGCCGCCGCCGCTGCCCGACAGCCAGACCTCGCCCTCGGGCCCGAACCCGGCCTTGGCGCGGTCGGCGCGCGCGATGATGAGCTCGGTCGCGGCCAGGATACCGTCGCCCACCCGGCCCTCGCGCAAGAAGGGCGCCATCTGGCGCGCCTCGATATAGCCCGCGAAGGCGTCGGGAAAGGTGCCTTCGAGCGCATGGCCCACTTCGAGGCGCACCCGGTTCTGCCCGGCGTCGATGACGAGCAGCAGGCCTTTGCCCATGCGGCTTTCGGAGCCCACGCTGCGCTCGGCAAAGGCCTCGGCCGCGAAGACGTCGATGTCAGCCGAGCTCTTTCGGGTGATGACACGGTAGTCGATGTCGTGGTCCTCCAGAAGATAGGCGTGGTACTCGGCGATCCGCGCACGCCCCTCTTCGGAGAGCAGCCGCGCGCCGTCGTCGACGAACTCGGCGTCGCCGCAGGCAGCGAGGCCGAGGGCGATGAGCCCGGCGGCCGCGCCGCTAATCGTATTCGAGCGCGGGCGCACGGTCGGTGCCCTCTTCGGCCTGGAAATAAGCCTTGCGCCGGAAATTGCCGATGCCCGCGACGAGGCTGCCGGGCAAGTGGCGGATCGCCGCGTTGAAGGCGCGGACCTTCTCGTTGAAGCGCAGGCGTGCCACGTTGATGCGGTTCCCGGTGCCTTCGAGCTGAGCCTGGAGCTCGAGAAACTGATCGGAGGAGCGCAGCTCCGGGTAGTCCTCCGCGATCGCGATCACGCTCTTCAGGCCGGTTTCGACCGCGCTCTCCACGGCCGCGAGCTGAGCGAGCGCCGTCTCGTCCTCGATCAGGCCGCCTCCGCGCTCACTGCCCATGCGCGAGGCCTCAGCCTCGGCCGCGGCGAGCTTCTCCACCGCCTCGCTCAAGGCCGCGCTGGCCTCGCCGCGCGTTGCGCTGACCTCGCCCAGCGTTTCGCGCTCGTGCTTGAGATAGCGCGAGACCGTCTCGACCAGGGCCGGGATCAGATCGGTGCGCCGCTGATAGGTGCTCTCGGTCTGCGCCCAGGCTTCGAGCACGGCCTCTTCCTTGGAGACGAGGCTGTTGTAGAGCCAGGTCCAGAGCACCAAGGGCAGCGCCAAGAGCAGCGCCACGGCAAGGACGACCGAGATGGTGCGGTTCATGAGCCCAAGCTCCTCCGGTTGATTCAACATCTGCGCCACGTCTTGCGGCAGCTCCGGCGCACCCGGCTCGCCCAGGAACACGAACCAGCCAACGAGCGCCATCAGCACCAGCGCGGTGCAGGTAATGAGCAGCCAGCGCACGGTCGAGCGCGTGGGTCCGAGCGAGGCCGGTGCGTCACCCCCGTGCGCTCGGTTGCCCAGGCTTTCGCGCAAGAGGGCGGCCTGCTCGGGCAAGATCAGCCCGTCTTCCTCCATGCGCCGCACCCGCTCCTCAGAGTCCACCGCGCAGCTCCTTGATCAGCCGGGCCGCCTCTTCCGCACGGAGCCGACCATGCTCCACCTCCTCGAGCAGCGCCCGCGTCTCCGCCTCGTCCTCCTCGCACAGGCGGCGCAAGGCCCCGATGAGCTGGTCCAGCCGCTTGCGCAGGGTCGGGTAGCTCACTTCGAGGCGCAGCGCCACGTCCTTGAGGTTGGTCCCGGCCAACACGAGCTGCTCGACGAGCTCCTGCAGCTCTGGCGAGAGGCGGGCGAGCCGGGGCAGTCGGAAGCGGCCTTCCAGTCCAAGCCCGCAGGCGGCGCAGGCGAGGTGGCGGATTTCAACGGTGCCGCCGCACTGCGGGCATCGATGCATTTAACAACGATAATTTAATTTAATAAAAAAATCAAGATGTAAAATTATAAATAGTGAAAGATATTGCCATGATATTTTGGCTTGCCTCGAGCCGACCAGACTCTTAACCAAGACGAAAGACATATGTCCTAATGAGTAAAACTTCAAAAAAATCATCGTTGGTTTTGCCTCAGCCTTCCCATGTCCGGCTCCGCTTCCGCTTCGCCCTCAAGCGTCGTCAACTCGAGCGCCATTGCAACAAGGCGCCCGTGGCTGCGCCTCGCGGCCTTTGCCACCCTCGCCGTCGCCCTCGGCATCGGCGCCTGGCATTCGAGCCACGCCTACTGGTTGCTCGATCCCGTCGTGCACACGGTCAGCGAATTCGCAACCTCGACGATCGCGCTTCTCGCCGTCGCGCTGGCTCTGATCCATGTCTTTACGCACCGCGCTTTGCCGATCGTGTTGATCACGGTCGGCCTCTTGGGAGGGGCCACGATCGAGGCCTCTCAGGCGTTCGACGTTGCCTCGGCCTGGTTCCGTGCTCGCCACCACATCGAGGCTCCCTCGCAATGGCATACCCAAGGTCTCGACCACATCGTCATCGCGCTTTCACTGTGCGCGAGTTGGCTCGTTGGCCTGCTCGCCGGCAAGCTCCCGGCATCGCGGCGCGCAGCCGCAATCGGCCTGCTCGGGCTCGGCACCGCGGTGGCCGTTGCGGCCGGCCTCGGCCTGCTCGATCGCGGGCTCGCCGCGGGCGTGCTCTACGGCACCGCACTCGCCGGTTATCTCGCGAGGGGCTCTTGGCGCGCGGCGGCGTTCGACCTTTGGCTCGTGCTCGCGCTCATCGCCCTCTTTCTCCATGCGGGTGAAGGCCTTGTCCTCGGATTGGTCCGTCACGCGGCGGTCGCGCGCTATGGCGAGTTTCTCGAGATCCTGGGCTATGGCTTCCTGTTTCTCGCCTTCGCCTTTGACTTGCGCGCGCTCGTCCGCACGGCCGAACGAACCCTCGCGAGCGAGCGCGAGATCACGGCGCGCCTCGCCGACAGCGAGGAGCGCTTGCGGGCCATCGTCGGCACGGTGCCCGATGCGATCGTGAGCATCGACGAGACGGGCTCGATCCTCCAGTTCAATCGGAGCGCCGAAACCATCTTCGGCTACGCCGCCGGCGAAGCGATCGGTCGCAACGTGCGCATGCTGATGCCGCCTCCCTACAGCGAGCAGCACGACGGCCATCTCGCCCGCTACCGCGAGACGGGCGAAGCCCGCATCATCGGCCGCGCGCGCGAGCTCGCCGGGCGGCGGAACGACGGGACGGTTTTCCCGCTCGAGCTGTGCGTCGAGGTTCTATCGATCGGCGGCGCCCGGCAGTTCCTCGCCGTCGCTCGCGACATCACCGAACGCCGGGAAAAGGAGGACGAGCTCCGGGCGAGCGAAAAGCGTCTGTCGCTCGCCATGCAGGGCACCCGCGACGGCTTCTGGTACTGGGATATGCGCAAGAACACGTGCTGGTATTCGCCGCGCTTCCGGGAGCTTCTGGGCTATCGCAGCGAGGCCGAGTTGCCGGAGCGTCACGACGCCTTCGCCGAGCTCATCCATCCCGAGGACCGCTCGCACTTCTGGGGCGCGATCCGCACGCACCTCGAGGGAGGCGAGCCTTACAAAGTGGAGATCCGCGTGCGCACGGCCGCGGACGACTATCGCTGGTACCGGGACCGCGGCGCCATGGTCAGGAGCCGCAACGGGCGCCCCTTGCGCATGGCCGGCTCCTTGACCGACATCAACGAGGAGCGAAAGGTCGCGGAAGAGTTGCGCCTGGCCAAGGAGCAGGCAGAACAGGCCAACCGCACCAAGTCCGAATTCCTCGCCATGATGAGCCACGAGATCCGCACGCCCATGAACGGCATCATCGGTATGAGCGGCCTCCTGCTCGATACGCCGCTCGAGCCCGAGCAGCGCGGATACGCGGAGGCGGTGATGGACTCGGCCGAATCCCTTCTCGTCCTGCTCAACGACATTCTCGACTTCTCCAAGATGGAGGCCCGCAAGATCGAGCTCGAGATCATCGACTTCGATCTCCTGCCGGCGATCGAGAGCATGATTCATTTCCTGACGCCGCAGGCGCAGGGCAAGGGCATCGATCTCGCCTACGCGATCGCACCCGATGTGCCGCTCAAGCTCCGGGGCGATCCCGCGCGGCTCCGCCAAGTCGTCATGAACCTGCTCACCAACGCCCTCAAGTTCACCCCGGAGGGCGCGGTGTCGCTCGAGGTCGGCTTCGTGCGCCGCAGCGAGGAGCGCATCCTGCTTCGTTTCGAGGTCGGCGATACCGGAATCGGCATCGATCCCGCCGCCCAGCCGCGCCTGTTCAAGAGCTTCACCCAGGCCGACTCCTCGACCTCGCGCCAGTTTGGCGGCACGGGGCTGGGGCTCGCCATCTGTCGCGAGCTCGTCAGCCTCATGGAGGGCGAGATCGGAGTCGAGAGCACGCCCGGGGAGGGCAGCCGGTTCTGGTTTACGGCTGCGCTGCGGCTGCCGGTTTCCGAGCTCGGTGCTGCGCCGGCCGCTCTCGGCAGGCCCGATGCGCTGCGGGGCTTGCGCATCCTGGTGGTCGACGACAACGTGATCAACCGCCGCATCTTCGAACGCCAGCTCGCGACCTGGGGCGCCGAGGTCCGTTGCGCCGAGCACGCGGTTGAAGGGCGTCTGCTGATCGAACGGGCTTACGAGGAGGGCCGTCCGTTCCAGGCTGCGATCATCGATCACATGATGCCGGGAGTCGACGGCTTGTCGCTGATCCGGGAGCTTCGCTCCGAGCCCGAATACGCCGCGATGAAGTTGCTGCTGGCCAGCTCGGCAGGGGACGTGGCGGCGCGCGAGACCGACGTGCCCGCAGGGCCCGACCGCGTGCTCACCAAACCGGTGCATCCGGCGCTGCTGCTCGAAACGCTGGAGCAACTGTGCCGGGGACGCACGGCCCTAAGCGCCGAGTCCCTGGCCCATCGCGACCGCAAGCCGGGCGCGGCGGGCGCAGGGCGGCCGCTGCGCATCCTCTTGGCCGAAGACAACCATGTGAATCAGCGGCTCGTCGCCGCCCTGCTCAAGAAGGAGGGCCACCGGGTCGATATCGCGGCGAACGGCATCGAGGCGCTCGAGGCCGTGCTCAACCGTCCCTACGATCTCGTGCTCATGGACGTGCAGATGCCCGAGATGAACGGCGTCGAAGCGACCTGTAAGATCCGGATGCTCGCGGGCGAAAAAGCGCGCGTGCCGATCGTCGCGCTCACGGCGAACGCCATGGCGGGGGATCGCGAGCGCTACCTCGCGGCGGGTATGGACGGCTACGTCTCCAAGCCGATCCGGTGGAGCGAGCTGCGCGCCGCCATCGCCCAAGCCGTGGCGCCGGAGCGCATCCGCGCGGCGCACTCCGAGGCGGCCGCCGGCGCAACCGCAGTGAGCGCTGCCGGCTGACCCAGGAGGGAACGACGGCCGAACCGGTCCGAGACGCTGGCTTTCGGCACGCCGCCCGCACGCCGGAGCCGGGCAATCCCACGGCCTTGAGGTTCGAATTGACCGCGCCGGCGCCTGCGGGAATAGTTGACTGGCTACAGGACCGCCGAATGGTCTGGCGCTCCGACTGAGGGAGGAAGCCCGATGATGCCCGCCGCGAACCGACTGCGAATCGTTCCACTCCTGGTCCTCTCCGCCATCGTCCTGGGGGCATCCGCCGGCGCAGCGCGCGCCGACTGGTTTGCCGACAAGGTCGAGGAGGGGCTCGCGCGTTACGTCGAGCTGTTCAATGCGAAGGATGTCGCGGCTCTGACCGAACTCTACAGCGAAGACGCCAAGCTCATGCCGCCCAACTCGCCGATCGTGGAGGGGCGCGAAGGCATTCAGAAGTTTTGGGAAGGCCTGTTCGGCATGGGCGAGGTTGCGCTGACTCTCGCCACGAGCGAGGCCTTCAACAACGGCACGCTCGGCTATTCGGTCGGCACCTACACTCTGAGCGTCACGCCGCCCCAGGCTGACGCGATCACCGATCAGGGCAAGTACGCGGTCGTCTGGAAACGCGGCCCCGGCGGCAGGTGGGAGATGGCGGTCGACATCTTCAACACCGACCTCGCCCCGCCCGCGGCCGAAGCGGGAGGCGAATCGAGCGCCGCCGAGCCGGGCATGGCCGAGCCGAGCACCGCCGAGCCGAGCACCGCCGAGCCGAGCGCGGCCGAAGTACCCGGGGCGGAAGTGCCCGGGGCTGAAGTACCCGCAGCCGAATAGTCGGTCATCCCAGCGGCCGGCCGCGGCGCCCAGATCAGCGTCGCCCACGGCGCAGTCCTGCAAGCGGGGTTTGGTTCACGATAAGTCAACGCCCGCGCGCCCTTCGACCACACGAATCGGGCGCTTTCGTGCGCGCGCCGTCCCGAGGGTCATTTTGCGTTTGCGGCGCACGCCCCTCTGGCCTAGCATCGCTTTACCGACGGTTGCCCCGTGTTTGGGGATGCAAAAGGGAACGGCGGTGCGGCCCCGTTATATGGGGCCTATTCCGTGGCTGCCCCCGCAACTGTGATCGGCGAGCCTGCACCCGATTAAGGCCACTGGGAAACTGGGAAGGCCGGGTGCCGGGCTGAGACCCGAGAGCCAGGAGACCTGCCGTCGCAATGCGTCACCCACCCGTGGGCGGGGTGAACCCGCGGGACGGATTTCCGTGCGTGGTGACGCCGCTTGTGTTGTGGCGCGCGCATGGATGTCTCGACGGGCTCAAGCTGTCTTAGCATTTTTCATCGAGCGATCACGCAGGGGTTTCGCCCCGCGCGTGTGGTCTCCCTTCGCGTTCGGCGCGCCTCACGACCCGTTCAACGTCAACCGCGTCAGGCGAGGAGTGAGACACCATGCGCGATGGGTATTCAAGGTTCGGCCGCTGGGCGGCCGCGTTCGTTTCGGGAGTCGCTGTGCCGTTTTTCGCGCCAGGGCCGAGCGCGCTCGCGCAAGAGCCTGAGCGCCTGGATGAGCTCGTGGTCACGGCGACCCGGCTCGCCACGCCCTTAAGCCGCGTCGCCGCCTCGTTCAGCACCGTGGACGCGGAGGAAATCGAACGACGCCAACTGCGCACGCTCTCCGATGCGCTCGCGACCGTACCCGGATTTTCGCTGGTGCAGTCGGGCGGCGCGGGCACGACGACCTCCGTGTTTGTGCGCGGCACCAACTCGAGCCACGTCTTGTTCCTGTTGAACGGCCGGCGTATCGGCGATCCGGGCGGCACCAGAGGCCTCTTCGATCCGGCCAACCTCCTGCTGTGGAATGTCGAGCGCATCGAGATCCTGCGCGGCCCACGCAGCGTGCTCTATGGCTCGGACGCGATCGGCGCGGTCGTCAACATCATCACGAAGAGGGGCGGCGGCGCGCTGAAAGCAGAGGCCGCGGCCGAGGCCGGGAGCTTCCGCACCCTCGACGTTCGGGCCGGGATAAGCGGCTCGGTCGAGGGCGTCGACTTTCGCTTCGATGCCGAACGCTTCGCTACGGGGGGCACGACGATCGCGCCCGAAGCCTCGGGCAACGCCGAGAACGACAGCTTTTCGAACCGGACCGCCTCGGCCGCGCTGGGCTTCGCGCCGGCTCCCCACCTCGCACTCGATCTGTTCGCCCAGTACACCCGGGCCGCTCTCGAGATCGACGAGTTCTTCCGCGACGATCCGAACAAGGAGGATCTGCGCACCATTCGCCTGCTGCAACTCGACGCAACCGGGAGCTTTTTTGACCGCTTCTGGACCGCGACGTTCGACGCGGCGGTCAACGATCAGGACTTCGACAATCTCGATCCGCCGGACGCCCCGGGCGGCGCGCGCTCGGCAAGCTATTTCGACGGCCGCATCATCGAGGCGGGAATTAAGAACGACCTCGCGGTGCACGAGGGCGGCACGGCGACGCTCGGCTGGGAGTCGCGCAGCGAGCGCGGCAAGACGTCGGGCGACGCCTTCTTCGCCTTCGAGAAGAGCACGGCGACCCACAGCGGCTACGCCCAGTACCAGTTCGATCTCTTCGATCGCGTCAGCGGCACGCTCGGCGTGCGGATCGACGACAACGAGGACTTCGGCTCGGAAACCACCTACGGCGTCTCGGCCGCCTACCGGCACCCCGAGACCGGCACCAAGCTGTGGAGCGGCATCGGCACTGGTTTCCGGGCGCCGAGCTTGGTCGATCTGTTCGGCGGCGTCTCGGGGCTCTTCGTCGGCAATCCCAATCTCAAGCCCGAGACGAGCCGCGGCTGGGAGGCCGGGATCGTGCAGGAGTGGTTCGATGGCCGTGTGCGGACGGGCGCGACCTACTTCCAGAACGACATCGACGATCTGATCGAGGGCTTCGTCTTCAAACCGGAGCTCGGACTCTTCACTGCGGAGAACGTGAACGAGGCGCGCACCTACGGCGTCGAGAGCTTCGTCTCGCTCGAGCCGTTGGAGAGCCTCGTGCTGACGCTCGAGCACACCTACACCCGCGCGGAGGATCGGCGCACGGGCGAGGATCTGCTGCGCCGGCCCAAGCATCGGGGCGATCTGAGCGCAACCTGGTGGGCGATGGACGAGCTGTCGCTCGATCTCGACGTGCTGGTCGTGGGCGATCGCACCGACCTCGGCGGCGTGCGCCAGGGCGGCTATTACGTGGCCAATCTGGCGGCGAGCTACGCGTTCGATGACAGCCTGCGCCTGTTTGGCCGGATCGCGAATCTATTCGACCGGCGCTACGAGGACCCAATGGGCTTCGAGCACCCGGGGCTCGGCGCCTTCGCCGGCGTTGCCGTGACGTACTGAGGGCGCGGCGATGGTGCGGCTCAGAGCCGGGTGGCGGTGGATCGTCGGCGGGCTGGCCGCGGCGGTGCTGTGCGTCGTGTTGCCGGAAGGCACGCCGGCCGCGGACGCGCCGCGGCGCATCGTCTCGCTCAATCTCTGCACCGACCTCCTCCTGCTCGCCTTGGCCGAGCCTTCGCGCATCGCGGCGCTCTCCTTCCTCTCGGCCGATCCCGATCTCTCCTATTACGCGGCGGACGCGCGGGCGCTCCCGCGCATTCGCGGTTCGGCGGAAGAGGTAGTACTGCTCAAGCCCGATCTGGTGTTGGCCGAGGCGCACAGCGCGCGCATCACGGTCGAGCTGTTGCGGCGATTGGGCTACCGGGTGCTCGACCTGCCGGTGGCAGCGACGCTCGCCGATGTGCGGGAGGAGATCCGAACATTGGCGCGCGCGCTCGGCGAGGAGGCGAAAGGCGCGGCGCTGATCGCGGCGATGGACGAAGGGCTTGCGCGCCTTGCACCGGCTGAGGCTGGGCCCGCGCCGGGCGCACTCGTGTATCTGGCGAACGGCTACGTGCCGGCGCTGCCGAGCCTGCCCGATGAGCTGCTGCGCGCCGCGGGCTTGCGCAATCTCGCGTCCGAGCTCGGCCTTGCTGCGGGCGGCCGGCTTGCGCTCGAGGCCTTGCTCGTCGCCGATCCCGATCTCCTGGTGCTCGAGGAGGCGCGCGCCGATGCCGCCTCGCTCGCGGATGCGCTGCTCGCTCACCCGGCGGTGCGGGCGCGTCTTGGCACTGCGCGCCTCATTCGCATGCCGGCCCGGTATTGGACCTGTGGCGGACCGTTCGTCGTCCATGCCGCGCGGCTGCTCGCGGACGCCCGCGTGCGGCTCGTGGCGGAGGGGCGACGATGAGTTCCCGCGCGGCTCCGCTCGAGCGTGCCGCCCTCGCGCTTGGCCGGCGCGAGGGCGCACTGCTTGCGGCGCTCGCGCTCTTGAGCATCGCGCTGTTCATGGCATCGCTCGCGGTCGGGCATGCGGCGCTGCCGTTCTTCGACGCCCTCGGCGATCTGGTGAGCGGCGAGGAGTCGCTCGAGGCGATGATTCTGCGCGAGATCCGGTTGCCGCGCACGGTGCTCGGGTTCGGCGTCGGCGCGAGCCTTGGGCTGACGGGGGCGGCGCTGCAAGGCTGGCTGCGCAACCCGTTGGCCGAGCCCGCTTTGGTCGGCGTCTCGGCCTCGGCGGCCCTGGGCGCGGTGCTCGTGTTCTATTTCGGCGCGGTCGCGGTGGCGCCCGTCACGCTGCCCTTGGGCGGGCTCGCCGGTGCGTTCGTGGCCGTGCTGCTGATCCAGCTCCTGGCCGGGCGCTTCGGCGGCCCCTTCACGCTCATCCTAGCGGGCGTGGCCGTGAACAGCCTTGCCGCCGCGTTGACGGCGCTGGCCTTGAGCCTTGCGCCCAATCCCTTCGCGGTGACCGAGATTCTGTTCTGGCTATTGGGCTCGCTCGCCGACCGCAGCTTGGAGCACGTGGCGCTCGCGCTGCCGCTGATGACTCTGGGCTGGCTCGTGCTCTTGAGCCTCGGGCGCGCGCTCGATGCGCTCACGCTCGGCGAGGACGTGGCGCGCAGCCTGGGCGTCGATCTCGGGCGGTTCCGCCTCCGGCTGATCGTCGGCACCGCCTTGTGCGTCGGCGCGTCCGTATCGGTTGCGGGCAGCATCGGCTTCGTCGGTCTCGTGGTGCCGCATCTCCTGCGCCCGCTGTGCGGGCACCGGCCCGGGTTGCTGCTGCCGGCGAGCGCGTTGGGGGGGGCGGCTCTGACGCTCGCGGCCGACATCGCCGTGCGGCTTGCGGTCGGCGCAGCCGGGGAACTGCGGCTCGGCGTGTTCACGGCGCTGATCGGCGCGCCGTTCTTCCTCTGGCTCGTCGTCAAGGCGAGAAGGCAGGCGCTCTAAGCATGGCGCGGCTTGAAGCCCATGACATCACGGTGGCGTTGGGGCGGCGCACCGTCTTGCGAAACGTCGATTTCACGCTGGCGGCAGGCAGCCTGTGCGGGGTGATCGGCCCAAACGGTGCGGGCAAGACCACGCTGCTCCGCGCACTCGCCCGGCTGATGCCTCTTGCGGGCGGGACCATCACGCTCGACGGCGAGAGCATCGATCGCATCCCGGTGCCAAGCTTCGCGCGGAGGGTGAGCTACCTGCCGCAAGGAGCGCAGGCCGAATGGCCGCTGATTGCGGCCCGCTTGGTCGCGCTCGGACGGCTGCCGCACCTCGGGGCCTGGCAGCGGCTGGAGGAGCGCGATGCGCGGATCATCGCTCGAGCTCTGGATGGGGTGAGTGCGGCGGCACTCGCTGGACGGCCGTTCAACGAGCTTTCGCAAGGGGAGCGCGCACGCATCCTCTTGGCCCGCGCGCTCGCGGGCGAGCCCGCGGTGCTGCTCGCCGACGAGCCGGTCAGCGCGCTCGATCCGGCCCGGGCGTTGTCATCGTCCTGCACGACCTCAGCCTTGCGGCGCGTTTTTGCGACCGGCTGACGCTCCTGTGCGGCGGCGCGCGGCTCGCCGAGGGTTCTGTTTGCGACGTGTTGTCGGACGACAATCTCGAACGGGCCTACGGCGTGCGTGCGCTTAGGGCCACCGACCCCTTGGGCCGGCCTTACGTGCTGCCCTGGGCGCGCCTTCCGGCGGGGCACGGCCCCGCTGCCGGAGCTGAGGACGAGCGCCGGTGAGGCCGCTCGCTCTCGCGCTCTCCGCGTCGCTTGCCCTGCACGGCTTGGGCCTCGCCGCGTGGTGGATCGCCTCGGGCCCGGCCGGAGAGGTTCCCACAGTGGCCGAGCGCGCCGTCGCGGTGCAGCTCGCGGCTCTCGACCATGCGGCCGAAGCGTCCGCCGCCGCGGTTGCGCCGCCGGCACCCGCTGTGCGCTCCGCGTCGAGCGCCGTGACATGGGCAGGCGCTAAGAGCCCACCGGCCGACCCGTCGCCAGTCATCGAAGCTGCGGCGCCATCGGTTGCTCCCCAGGCGCCCGCGCCGCTGCCGGTGTTGAAGCCGGCGCCGCCGACAGCCCTCGCGCCCGCACCGATGATCGAGGCGCCGCTGCGGAGCGCTCGTGAGGGCGATGCGGACGGTGGAGCGACCGAAGCGAGCCGCGTGGCCGATGATTCGAGGGGCAAAGGCGAAATCTCGGTTACAGCAGCGGAGGCCG
>CAZVZP010000013.1:21789-25442 GCA_964631625.1 uncultured Hyphomicrobiales bacterium | reverse complement strand
CCGGTCGTTGGATCGCTGAAAGCGATTCCAACTGACCGGATGCTGCTCTAGGCCGTCTTCTCGACCGCGAGCCCGAGCTCTTCGACCATTTCCTCGCGCATCTTGAACTTCTGGACCTTGCCCGTGACGGTCATCGGGAAGGCATCCACGAACTTGACGTAGCGGGGGATCTTGTAGTGGGCGATCTGGCCCTCGCAGAACTTGCGGATCTCCTCAGGCGTCGCGCTCTCGCCCGCGCGCAGCTTGATCCAGGCGCACAGCTCCTCGCCGTACTTCTTGTCGGGCACGCCGATGACCTGCACGTCCTGCACCTTCGGGTGACGGTAGAGGAACTCCTCGATCTCGCGGGGATAGATGTTCTCGCCGCCGCGGATCACCATGTCCTTCGTGCGCCCGACGATGTTGAGATAGCCCTCGGCATCGAACACGCCGAGATCGCCCGTGTGCATCCACCCGGCGGCGTCGATCGCTTCCTTCGTCTTCTCCGCATCGTCCCAGTAGCCGAGCATCACGACGTAGCCGCGCGTGCAGATCTCGCCGCGCGTGCCCACGGGCACGATGCGTCCGTGCTCGTCGATCACCTTGCACTCGACGTGGGGCATGACGCGCCCGACCGTCGAAACGCGCCGCTCCAAGGGGTCGTCGGCGGGGCTCTGGAAGCTCACCGGGCTCGTCTCGGTCATGCCGTAGGCGATCTCGACCTCGCGCATGTTCATCTCGTTCACCACCCGCCTCATGACCTCGATCGGGCACGGCGAGCCGGCCATGATGCCGGTGCGCAGCGAGGTGAGATCGAAACGCTTGAACGCCGGGTGCTCGAGCTCGGCGATGAACATCGTCGGTACGCCGTAGAGCGCCGTGCAGCGCTCGGCCTCGATGGCCTCGAGCACGGCGAGCGGATCGAAACCCTCCCCCGGAAACACCATCGTGGCGCCGTGGGTCAGGCAGCCCAAGACCCCCATGACCATGCCGAAGCAGTGGTAGAGCGGCACCGGAATGCACAGCCGGTCCTTATCGGTGAAGCGCATGCGCTCGGCGGTGAAGAAGCCGTTGTTGAGAATGTTGTGATGGGTGAGCGTCGCGCCTTTCGCAAACCCGGTGGTGCCGCTCGTGAACTGGATGTTGATCGCCTCGTCGAATTGCAGGAGCGAGCCCAGCTCCTCGATGCGGCTGCGGTGCGCCGCGCGCGCCAGCGCCGGAACGTCCGCGTAATTGAGCATGCCCGGCGTCTTCGCCTCGCCCAGGCGGATCACGATCTCGAGCTTGGGCAGCTTGCGCGCTTTGAGCGCGCCGGGCCGGCAGGAGGCGAGCTCGGGCGCGAGCGCGCTCAGCATGCCGATGTAGTCGCTGGTCTTGAAGGAGGCCGCCGTGATCAGCGCCCGGCATCCCACATTGTTGAGCGCGTATCCGAGCTCGCTCACCCGGTAGGCCGGGTTGATGTTGACTAGAATGAGACCGGCCTTGGCGCTGGCGAACTGGCCCACCACCCATTCGACGCGGTTGGGCGACCAGATGCCGATCCGCTCGCCGGGCTCAAGGCCCAGCGCCACCAAGCCGGCGGCGAAAATATCGACTCGCTCTTTTAGCTCCGCGTAGCTTAGGCGCAGCTTTTGTTCGCGCACGATAAGCGCATCGTTGGCGGGGTAGCTGGCCGCGATCCGGTCGAAGCAGGCGCCGATGGTCTCGCCCAGAAGCTTTTCCTCCGACGCACCGTGGACGTAGCTCTCCCTTAGACTCACGGTCTTGCCCTCCTCAATCACCGTTGCCGGCGCGCCTTGGGGAAACCGACCCCTCGTCCCGCGCGGGCCGACCGGCCGCCGCCCGGCGCTCCATTGAGTTTCCGAGCCGAAGTATTGCCAAGCGAGGCTCCTGGCATCAACCGGGCGGGTAGCGCCGCCCCCCAAATGAGCCGTAGCGCACAGCGCTCTTTCCGGCTATGAGAAGTGTTTCCTGAAAGGCCCCGGCTCCACGGCCTTGGGGTCCAATCGTGCGTTGCGCCCTGGGAAGGGAAGGGACGGCATGAATACGCTTGCCGCCGTCTTGCTCGCCGATGACAGCGCACTGATCCGCGCCGGCTTGCGCTCGGTGTTCGAAGGCCTCGGCTCGGCCATGACCATGCTCGACGCCGCCTCCCTCGAGGAAGCGGAGAACGCCCTCGCCGCCGAGCCCGCACTCGGTTTCGCCTTCATGGACCTCGAGTTGCCGGGGCTGGGCGGCGCCGCCGGCCTCAAACATTTCGCCGGCCGCTTTCCAGGCCTCAAGATCGCGGCGACCGCGGCCCAGCCCGAGCGCAGCGCGCTGGTGCAAGCCTTCGAGGCGGGCGCCGTGGCCTACCTGCCGAAATCGCTGCCGCTGGCTCAGCTCAAGAACGTGATGCGTCTCGTGCTCGAGGGCGGCTCGTATGCGCCGCCCGACATGCTCATCGAACAGCTGCGCGCGCAGCCGCGCGGACTGCGGCCCGGCAGCGAGCTCACGCCGTTCGCCCCCTTGACCGCGCGCCAGCGCGAGGTGCTGCACCGGCTCGCGCAGGGCTTGTCGAACCGCGACATCGCCCAGCACCTCGGTGTCTCGGAGGCGACCGTCAAGGTGCACGTCAACCGCATCCTCAAAGCGCTCCACGTCAAGAACCGAAGCCAGGCGGCGATCACCGCGACCCGCTTCCTCGAGCGCGCATACTTCTAGCCGCCCCAGCCTCTCGCGCGCACCCTCTCTTAAAGGCGTGCGGCGCCTAACCCTTGACCGCGCCGAAGGTCAGGCCCCGCACCAGATGGCGCTGGATGAAGAAGATGAAGACGAGGACCGGAATGCTCTGGACGATCGAGGCGGCGGCGACCTGACCCCAGAGCGTGCCGGTGTGAAGCACCAGAGAGGGGATCATCACGGTGACCGTGCGCGTCTCGCCGCCCGAGAGGATGAGCGCGAAGAGCAGCTCGTTCCACGAGAAGATGAGCACGAAGATCGCGCAGGTGACGAGCCCGGGGAAGGCCATGGGCAGCGCGATCTGGAAGAACACGCGGAACGGCCCGCAGCCGTCGAGATAGGCGGCCTCCTCGACCTCGCGCGGCACGTCGTCGAAGAACGACTTCATCATCCACACCACGATCACCAGATTGAACGTCGCGTGCGCCAGCACGACGCCCATGTGGGTGTTGACGATGCCCAAGCGGTCGAAGACCAGGTACATGGGAAGGGCGTAGGCGACCGGAGGCCCGAGCCGGGTCGCCAGAATGTAGAAGAACAGATGATTGCCGGCCGGGATGCGGTAGCGCGAGAACCCGTAGGCCGCGAAGGTCCCGACGGTGACGCACAGCGCCGTCGAGCCGAAGCCGATGATCGCCGAGTTCATGAGGTAGACGTCGAACCCCTTGCTGAAGACGTCGAGGTAGTTGATCGCCGTCGGGCTGAAGATCCACTTGGGCTCGTTCGTGATGAGATCGATGCGCGCCTTGAAGGAGGCGAGCAGAATCCAGACGTAGGGAAAGAGCGAGACGACCAGGAGGATCGCGAGCGGAATCAAGAACAGCGCCGGGTTGCGCGATCTCATGCCTTGACCTTCGCGGCCGACTGGCCGCTCACGATCTTGTAGAAGAGCCCCGCGACCACGAGCGAGACGAAGGCGAGCACGAGGCAGATGGCCGCGCCGTAGCCCAGGT
>CAZVZP010000013.1:11266-21779 GCA_964631625.1 uncultured Hyphomicrobiales bacterium | reverse complement strand
CCATTTGAGGAAGTTCGTGCGGTAGGCGAAGGTCGAGATCACCTCGGTCGCATCGCCCGGCCCGCCCCCGGTCAGCACGTAGATCGTGTCGAAGATCTTGCTCGCGTCGATCGTGCGCAGCATGAGCGCGATGATGATGAGGGATTTCAAGAGCGGCAGCTGAACGTGCCAGAGAATCTGCCAGCGCGAGGCGCCGTCCAGCGTCGCCGCCTCGATCGGCGCCTTGGGCATCGCGGTCAAGCCCGCCAAGAGGATGAGCATCAC
This sequence comes from uncultured Hyphomicrobiales bacterium, assembly GCA_964631625.1. Lineage (GTDB taxonomy): Bacteria > Pseudomonadota > Alphaproteobacteria > UBA828 > JAPUJA01 > CAZVZP01. Next base: position 21,515 of record CAZVZP010000013.1, on the reverse strand, counting down.
GAACGGCGTCCACTCCCAGATGTCGATGATCATAAGCGCGCCGAACGCGGTGGTGGGCCCGGAGAAGATGCTCGTTTCCTCGAACCACCCGATCCGGTTCATGTACACCGTGAGCACGCCGAAGCTCGGCATGAGGAAGAAGCGCCAGATCATGCCCACGACCACGGGCGCGATCATCGTCGGGATCATGATGATCGTGAGCACGAGCCGCCGGCCGGCGAACTCGCGGTTGATCCAGAGCGCGATCGCCAAGCCGAGCACGAATTCGATCGGCACGACGACGGCCATGAAGATCGCCGTATGCCACACGGCCGTATAGAAGCTCGCGTCCTCGCCCACGAGCTCGCGGTAGTTGTCGAGCCCGATGAACTCGCCCCGCTTCGTGAACACGGTGAGCGAGAGCTCGCGGAAGCTGTCGATCACCGCCGCGGTCGTGGGCGCGATCGCGACCACGATGAGGAAGACGAGCACGGGGACCATGCAGACCCAGGCGAAGGTCTTTTCCGTGCCGAGGTCGAGCAGCGATTTCCGGGGTGAGACGGCCATGGAAGCTTTGAGGCTCTGCGCTGACGCCCGCGACCTTACTGGCAAGGCCGGGACGGCGCAACGGCACCCTCGCCGACCCGTCTTTCGGCCGCTTCGCGTTTAAGAACCGCGCACGCGCCGGCCCTCGGGATCGTAAAGCGGTCGGAGGTGCACGCTCGCGGAATAGCGGCGCAGCGCCACCTCGACCTCGTAGCGCCCCGCGCTCAAGAAGGCGTCGCTGACGCCCCCCTCGGCGCGCACATAGCCCAAGCCGATCGCGCTCTTGAGCGTGTGGCCGTAACCGCCCGAGGAGAGCCAGCCGATCCGCTCGCCGTTGCGGTAGATCGTCTCGCGCCCCAAGAGCATGGCTTCGGGATCGGCGAGAGCGATGGTCACGAGGCGTCGTTTGAGAGGCTTGCCGCGCTCGGCTTCGAGCGCCGCACGGCCGATGAAATCGACGTTCTTCTCGAACGCGACGGCGAAGGAGAGGCCCGCCTCGAGCGGCGTATAGTCGGGCCCCACGTCGGCGCCGAAAGCGCGGTAGCCCTTCTCGAGCCGGAGCGATTCGATCGCCCGGTAGCCCGCGTCCTTGAGGCCGAACGGCGCGCCCGCCGCTTTGAGCGCATCGTAGAGCGTGAGCAGATAGTCGCACGGGGCGTGCAGCTCGTAGCCGAGCTCGCCCACGTACGTGATGCGCAAGGCCCGGACCGGCGCGCCTGCAACCATGATCTCGCGCGCCGCTCCGAAGGCAAACGCGGCATCGGAGAGGTCGGCCTCGGCCAGCGGCGCCAGGACATCGCGCGCCCGCGGGCCCATGAGCGAGACGACGCCGTAGGCCGAGGTCACGTCGATGAGCCGGGCGTGAGCCGCTTCGGGAATGCGGCGGCGGATGTGCGTGAAGTCGTGGGGGCCCGCGGCCGTGCCGGTGACGATGTAGTAGAGGTCGGGCGCAAGCCAGCACACGGTGAGATCGCACTCGATGCCCCCGTGCTCGTTCAGCATCTGGGTGTAGACGATATGGCCCGGCGCTTTGCCCACGTCGTTGGCGCACAGGCGCTGCAGCAGGCTTTCCGCATCGCGCCCGATCAGCTCGAACTTGGCGAAAGAGGAGGCATCGAACAGCCCGGCGCGCTCGCGCACCGCCCGGCATTCCTCGGCCACGGCGGGAAACCAGTTGGGCCGGCCAAAGGAGGGCTGATCGATGGGCTCCTCCCCTTGGGCGGCGAACCAGTTGGGCCGCTCCCAGCCGGCCTTGGCACCGAAGCAGGCGCGCGCCGCCTTGAGCCGCTCGTAGAGGGGGCTGCGGCGCAGAGGCCGCCCGGCCGCCATCTCCTCGTGCGGGTAATGGATGGCGTAGTGGCGACCCTGGCCCTCGAGCGCGCGCACGCGCACCTGCGCATCGGAGCGGTGGAAAGCCTGAAAGCGGCGCAGATCGACCGCCGCGAGGTCGTAAGGCGGCTCGGCAGGAAGCGCGGCACGAAGTGCTCGAGATTCTCGGGCTCGAGGTTGAACTCGGGATCGCTGCGCGACGGGGTGCGCGGGCTCGGCAAGGGATCGAGCTCGTATTGGCCGATCATGAGGCCGCCCGACCACTCGCGGAAATAATGATGGAGATCGGGGTCACGGGCCACCGGGACATCGGGGCTTAGGCCCGCGATCGGCTCGCTCACCATGTAGCAGTGGTGGCAGGGCCAGAGCGGCACGCTGACGCCCGCGAGCTTGCCCAACTCGCGCGACCACAGCCCGGCGCACAGCGCCACCTTATCGCAGGCGATGCGGCCCTTCTCCGTGATCACGGCGCAGATCGCTCCGCGCTCGCTCTCGAAGCCCACGACCGCCGTGTTCTCGAGGATGCGCGCGCCGCGCTGGCGCGCGCCCTTGGCGAGCGCCATGGTCACGTCGCTCGGACCCACCGAGCCATCGGAGGGCACGTAGAGCGCGCAATCGACTCCCTCGACCGAAAGCAGGGGAAACAAACCCTTCGCCTCCTCAGGCGAGATCAGATGCATCTCGAGGCCGAAGGAGCGCGCGGCCGTGATCGTGCGCTCGTACTCGCGCCGCCGATCCGGATGGCTCGCCAAGCGAATGCCGCCGCTCTGGCGCCAGCCCGTCGCCTGGCCGGTCTCGGTCTCGAGCCTGGGATAGAGCTCGACCGCGTAGGCGATGAGCCGCATGACGTTGAGGTTGGAGCGGTACTGCGCGACCGCGCCCGCCGCGTGCCACGTGGTGCCCGAGGTCAAGTGCCCCTTCTCGAGGAGCACCACGTCGCGCCACCCCGCCTTGGCCAGATGGTAGGCGGTGGCGCAGCCCACCACCCCGCCGCCGATGACGACGGCCTGGGCGCTTGTCGGGATCCCCTCCGCCATGGCTTCCTCCCTCGGCCTTTAGCTCGGGCGCATCGAACTATAGGCGAGGGCGCGGCCTGCGCCAACATTGGTCTAGACCAGCCGCGGCCCGGGGGCGATAGTGAGCGCCGTGCCGGCGCTGCGCGAATCAGGGTAGAAATCCCAATCGGCCCGCTTTACGAACACACGACTCCATGACGCGTACGCTCGAACCCCGCCGCATCCTGATCACCAACGACGACGGCATCGAGGCGCCGGGCATCAAGCTCTTGGAGCGTGTGGCCCAACGCTTCGCGAGCGAAGTTTGGGTGGTCGCCCCCCTGCACGAGCAGAGCGGCAAAGCGCACGGCATGACGATCCACACCGGGCTCAAGGTCGAGGCGCGGGGAGCGCGCCATTACGCGGTCTCCGGCACGCCCACCGACTGCGTCTTCGTCGCGATCAACAAGGTGCTCAAGGAGCGCCCGCCCGAGCTCGTGCTCTCCGGCATCAACGTGGGCGAGAACGTGGGCGAGGACCTGACCTACTCCGGCACCGTCGCGGCCGCGATCGAGGCGACGCTCTTGGGCTTCCCCGCGATCGCGCTCTCCCAGATGACCAAGATCGGCCATCCGCCGCGCTGGGACACGGCCGAGCACTGGGCGCCGCTCGTGCTCGAGCGATTGCTCGTGGCGGGTTGGCCCGGCGGCGTGCTCATCAACGTGAATTTTCCCGACCGCGCGCCCTACGAGGTGCCGGGCATCATCGCCGCGCCGCAGGGGCGCCACGCGATCCTCGATGTGCTCGAGGAACGGGTCGATGAGGACGGGGTCGTCTTGATCCGGCGGCCCGTGGCCGACGGGCTCTATTTGAAGCGGTTCGAGCAGGCCAAGACCCCGGGCACCGATCTCGACGTGATCGTCAATCAGGGCGCCGTCGCGGTCACCCCCATTCAGCTCGACCTGACCCACCGCGACACGCTGCGCCACCTGCGCGAGACGCTCGCGCTCAAGACTTGATCTTCTTGTTCTCCGGGTCGTAGAGCGCGCCCCGGTGAAGCGTTGCGGGGTAGCGCTTGGCCGCGATCTCGAGTTCGTAGCGCCCCGCCTTGAGGTAGTCGTCGCTCACGCCTTCCGCATTGCGCACGTAGCCGTAGCCGATCTCTTGGTCCACGGTATGGCCGTGGCCGCCCGAGGCGATCCAGCCCACGCGCACGCCGTCGCGATAGATCGTCTCGCGGCCTAGGATGATGGCCTCGGGCTCCGCAACCGAGAAGCCCATGAGGCGCTTCTTGAGCGGCCTCTCCCGCTGCGCCTCGAGCGCGGCCCGGCCGATGAAGTTCGCGTTCTTCTTGAAGGAGACGGCGAACGAGAGGCCCGCTTCGAGCGGCGTGTAGTCCGGCCCGATGTCCGCGGCCCAGACGCGATAGCCCTTCTCGAGCCGAAGCGAGTCGATCGCCCGGTAGCCGCCGTCCGTGATGCCGTAGGGCGCGCCCGCCGCTTTCAGCGCGTCGTAGACGGTGAGCATGTACTCGCTCGGCACGTGCAATTCCCAGCCGAGCTCGCCCACGAAGGTGATGCGAATCGCCCGCACCGGCGCGCCCGCGACCATGACCTCGCGCACGGTGCCGAAGGGGAATCCCTCGTTCGAGAGATCGCCCTCGGCGACCTTGTGCAGAACCTCGCGGGCCTGGGGGCCCATGAGCGCCAGCGTGCCGAAGCCCGAGCTCACGTCGATCAGGCTCGCGGCCGCGCCCTCCGGCACATGGCGGCGGATGTGGGTCGAGTCGTGGAGGGCAAACGCGGTCCCGGTGACGATGTAGTACTCGTCTTGGGCGAGGCGCGAGACGGTCACGTCGCATTCGATGCCGCCGCGCTCGTTCAGCATCTGGGTGTAGGTCACGCGCCCCGGCTCGCGGCCGACGTTGCCGGCGCACAGGCGCTGCAGCAGGTTTTCCGCATCGCGTCCGAGCAGGCTCATCTTCGCGAAGTAGGACATGTCGAAGAGCGTGACGGCCTCCCGGCAGGCCTTGTGCTCGGCCGCCACATGGGCAAACCAGTTGGGCCGGTCCCAGCTGTACTGGTCTTTGGCTTCGACACCCTTGGGCGCGAACCAATTGGGCCGCTCCCAACCCGCCTTGTTGCCGAAACAGGCGCCGTTCGCTTTGAGCCGGTCGTAGAGGGCGCTGCGGCGGAATGGCCGGCCGGCCTTAAACTCATAGTACGGCCAGCCCATCACGTAGTGATGGGCCTGGCCTTCGAGCGCGCGCACGAGCACACGGCTGTCCGAGCGGTGGAAGGCGGAGAAGCGGCGGATGTCGACGGCCCACAGGTCGTACGGCGGCTCGCCCTCGATCATCCAGTGGGCGAGCGCCAGGCCGGCGCCCCCGCCCGAGGCGATGCCCATCGAGTTGAAGCCGCAGCCGATGAACAGGTTCGTGACCTCGGGCGCCTCGCCGATCACGAACATGGTGTCTTCGGTGAACGACTCGAGGCCGTTGAACCAGCGCTTGATGCCGACGGTCTCGAGCGCCGGGAAACGCTCGAGCGCGGGCAAGAGGATCTGCTCGAAGTGCTCCACATCCTCGGGGAAGAGCTTGAACTCGTAATCGGGCAGGGGCGATTCGAGGTGCGGGATCGGATTGAGCTCGTAGCCGCCCACGATCAGCCCGCCCACCTCCTCCTTGAAATAGGTGAGATGGTCCGGGTCGCGGATCGTCGGCGTCGCGGGGCTTAAGCCCTCGATGCGATCGGTCACGACATAGTGGTGGTGCGAGGGCTGGATCGGCACGTTGACGCCCGCGAGGCGCGCGAGCTCGCGCGACCAGATGCCGGCCGCGATCAGCAGCTTCTCGCAGGCGATGTCGCCCTTGTCCGTGCGCACCCCGGCGACCGCGCCGTTCTTGAGGGCGAAGCCCACAACCTTGGTGTCCTCGAAGATCCGGGCGCCGTGCAGGCGCGCGCCCTTGGTCAGCGCCATGGCGAGATCCGAGGGGTTTGCGACGCCGTCGGTCGGCAGATAAATCGCGCTGTCGAGGTCGTCCACGTTCATCACGGGCACGAGCGTCTTGGCCTCGGCCGGCGTTAGGAGCTCCATCTCGAGGCCGAAGGAGCGGGCCATGGTGATCGAGCGCAGGTACTCGATGCGCCGGTCCTTGGTGCAGGCGAGCCTGAGCGAGCCGTTCTGCTTCCAGCCGGTGGCCTGCCCCGTCTCCTGCTCGAGCTCGCCGTAGAGCTTGATCGAGTGGCCCAGGAGCTGGGTCACGTTCGCGCTCGAGCGCAACTGCCCGACCGCACCGGCCGCGTGCCAGGTCGAGCCCGAGGTGAGCTTGCCCTTCTCCAGCACAACGACGTCGCGCACGCCGCTCTTGGCGAGATGGTAGGCGGTCGAGGCGCCGATGATGCCGCCGCCCACGATGACCGCGCGCGCCTCGCGCGGAAGCTCTCCCGCCATGCCACGGCTCTCCCGATCAACCTCTCGCGCGGCACTCTAAGAGACGGGTGCCGGGCGGAGCAACCGGCATCGCGGCGCGGTGGTGTCTCAGTTTGGGGCGGCGCTCCCTGCGCCGAAAGCCGTTGAGCGCGGCCCAAGGGCCATGAGAGATTAGCGCCAGCAAACTGCCACGGGAGGTGAACATGGCCAAGGAACTCAAGGGCAAGCGCGCGCTGGTCACGGGGGCGGCGAGCGGCATGGGCAAGGCGATCGCGCAAGCCTTCGCGCGCGAGGGCGCCAGCGTTGCGGTGCACGCGCGCAGCAAGGAGCGCGCCAAGGGCACGGTGGACGTGATCACGAAGTCGGGCGGCAAGGCGTTCGCGGTGGCGGCCGACCTCACGAAGCCCGGCGAGATCAAGCGCATGTGCCAGGAGGCGCTCAAGAAGCTCGGCGGTATCGACATCGTGGTCAACAACGCCGGGGTCTACGACTACCTCCCCGTGACCGAGATGACCGAGAAGGAGTGGGACTGGATCGTGGATACCGACCTCAAGGCCCCGTTCCTGGTGACCAAATACACGCTTGCCCCCATGATCAAACAGAAGAGCGGCTGCCTGATCTTCAACGCCTCGACCAACGGCAAGACGGCGGACGGCCTGTTCTCGGCCTACAATGCGGCCAAGCATGGGCTGATCGGCTTCGCGCGCTGCGTCGCGCACGAGGTCTCGGGGCTGAACATCAACGTCAACACCGTCTGCCCGGGCTGGATCGACACCAAGATGGCGGTCGACTTCCACAGCAAGTGGTCCAAGCAGCACAAGCTCGACTACAAGCAGTTCTGGAAGGAGAGCATGGCGGGCACGAACATGCTCAAGACGATGGGCACGGTGGAGGATATCGCCGAGTTCGCGGTCTATCTCGCGAGCCCCAAGGGCCGCTTCATCCATGCCCAGGCGATCAACATTTGCGGCGGTCTCTGCTACTGGTAGAATTGCTGTCATCCGCGAACGCCGGCGCAATCCCGAGCTCCCTTCCCAAGACACGACGAGCCCGGGCGCGCCCCGGCGGGCCGCCGGCCGCGGCGGGCGCGGACCGGCAGGATGTCGAGACCACGATCATGGACCTGCACAACCGCTTCACGGAGGCGCTCGCTCCGTGACGGCGCCGCGGCCTTGGGCCAACCCCGCCCGGGGCCGCCTCGCCCGGTTTGCAGGCCCTAACACCGGATGCTAGGGTCGCGCCGCGATGGGACGCCGTGCCCGCCTAGGAGGGATCGAGCATCATGATCGACCGGGCCAATGTGCGCGCCGTGCTCTGGGCGCTCCTGTACGAGCTCCTCGTCGTGCTGGTCGTGGGCAGCCTGATCGAAGGCGGAGTCTCGCCGGTCGTGGCGGCGCCGATCGGCCTCTTCGCGCTGCCGCTCCTGGCCTCCGTGCCGTTCCTCTTCCTGCTCAAGCCCAAGGCCAAGTAGCGCCCCCGATGCTCCCGCACCTCTTCGTGTTTTTGGCCTCGATCCCCTTGCAGGTCGCGCTCGGAGTCTGGAACACGCGCCGTCGCTACTTCACGCCCGGCGAGGTCCGCTTCTGGGGCGTCGCCCTGTTCGTTGCGGCGGAGTTCGTCTATCTCGGAGTGTTCTGATGGCCGATGTCCGGTTCGAGGATTTGACCAAGACGTTCGGCGATATCCTCGCCGTCGACGCGATCAACCTCGATATCAAGAGCGGCGAGTTCGTCGTTCTCGTCGGCCCCTCGGGCTGTGGCAAGACGACCTCTTTGCGCATGTTGGCCGGACTCGATGAGGTGACGTCGGGCAAGATCTTCATCGGCGAGCGCGATGTCGCGCGCGTGCACGCGAAGGACCGGGACGTCGCGATGGTGTTCCAGTCCTATGCCCTCTATCCGCACATGACGGTCGAGGCGAATCTGGGCTTCGCGCTGAAGCTGCGCCGGCTGCCCAAGGACGAGATCGCGCGGCGTGTCCAGGGAGTCGCAGAGATCCTGGGCATTACGCGGGAATTGCCGCGCAAGCCCAAGACGCTGTCGGGCGGCCAACAGCAGCGCGTGGCCCTGGGCCGCGCCATCGTGCGCAACCCCGCCGTGTTCCTGTTCGACGAGCCGCTGTCCAATCTCGATGCCAAGCTGCGCACGCAAATGCGCAGCGAGCTGATCAAGCTCCATCATAAGCTCAAGGCGACCATGGTCTACGTGACCCACGACCAGATCGAAGCCATGACCATGGGCGATCGCATCGTGGTCATGAATCAGGGCCACATCCACCAGGTCGGCACGCCGCTCGAGGTCTACGACGACCCCGACGACGTGTTCGTGGCCGGTTTCATCGGCAGCCCCGCGATGAACCTGATGAAGGGAACGCTCGAGGGCCGCGACGGCGCGCCCGTCTTCCGCGCCGGGGGCCTGTCGATCGCGCTGCCCTCCGGCCATCCCGCGGGCAAGGCCGCGAACGTCACTCTGGGCATTCGCCCCGAGTTCCTCTCGCTCGAACGGGCCGATAGGGTCGCGACCGTCGAGGGCCGGGTCGAGGCGGTGGAGCACTTGGGTCCCGAGACCATCGTCGAGCTGTCTACCGGCGGCCCCGACATCACCGCCAAGATCAAGCGCAGCGGCGAGATCCGCCACGGGGAGACCGTGCGCATGGGCGCGCACGCCGAGCAGGTCCTGGCCTTCGACGCCGAGAGCGGTCAGCGCCTTCGGGCTTAGGCAAGCCTCTCGGCCGAGGTGCGCCCTCATACGCGCCGCTGCGCCGGCCTCGGACCTCGCCTTCAATCTCGAGTCGATCGACCGTATTGGCGACGGCGTTTCGAGCAACCGCCGGGCGTAAGACCGCGCTCTCGCTTGCGCTCGACAGCGAACAGACTCGCATCCACCTGACGTACACTCACCGTTGTCATCGAGGGGGTCGCGATGCTGCGCCCGCTTCCCGTTACCCGCCTGCGCGGCTTGACCGATGCCGAGCGAGGCTTGAACTCCGCGGAAGCATCCGCTCGAAGAGCCCAATACGGGAACAACCAAATCATCGAGGTGCCGTCTTCGCGTTGGCGCGCGGTGCTGCGCGAAACCGCGCGCGATCCGATGATCTGGTTCCTCATCGCCACGGCGCTCCTGTACGCGTTCGTGGGCGAGTACATCGAATCCGTCGTGCTGATTCTGGCGATTGCCCCTGTCGCGGGCATGGACGCATACCTGCATCGGCGCACGCGAGCCTCGACCGCGAGCTTGAGCGGGCTCTTGGCGAGCCGTGCCCGGGCCGTGCGCGATGGTGCGGTCATCGAGATACCGGCGAGCGACCTGGTCCCGGGAGACCTCGTTTTGGTCGCTCCGGGCGATCCTTTCCCCGCAGACGGTCTTATCGTTGCGAGCGAGGGACTTCAGGTCGATGAATCGGCCCTCACCGGAGAGGCCCTTCCGGTCCGTAAACGAATCTTCGCAGGGGTGATCCCCGACGACGGAGAGTTCGCGATCGACGCCGTCCATTGGGGCGTTGCCGGCACACGAGTCCTCACGGGCACCGCCAAGCTTCGCCTCGCCTACACCGGCGCCGAGACGCTCTATAGCGAGATCGTCCGCAGCGCGCTCGAGGGCGCCCGTGCGCGCACGCCGCTCCAGACGGCGGTGAGCTCGCTCGTCACGGTGTTGCTGGGCGCGGCGATCGTCATGTGCGGGGTGATCGCCTGGGTCCGGTTTCAGCAAGGCTTCGGACTGGCCGATTCGCTGCTGAGCGCGGTCACCCTCGCCGTGGCGGCGCTGCCCGAGGAGTTTCCGGTGGTCTTCACGTTCTTTCTCGGCGTCGGTGTGTACCGGCTCGCGCGGCGCGCGGCGCTGGTGCGGCGCGGGGTCGCGGTCGAGAACGTGGGGCGCATCACCTGCATCTGCTCCGACAAGACCGGCACCTTGACGGCGGGGCGTCTTCGGCTCGCCCATCGTCTGCCCGCCGAGGCCGTTGAACCCGAA
>CAZVZP010000013.1:0-11256 GCA_964631625.1 uncultured Hyphomicrobiales bacterium | reverse complement strand
CGGCGCGCCGCGAGAGCCGCGATCCACTCGATGATGCCCTCCTCGATGCCACCCCGCAGCGCGATTGGCTGCGCCTCGCAACCTTCCCCTTCACGGAAGACCGGCGGCGGGAGACCGCAATTTTCCGGGAGGCCGAGGGCTCGATCCTCGCCGCCACAAAGGGCGCCCCCGAGACGATCCTCGACCTGTGCGCTCTAGACCCCGCGTACCGGAGCGAATGGCTCAGGCGCGTCGAGGAATTCGCGCAGAGCGGCCATAAGGTCATTGCCGTCGCGTGGTGCGTGCTCGAGGTTTGGCCCGGGGGCGAGCCGGATCACGGCTTTCACTTTGCGGGGCTCTTGGCCTGCGAGGATCCGGTCCGGGAGGGGGTCAAGGAAGCCGTTGCCGTTGCCCGCGCGGCGGGGATCCGCGTCCTCATGGTGACGGGCGATCATCCCGCAACCGCCGCCGCGATCGCCGCCGAGATGGGGCTTGGCGGCGGCACGCCCAAGGTCATGGAAGGCGCGGCGCTCCCCGAGGCACTCCGCCGCTCGGAATCGCGCGCGCTGCCCGGGATCGACGTCGTCGCACGCGCCTTGCCGGCCCAGAAGCTCGAGATCGTCCGCGCGCTCCAGAGCGCGGGCGAAATCGTCGCGGTGACCGGCGATGGCGTGAACGACGTGCCCGCGCTCCAGGCGGCGGACGTCGGCATCGCCATGGGCGAAAGGGGCACGCGCAGCGCCCGCGAGGTCGCGGCCATCGTTCTGCTCGACGACAACTTTCGAACGATCGTAGGGGCGATCGCCGAAGGCCGCGTGCTCTTCCGCAACCTTCAATCGAGCTTTGCCTACCTGCTGATGATTCACATCCCGCTCGTGCTCACGGCGGCACTGATTCCGCTGGCCGGATTGCCGCTCCTGTACTTGCCGGTTCATATCGTCTGGCTCGAGCTCATCATCCACCCCACGGCCTTGCTCGTCTTCCAGACTGTCGCCGCAAGAGCCGTGGGCGAGCCTCTGCCCCCACGGCCGCCGGCGCGATTCTTCAGCTGGCGCCACTGGCTCCTCATCGGAATCGTCAGCGCGGCGATCACGGCCGCGGTCGCGCTCGGCTACGAGCGCAGTCTCGGCCTTGCGCATGATGTCGAGCACGCGCGCGCCATGGCCCTCGTCACCCTCGTCGTGGCGGGCGCCGTGGTGGCCGCGGGCTTGAGCCGATTGCGCAGCACGGCAGCAGTCCTCATCGTGTTCGCCACGGTCGCGTCCGCGGTCCTGTTCGTGCAGGTGCCTCAGGTCGCCCGCCTGCTGCACGTCAAGCCCTTGCATGCCGACGACTGGCTCATCGCGATCGGCGCGGCGGCAGCCGCAGCTGTTCTCGCGGCGGCATTCCCCGGCCGCATAGAGAGAGTGCGCGCGCAAGCGCCTTGGACACGTAGGCGCGGCTAAAATTCGACCTACGGCGCCACGCGCCGCCGATTGTCCTGCCTTAGGATGAACTGCGCGGCGTTGTGCCCGGGCGCGCCCGTGACCTCGCCCGCCGGGTGTGTGCCCGAGCCGCACAGGTAGAAGCCGGCAATGGGCGTGTCGTAGCTCATGCCGGGGAACGGCCGCTGGTTCAGGAACTGGCTCGGAATCACGTTCAAGTGGCGGATCGCGCCGTCGGTGATGCCGATGCGGGTCTCGATGTCCTTGGGCGTCATCAGCATCCACTCGCGGATGTCGCGCCGGAAGTTGGGCACGAAGCGGCTCACGTAATCGATGAGCGCCTCGCCGACCTCCTTCCGCCGCTCCTCCCAGGTGCCGCGCGCGAGCTTGGGCGGCGCATAGAGACCCCAGATCGAGAGGATGTGCCCGTCCTTCTCCGTCAGCGTACGGTCGTAGGCGGTCGGCACCTGCAGGTGGCAGATCGGCTCGGCCGCGGGCTCGCCGCGCCGCATCTCGGCGCCCGCGCGGGCATAGTGATCGAGGCTCGGCGCGATCAGGATGTAGGTGATGGGATGAGGCGAAGGCTCGCCTGCGAAATAACGCGAGAGGTCGGGCGGGTGTGCCATCACGCAATGGAACTTGAAGTAACCGGTGTCGGTCTTGAGCCGCTCGACCCGGCGTAAGAAACCGTTGGGCAGGTCCGCGGGCGCGAACAGCGTGCGGTAGGTGCGCTTGGGGTCGGCGTTCGAGAGCACGAGGGGGGCCGCGATCCGCTCGCCGGACGCAAGGCGCACGCCCACTGCGCGCACGCCCGCGGCGCGCCCGCCCGCGGCGCGCCCGCCCTCGACGAGCACCCGGGCCACCTCCGCCTCGGTGCGGACCGTAACCCCGGCCTCGGTGCACGCCTCGCCCATCTTCTCGGTGATCGAGCCCATGCCGCCCTCGACCACGTAGAAGCCATGCCCGCCCGAGCCGCTGATCTGGAAATAGGTTTCCGCCCAGGCGCCGGCCGGGGCATAGGGATCGGCCAGATCCTGGACATAGACCATCATCGCCTTGACCCGCTCGTCCTCGAAGTACTCGGCCGTGAGCTCGGCAAGCGATGCGGTCAGGAGCCTCTCGAGCAGAGCCTCCTCGCCCAGCTGCTTGGCCCGTTGCCAGACCTCGCTTAAGGATGGGGGATCGGTGAGCAGGAAGGGAACGACGAGCTTGGCGACCCGCCCCCAGAGCGCGACCCAGTCGGGATAGCGCGCGGCATCGTGCCCATTGAGGTGCGCGATCGACTCTTGCGTCTTCTTCTCGTCGAGCCAGAGGATCGCGTGCTCGCCGTCTTCGTAGGGGAAGAAGATCGCCGGATCGACCAGATGGAGCTTGAGCCCGCGGGCATCGAGCGCCATGTCGTCCCGCACCTTCTTCTCGAGCTTCCACATCACGTAGGAGCAGGTCGAAATGCGGTAGCCGGGGAACAGCTCCTCGGTCACGCAGGCGCCCCCCACCACCGCACGCCGCTCGAGCACGAGCACCTTCTTCCCCGCCCGCGCCAAATAGAACGCGGCCACGAGCCCGTTGTGCCCGCCGCCCACGACGATGGCATCGAAGCCCGCCTCGGCCATCGTAAGGCTCCCTTACCAGCCGGAAAACGCCGCAATCGCTTCGTCGGCGACCCGGCCCGCCGCCACGTCGGCGAACGCGCGATCGAGAATCTCGAGCGCTTCGGCCGCTTCGGCCGCGCTCAGGATCAGCGCCGGCGTCATTTCGAGCACGTTCGAGTGCTGCCCGACGTAGAACAAAACGAGCCCGAGCTCGTAGGCGCGGTAGACGAGCTTCGCCGTCTCCTTGCGCGCCGGTTTCTTGTCCTGCCGGTCGCTCACGAGCTCCACTCCCAGCGCCAAGCCCCGCCCGCGCACGTCGCCGATCAGCGCGTGCTTATTGGCGAGCGCGCGCAGGCCCTCGGTCAACTGCGCGCCGCGGGCCTCTGCGTTCGTCCACAGCTGCCCGCCCGTGATGGTACGCAGCACGGCGCGCCCGGCCGAGGCCGCGACCGGATTGCCCGAGGTGGTGAGGAGGGAAAAGGCCGGAGCGAAGTCCATGAGCGCCTTCGGCCCGACCACGGCCGAGAGCGGCAGGCCGCCGCCCAAGCCCTTGCCGAAGGTCACGATGTCGGGCGTCAAACCCTCGAGCGCAAAGGCGTGCAACGCCCCGGGGCGGCCCAGGCCCACCTTGACCTCGTCGACCACGACGAGAATGCCGTGGCGCCGACAACGCTCCTCGAGGCCTTTGAGAAACCCTTTGGGCGGCACGAGCACGCCGCCGTCCGACTGGATTGGCTCGATGAACACCGCGGCGATCTCCTGCGGTCGGCACTCGCGCTCGAACAGGCGGTCGAGCGCGGCGAGCGAGCCTTGGGCGAGATCGCCCGGATGCTGCGGGCGGTAGGGGTCGGGATAGGGGATGCGCACCACTCCGGCGCGCTTCGGCACATGGGTCTGCGAGACGTGGCCCGAGACCGCCATCGAGCCCGAGACGCCGCCGTGATAGGCCCCCGCGAAAGTGAGGATGCCCTTTCGCCCGCTCGCGGCCTCGACCAGGCGCACCACCATGTCGTTGGCATCCGAGCCCGAATGGCCGAACCAGACACGGCGCTCGACCCCGTCCGAAGGCAAGCTCGCGAGCAGCTCTTCGGCGAGCGCGATCGCGGGCTCGATCGCGTAGGAGAGCAGGCTCGCCGCCGGCATGCGCCGCGCGCCTTGGGTCACCGCCTCGACCACCGCCGGGTGCGCGTAGCCGAGCGAGGCGGCGCCCCACGAGGCGGAGAAGTCGAGCAGGCTTCGCCCGCCCTCCTCGACGATGCGGCAGCCACGGCCCTCGACCGCAGTCACCGGGAAGAAGCGCAGCTTCTCGATGCCCGCGATCGCCCGCCGATCCCGCTCGTAGAGCCCCAGGGTCATCGCGCGCCCTACCACATCATGAACGGCTTGACTTGTTCATCCGACACCTTGCCCGCGGCGACATCGGCGAGCGCGCGGTCGATGAGCCCGATGCCCTCCTCGGCCCCGGCGTCGCTTAGGAGGAGAGAGGGCGTCAGCTCGAGCACGTTGCCGGCGAGGCCGACATAGATGAAGGCGCAGCCCAGCTCGTAGGCACGGTAGATTACTTTGGCCGTGGTCACGACCTGCACGGGCTCTTTGCTTGCCCGATCCTCCACCAGGTCGATGCCGACCGCGAAACCGCGGCCGCGCACCTCGCCGATCATCTCGTGCTTGTTGCCGAGCGCGCGCAGGCCCTCCATCAGCTTTGCGCCGTTGCGCGCGACCCGCCCGGGTAGCTCTTCGGCACGAATCGTCGCGAGCACGGCGCGCGCGGCCGCGGTTGCCACCGGATTGCCCGCCGTGGTCTGGAGCGCGAAGGCGGGTGCGCAGTCGAGCACGGCCTTGGGGCCCACGAGCGCCGAAAGAGGCAGGCCCCCGCCCAAGCCCTTGCCGAACACCACCACGTCGGGTTCGAGCCCCTCGTGCTCGAAGGCGTTGAGCCGCCCCGTGCGCGCGAGCCCGACCTTGACCTCATCCACGACGACGAGAATGCCGTGGCGGCGGCAGCGCTCGGACAACGCCTTCAAGAACCCCTCGGGCGGCACGACGAGCCCGCCGTCCGACATCAAGGGCTCGATCATCACGGCCGCGACCTGGGCGGGGGGCGAGGTCGTGGCGAACTGGTAATCCAAGAGCTTGAGCACCTCGTCTGCGCTGAACGTGCCGCGGTAGGGATCGGGATAGGGCAGCAGCACGAGGCCGGGGCGGCTAAGCGTGTGCGTCATCGCCGTGTGACCGGAGACCGCGATCGAGCCCGAGAGCCCGCCGTGGTAGGAGCCGATGAAGGAAATGAAACGGTTGCGCCCGGTGGCGCGGGCGATCGCCCGCACCGCGGTATCGTTCGCATCCGAGCCCGAATGGCCGAACCACACGCGCCGCTCGCCCTCGCCCGGCACGAGCGCCAAGAGCTCCTCGGCGAGCGCCGCGGCGTTCTCGTTGGGGTAGAGGAGCAGCGAGGCGCCCGCCATGTCGCGCACGGCCTCGGCGACCGCCCCCACGATCGCCGGATGCCCGTAGCCCAGCGATGCCGCGCCGGCCGAGGCGGAGAGATCGAGGATCTTCCGGCCGTCCCAATCGAAGAGATAAGAGCCTTTGCCCCGGCTCGCGGCGAGCGGCGAGAAGCGCAGCTTGCCGATCGAGCCGATCACGGCCTCATCGCGCGCGCGCAGATCGGCAGCCATCTCCCTCCCCTGGCATCGGCCCGGCGCTCAGGCCGCCTCTATTTTTGGCGCGCAGGTTAGCACCGGGGCCTAAGGGCGGTCAAAACGCGCTTGCGCGCTTGGTTCCCTGCCGAGCCTTCCCTATCCTGGGCGCGGGCAACGGCGTGCCGCGACGGAGGGTGCGATGAGCGCGATGATGAAGTTTCTGCCCGGCCTGATCGCCGCCGCACTCGCCTTCTTCCTGGTCAAGCTCTTGAGCTGGATCGAGCTGATCGACAATTTCGGCTGGCAGATCGTGCTGTTCTTCGCCGTCTATCTGGGCGCCGCCTTTCTCATCGAGCGCGCCATGCGCAATTACCGCGGCCGGCTCGACTAGCTCGCCGCTAAAAGCGCCTGATCGAGATCGGCGATCAGGTCGTCCAGCGCCTCGACGCCGACGGAGAGACGAATCAGCCCGTCGGCGATGCCCAGCGATGCGCGCACCTCGGGCGGCACCGAGGCATGGGTCATGATCGCCGGATGCTCGATCAGGCTCTCCACGCCGCCCAAGCTCTCGGCCAGCGTGAACAGCCGGCAGCGTTCGAGCATGCGCCGCGCGGGCTCGAGCCCGCCCTTGATCACGCAGGAGACGATGCCGCCGAAGCCCGTCATCTGGCGCTTGGAGAGCGCGTGCTGCGGGTGGCTTTCAAGGCCCGGGTAATAGACCCGCTCGATCTTGGGGTGCGCCTCGAGATGGCGCGCGATCGCGAGCGCGTTCGCGCAGTGCCGCTCCATGCGCAGGTGCAGCGTCTTCAAGCCCCGAAGCGCCAGGAAGCTGTCGAAGGGCGAGAGCACGGCGCCGACCGCGTTCTGCAAGAAGGCGAGACGGTCGGCGAGGTTTCGGTCCTCGCCCACGACGACGATGCCGCCCACCATGTCCGAATGCCCGTTGAGGTACTTGGTCACCGAATGCACCACGATGTCGATGCCGAGCTCAAGCGGCCGCTGGAGATAAGGGCTCGCGAAGGTGTTGTCGCACACGGTCAAGATGCCGCGCGCGCGCGCAATTCGGGCGACGCCCTTAAGATCGACGAGCTTCAGAAGCGGGTTGGTCGGGCTCTCGAGCCAGATCATCCGTGTCTCGGGCTCGAGCGCGCGCTCAAGCGCGGCCGGATCGGAGAAATCGGCGTAGCTCGCCTCAAGGCCCGCGCTCGCCTTGCGCACGCGCTCGAACAGGCGCCGGGTGCCGCCGTAGAGATCGTCCATCGCCACGATATGCGCGCCCGCGGGCAGGAGCTCGAGCACGGTCGCCTCGGCGGCGAGCCCCGAGGCGAACGCGAAGCCCCGTGCGCCCCCTTCGAGATCGGCGACGCAGCGCTCGAAGGCCTCGCGCGTCGGGTTCCTCGTGCGCGCGTACTCGTAGCCTTTGTGCACGCCGGGGCTCGTCTGCGCGTAGGTCGCCGTGGCGTAGATCGGCGTCATCACTGCACCGGTCGTGGGATCGGGCTCCTGGCCCGCGTGCACGGCGCGGGTGGCGAAGCCCTGCGCGTTGCGTCCTTGCCTCATGACTCGCTCCTCGAGAAGCAAACAAAATTTTTGCCCGCAGGCCGGATGAGCTATCGTAACGCCCAAGGCGGCGTTGGGAAGACCGCAAGGGGCTCATAGGCCAGATGGGGGGATCATGCGCAAGGACATCGCCTTCGATGCCGAAGGAGTGACGCTCCGGGGCTGGCACTACCGGCCGGATTCCGCCCCAGGCGCGCGGCCCACGATCGTCATGGCGCACGGCTTCTCGGCGGTCAAAGAGATGTATCTCGACCGCTTCGCCGAGGCCTTCGCCAAGGCCGGCCTGGGCGCGCTCGTGTTCGACAACCGCAACTTCGGGGCGAGCGATGGCGAGCCGCGCCAGGAGATCGACCCCTGGCAGCAGGTGCGCGACTACCGCCACGCCATCAGCTTCGCCGAGAGCTTGCCCGAGGTCGATGCCGGGCGCATCGGGGTGTGGGGCTCGAGCTACTCGGGCGGCCACGTCCTGGTCTTGGGCGCCATCGACAAGCGCATCAAGTGCGTGGCCGCGCAGGTGCCGCTGATCTCGGGTCATGGCAACGCCCAGCGCCTGATCCGCGCCGATTTCTTCTCCGCGGTGCGTGCCCAATTCGACCAGGACCGGCGCGCGCGCTACCGGGGCCAGCCGCCCGCCATGATCCCGGTGGTCGCGGAAGATCCGCTGGCACCCTGCGCGCTGCCCACGTCCGACTCCTGGCGCTGGTTCATCGAGACGGCCAAGAGCCGCGCGCCTTCCTGGCGCAACGAAGTGACGTTGCGATCCATCGAGATGTTCACGGAGTACGAGCCCGGGGTTTACGCGCCCTGGGTGAGTCCGACGCCGCTCTTAATCGTGGTCGCGCTCGCCGATCACTTAACCGTCGCGGACCAGGCGCTCGCCGCTTACGAGCGAGCGCTCGAGCCCAAGAAGCTCGTGACCCTTCCGGGCGGTCACTTCGACGCCTACGTCAAGGATTTCGCGAGCGCGAGCGCGGCCGCGGCCGAGTGGTTCGTGCACCACCTCAAGCCCTAACCGCGCGCGGGCCGAGGGCTCCTACGCTCCGGCCACCGCCAGGATCAGATCGGCGGCGGTTCCGACGCCGTTGGCACGCTGCATCCCGGCGCTCGCCTGCTCGAGCCGCGCGCGCATCGCTTGATCGCTCACGAGCCGGTCGAGCGCGGCGGCGAACTCCTCGTCGGTCCACTCGTAGCGCGGCAGGCGCAGGCCGAAGCCCGTATCCTGGATGCGCTGGGCGTTGTCGTGGCCGTCCCAGCAGTAGGGCATGATGAGCGCGGGCCTGGCGAAGTAGATCGCCTCGGTGAAGGTGTTGTTGCCGCCGTGATGGATGACGGCATCGACCTGCGGGATCACCGAGGGCTGCGGGAACCAGGCGGCGATGTGCACGTTGCCCGGCACCTCGCCGTACTGATCCAGGTAGTCGCCGACGTTGACGAGCGCGCGATAAGGGAGCCGCGCGAGCAGCGCGATCTGGCGCTTGATCAGCTCGACGTCGGCGGCGCCCAGGCTGCCGTAGCTCAAATAGACGAGCGGCTTGTCCCTATTCATGGCGAAGTGCGGGACGATGTAGGATTCCTCGCGGCGCACGCAGCCTTCGAGATAGTGGAAGCGCTCGGGATCGAGGGGATGGCGCCGTTTGAAGCGCAAGGGGCGCGGGTAGAGCATTAGGTTCATGAACGGCGAGGTCTCGAAGAACTCGCCCAGGGGATAGGGCTCCTCGCCGCACTCGGCCAAGAACTTAAGGAAGCGATCGTGCGCCGGCTTAATCGCCTTCTCGAAGCGCCGCTGGTAGGCGGCAAAGCACGCCCGCTCGCTCTCGCCGCAGCCCGAGAGATGCGGGGGGATGTCGGGATCGGGAATCTCGTTCTCGCTGCACGAGATGATGCGGATCCACGGGGCTCCGTAGCGCTTGATCGCGGGGAACAGGATTACGTTGTCGATGCAGATCACGTCGGGCCTGATCTCGGCCAAGAGCCGGCGCAAGCCCGGCTCGGCGTAGATCGCCGAATCGACGATCGCCTCCCACGTCGGCACCACGTAGGTCTCGATCTGATCCAAGGCCGAAAGCCGGAAGTGCGGCAGGTGCGAGGCGATGAAGTTCTTCCAGAACTGGCTCGCCGCGGCCGCGTCCATCGGTGCCGACATGTTGACGAGGTGCTCGGGAAACCCGTACTTCGCGAACACGCCCGAAAACGAGGCATCGGCCACGAACACCGGATTATGACCGCGCTCCTTGAGCTCCTGGGCGATGCCCACGCAGTTGAGCGCCGGGCCGAACGCGGCCTCGGGAAAGAGCATGATCGTCTTGCCTTGCGCCATGACCTCCTGCCCCTTGGCGCGGGCACGATAGCACGGGAATCCGAGGCGTCGCGGAGCCCCTCTTCCGGCCGCGGCGCGCTCGCGCCGGCCTTGCGCCTGGTCTGTGCCCCATCGTTCTATCTCGGCTACGGCTTGTGCGACCGCTGGCTCCGAGCCGGCCCCGTGCTAGGCTCGCCGACCAGCGCGATCGCTTCGCGTCGTCAGGGCCGCGAGAGCCTGCCATGCGCATCCTCGTCTTCCAGCACCTCGCGATCGAAACCCCCGGCATCTTCCTCGATTTCTTCGCCGCCGACGGCCACCGCGTGGACGTGGTCGAGCTCGATCAGGGCGAGGCGATCCCGCCGCTAAAGGGCTACGACGTGCTCTGGGTGATGGGCGGCCCCATGGACACCTTCGAGGAGCACGAGCATCCCTGGCTCGTGCCGGAAAAGGCCGCGATCCGCGCCTGGATTACGGACGAGCGCAAGCCCTACATCGGCTTCTGCTTGGGCCACCAGCTGCTCGCGGACGCGCTCGGGGGCGTCGTGGGCCTCATGGCCAGCCCCGAGGTCGGCATCATGGAGATCGACCTGACGCCCGAGGGGTTGGGCGACCCGCTGTTTGCGGGCTCGCCCGCGCGCGCTCAATGCCTGCAGTGGCATTCCTGCGCCGTGCTCAAGATGCCGGAGGGCGGCATCGGGCTGGCGCGCTCGCCCGCCTGCGCCGTGCAGGCCTTCCGCGTGGGCGAACGGGCCTACGGCGTGCAGTACCACATGGAGCTCACGGCGACGACGGTGAGCCAGTGGGCGCGCGTGCCGGCCTATGCTGCGGTGCTCGAGAAGGCTCTCGGGGCCGGCGCTCTGGCGCGGCTCGAGCGCGCGGCGGCGCGACGCATGAGCGTCTTCAACCGCGAGGCACGCCGGCTCTACGACAACTTCATGGCGCTCGTCGAACCGGGCGCGCCCGCCTGATCGCTCCTGCGTGGCGCCGGGCAAGAGCCTGCGGCCTCGCTGAGCCAGCGCCCAAGGAAGCGGGCGAGCCAGCCGTGCATGCGCGCCTCGTGGCACCCGCCATGCGCCTCTTGCTCCGCCGCGGACTGAGCGCCCGGGCGCTTGAGCTCGCTCGCGCCGGACACCACCCAGCGCCGCCGCATCGCGCTCGTCACTTCCGGGTGGAACTGCAGGCCGAAGGCCGCCCGCCCGTAGCGGTAGGCCTGATTCGGAAAGGCGTCGCCGAGCGCGAGCAACTCGGCGCCCGCAGGCAACTCGAAGCCCTCGTGGTGCCAGTGATAAACGAACAAACCGGGATCGATGAACGCCTCGCCCGCCAGCGTAGGCCGCACGGGAAAGTATCCGACTTCGTAGAAACCGTCTTCGTGGCACGCGACCCGCGCGCCCAGCACCCGGGCCATGACCTGAGCGCCCAAACAGATGCCGAGAAACGGCTTCTCGGCGCGCAACACCTCTTCGACGAAATCGGCGGTGCGGCGCATGTAGGCGAAACGGTCCATGCCGTTCGCGCTGCGCGGCCCGCCGAACATGATCACCGCTTCGTAGGGCTCGAGTGTCCCGGGCAAACGCTGACCGAGGCGTGGGATGCGCAACTCGAGGCTGCGGCCCTCGGCCTTAAGCACGCGGCCGACCTCGCCCGGGTTGGAGGCAGGCGAATCGACAAGAGCCAATATGCGTGGCGCCATGGCGCTCGACCTCCTAGAGCAGCATCCGGTCAGTTGGAATCGCTTTCAGCGATCCAACGACCGGATA
>CAZVZP010000012.1:26429-27003 GCA_964631625.1 uncultured Hyphomicrobiales bacterium | reverse complement strand
CGTGCAGGATGAAGATGCGGTCGATCGCCCGTGCCGCAGAGCGCTTGATCTCGAGCGGCTCGCAGGGCACGGCGAACAACATGTTTAGGAAGTTCTCGGCGTAGTCTAGATCGTTGCGCGGAAAGACGAAGGGCTGGCCGGTCGAATATTTGTAGGCCATCGCGGCGATCGTCGAGATCTTGGCGATCAGGCGGTGCGAGGCGATCATCCGCTGAGTCGGGTCCTGGACATCGACGTCGTCGTGGTAGAAGGCCGACAGCGCGCCCACGACGCCGACCATGACCGCCATCGGGTGCGCGTCGCGCCGGAACCCGCGATAGAAGTAGATGAGCTGCTCGTGCACCATCGTGTGACGCGTGATCGTGCGGTCGAACTCCTCGAACTGCGCCGTGGTGGGAAGCTCGCCGTTGAGCAGCAGATACGCGACCTCGAGGAAGTTGCTTTTCTGGGCCAGCTGCTCGATCGGGTAGCCCCGGTAGAGCAGGACTCCCTCATCGCCATCGATATAGGTGATCTTTGAGCGACAACTCGCGGTGGACACGAAGCCCGGGTCGAGCGTGAAGTGGCCGGTCTG
>CAZVZP010000012.1:20409-26419 GCA_964631625.1 uncultured Hyphomicrobiales bacterium | reverse complement strand
GGCCGGCTGTGCCCTTGATTAAGGGCAGGGTCACCGACTTGCCGGTCCGGTTGTCCGTCAGCGTGACCGAATCCTCGGGCGCCGTTGTGGGCCGCTCCTTCGAAGCCGTCTGGCTCTGAGCCATGGGTCGCATATCCTGTCGCCGGGGCGGAGCCTAATCCGCCGTTCTGTCCGAGCCTAACTGTCGCCGAATAGGGTTAATAATAGCACATCAAGTCCTTGGGCGATTGGCGAGGTTGAGGGCGTCGCAGAGGCGTAAGACCGTCTCCTTTTGCCCCAGCACCGCGAGCACCTCGAAGATCCCCGGAGACGAGGTCGAGCCCGTAACCGCCGCTCTCAGCGGCTGAGCAATATCGACAAGCTTTAGTCCGTTTTCCTGGGCGAATTGCCGGATCGTGGCTTCAACCTCGACTTCCCACTTGGCTTCGGTCAGTTGTTGAAGGCGTACGGCAAGCTCGGCCAAGCACTCTTTATCTCGAATACGGCGTTGAGTCTGGAAACCGATCGTGCCAGGAGAAAATGCCTGAGCTGGAACCTCGACCTCAAGTATAGCCTTCGCCTCGGGGCTCAATCGTAGAGGCCTATTTGCGACATAAAATTCCGCCTTTTCAGTTAGTTCTAAGACGGTTTTTGCGCGCTCCTTTAGCCCCGACATGCCCCGTTCGAGGCGTTGACGCTCGCCTATGTTGAGCGGGCGGCCCAGCCGCTTCTCGAGCCGTGGGACAATCAGCGCGACCAGCCGCTCGTTCGGCGCTTGGCGCAGGTAGTGGCCGTTGAGCGCCGTGAGCTTATCCAAGTCAAAGCGGGCGGCCCCCCGGCCCACCGCCTCGAGCCCGAACCATTCGATCGCCTCATCGGTCGAGATGATCTCGTCGTCCCCGTGGCTCCAGCCGAGCCGCAGCAGATAGTTGCGCATGGCCTCGGGCAGGAAGCCCATCTCCTCGTAGGCCGAGACCGCGAGCGCCCCATGGCGCTTCGAGAGCTTGGCGCCGTCCGGCCCGTGAATCAGCGGAATGTGGGCGTAGCGCGGCGCCTCCCAGCCGAGAGCCCGGAACAGCTGGAGCTGGCGGAAGGCGTTGGTCAGGTGGTCATCGCCCCGGATGACGTGGCTGATGGCCATGTCGTGGTCGTCGACGACGACGGCCAGCATGTAGGTTGCGGTGCCGTCCGCCCGGCGCAGGATCATGTCGTCCAACTGCTCATTGGCCACCCGCACGCGGCCCTGCACCAGATCCTCGATCACCGTCTCGCCCGCGAGCGGCGCCTTGAGGCGGATCACCGGATCGACGCCGGGCGGCGCCTCGCCCGGGTCGCGCTCGCGCCAGCGGCCGTCGTAGCGCATGGGCCGCCCCTCGCGCCGCGCCGCCTCGCGCATCTCGGCCAGTTCCTCGGGCGTGCAATAGCAGCGGTAGGCCAAGCCGGCGCGCAGCAGCTTCTCGGCCACGGCGGCGTGGCGCTCGCGGTGCGTGTATTGCTTGAAGACCTCGCCGTCCCAATCGAGCTTAAGCCACTCGAGCCCGACGCGGATCGCCTCGACCGCCTCATCGGTGCTGCGCACCCGGTCCGTGTCCTCGATGCGAAGCAGGAAACGGCCGCCGTGATGGCGCGCGTATAGCCAGTTGAACAGGGCGGTGCGCGCGCCCCCGATGTGCAGAAATCCCGTGGGCGAGGGCGCAAAGCGGGTCACCACCGTCATGTCTTTCCGAGCCCTCGCTTCTAGAGCGCTATTGGATTAAGTGGAAGCGCGCCCCTCCCCCTACCCCCTCCCGCGCGGGGAGGAGGACGAAATAAGCAGCTCCCTCCCCCCTCGTGAGGGAGGGCCGGGGTGGGGGCATCGGCAATTTTGACGCTCATCCGTGATTCCACTTCGCCAAATAACGCTTCTAGACCGTCGCGATGGGGGTGACCGGCGAGCCGACCGCGCCCGGCATGCGCAAGGGCGGCGCGGTGAGCAGGAAACGCGAGCGGCCGTGGGCGCGCAGCCATTGGGCAAGCTCGCTCAGATGCCACAGCTCGCCCAACGGCACGCCGAGCTTGAACAGGCAGTGCTGGTGCAGCGGCAGATCGGCGCAGGCACCTTGGAAGGCGCGTGCGGGATGGGCCTCGACCGCGTAGTTATCCGCGATCAGCGCGGCGATGCCGCTGTCGGTGATCCATTGCCGCAGTGCCTCGTCGCGGCCGTCGAGCACGGCGCAGGCGTGATGGAGGGCGTGGGGATCGGGCGTGCGCGCCATCTCGAGCAGCATCGCGGCGAACCCCGTGTGCAGGCACAGGAGGTCGCCTTCCGCGACCACGACGCCATCCTTCTCGATCACCGTCCTGAGCTCGCGGTAGCCCACGAGCTGACGCTTGCGGCCGAAATGGGCCGCGAGATCGACAAGCACGCCACGCCCCTGCATGCAGGCCTCGGCCATCCGGTCGACCCCGAGCGCGGAGGCGCCGAGCGCCTGCCCGGTCGCCACGGGGCTGCCGTCGGCCCGGTAGTCGATCGGGCCGCTCACATGCTCGCCCGGGCGGAAGCCGTTGTAATACACTCGTTCCGCAACGCCGTCGTCATCGGCGTCGAAATGGCTGCCGACATGGCTCAGCGCATCCCATTGGGTCGAGTACTGGCTGCACAGCAGCATGGCCTCATCGTTCATGACGTCGGTGCGCCCCGGGATGACCAGGCTCATCGGGAAGTTGCGCCGGGGCGTGCCCGTGACGTCGTCGAAAATCGAGCGCAACTCGGGCGGAAAGCGCCGCGGGTTGAGCGCCCGGCCGCCCGGATAATCGAGCGGCAGGCTCAGGCAGAACGTCCTGCCCTCCTTGACTTCGCCGACCGCCTGGCGCACGCGCTCGGGCGTTATGAGATTGAGTCGTCCCCGCTCGTCATCGGCGCCGAAGTCGCCCCAGGTCGAGCCTTCGGGCCGCCGTTTCCACCGCTTCGTCATCGCTGCGAGCATCCGATTGAGCGCCCTCTTGCGAGCGGGCCGGCCGCGGCCGGGCCGGCCGCGGCGTGGAGGGTAGGAGCGGGGCGCGGGAGCGTCAATGCGGCGGGCTTCGCGTTCCTGCGCTCCGTGCGGGCACGGCCCGGGCTGGGCCTTTAGCGGCGTTCATGGTCGCGCGCCCGACGGCCCCGTCGCCTTCAGCGTTCACGATGGCGTTCGTGCGCCGAGCCGCGGCCCGGCTCGCCTCCGTCCTGGGCGCGGAGCGCGAGCGCTGGTTCCTGTGGGCGCCGATCGCATTCGGCGCAGGGATTCTCGTCTACTTCGCGCTTCCCGTCGAGCCGCCGGCGTGGCCCGCGCCCGTGATCGCGGGGGCCGCCGCGTTGGGCGCACGACTGTGGCGGCGCCATACGGCCCCGATGCTTGCGCTCTTTGCGCTGGCGCTCGCGGCCGCAGGCTTCACCCTCATCGAACGTCGCAGCGATGCGCTGGCGGACCCCGTGTTGCGGGAGGAGGTGGGTCCCGGTGCGGTCACGGGGCGCATCGTTGCCGTGGCGCCCCGCGAGAGCGGAGCCGTGCGTCTCTTGCTCGATCACGTCACGATCGAAGACCTGGCAACGGCGCAGACGCCCGAGCGCGTGCGCGTGGTCGTGCGGTCCAAGGAGCGGCCACACTTCGTGCCGGGCCAATGGGTGGACCTGTTCGCGGTGCTGGCGCCACCCTCCGGCCCGGCGGCGCCGGGGGCGTTCGACTTCGCCCGCGACGTTTATTTTCAACGCATCGGCGGGATGGGATTCGCCCTCGGGCCGCCGCGCCTCATAGCGCCGCCGCCGGGCGCGGATCCGGATGGCTTCCTGCTCTGGCTCAATGGTCTGCGGCAGACTTTGGCGGAACGCATCCTTGCGGTCGGCATTTTGCCCGAGAGCTCGGTGTCGGCCGCGCTTCTCGTGGGCGAGCGGGGCGCGATACCCGATGAGGTGAATCGGGCGATGCAAAATTCCGGCCTCGCGCACCTGCTCTCGATCTCCGGCTTGCACATCGGCCTATTCGCCGGGCTGATCTTTCTCGCCGTGCGCGCCGCACTGGCCGCAGTCGAAGCCGTGGCGCTGCGCCACCCGATCAAGAAATGGGCCGCGGCGGTGGCCCTCGCCGCGGCGTTCGGCTACGTCCTGATCTCCGGCATGAGCGTGCCGACGCAGCGCTCGTTCCTCATGGCGGGTCTCGTGCTGCTTGCGGTCGTGCTCGACCGCACGAGCATCTCGATGCGGCTCATTGCCTGGGCGGCGCTCGCCGTCATCGCGGCGTCGCCCGAGAGCATCCTCGGTCCGAGCTTCCAGATGTCCTTCGCCGCGACCATGGCGCTCATTGCGACCTACGAGGTGCTGCGCGCGCCGCTCGCACGCTGGCAGGGCCAGGGCCGCCTGGGCACGCGCGCGCTGGCCTATTTGGCGGGCGTTGTCCTGACCACGTTGGTCGCCGGCGCCGCCACCGCGCCGTTCTCCGTCTACCACTTCAACCGGCTCGCGGATTACAGCGTGCTCGCCAACCTGGTCGCGGTGCCGCTCACGGCCTTTTGGGTCATGCCCTGGGGCATCGCCGTGTTTCTCCTGCTGCCGTTCGGCGCCGAGAGCCTGGCGCTGGTGCCCATGAACTGGGGTGTTGCGGCGATTCTGTGGACCGCCCGCGAGGTGTCCGCGCTCGGCGGCGCGGTCACGCTCGTGCCCGCGATGCCGGCGACGGCGCTCCTGCTCATGGTCGGCGGCGGTTTGTGGCTGTGCTTGTGGCGGCGCCGCTGGCGCCTGATCGGCGTGGCCGGCATCGCGCTCGGCGTCGCTCTCGTTCCTTCGGGCGAACCGCCCGACATCCTGGTGAGCGGCGATGCCAAGCTCTTGGGTGTGGCCACCGCGGACGGCGGCCTCGCGCTGTCGAGCACGCGGCGCGCGCGCTTCGAGGCGGAAATTTGGTTGCGCCGATACGGCATCCGTGAGCCGGCGCCGTGGCCGGATGCGGGGCCAAGCGAGGACGGCCGGCTGCGCTGCGATGACCTCGGCTGCATCTATCGGGCGCATGGCCGCACGGCTGCGCTCATCGCGCACGAAGCGGCCATCGAGGAAGACTGCGCCCTCGCCGACGTGGTGATCAGCCTCGTGCCCGTGCGGGGCCCGTGCCAAGCTCCCGTGGTGATCGACCGCTTCGACCTCTGGCGCAAGGGCGCTTATGCGGTTTGGCTCGGGGAAGACGGCGTGCGCGCGCAAAGCAGCGCGGACGCCCAGGGCGATCGCCCGTGGACGACCCGGCGCAAGCCCTACGAGCGCGAGCCGGTTGCGCCGTCGGATCGGTAGCGCGCGTCCCGAGCCTCAGGGCCTGTACTCACAAACGATGCTTGGGCCGCGGCGGCTCGCCTTTCCGCTTTGGAGGCCATTCCGGACGAAACGGCTAAGGTATGCCTGTCGCAGATTGGCCAGGAGCGGTCGTTCTAAATAAGCACGTAATCCCTTCGAAGCAATGCGGCTGCATGCGTATCTATAGAGAATCCGTTCATCAGGGTTGATCGATGGCCGGCGGCTGTTACCGAAAGTCTGCAAGTACGAGCTTGTTAGTCCCGAATCTCGGACACCATGCGTTTTTCAGGCCTTCGCGCTCCTCTCCATCTGCGGCAAAAATCACGTTTACCGCAAGACCCTCGACGTAATAGAACCAAGTGGCGAATGCACATGATCCATCGGAAGCCCGCAGCACAGCTTCTATGTCTGACATCCCGGCCATCGCGTTGTTCTTGAGTGACGGGCCGCGGCCGAATTTGAGGTAAACGTGCGGGCAGGCCTTTTCATTCAATATTGCGGTTGAGAACGTTGCAACATCGATCGGGATGTCGGCCGCTAAGATATGGCAGCCAAATAGCTTGACGAAGTACAGGTGAACGTTGCTCATCTCCCACGCGGTGTCGTACTTAAAAATCCTGTTTGCGCGCACGACGGTGCCCAGCGAGTTCGCTTGAATGCGTTCTCGAAGGCATTTCGACAGCCGCTCCCAAGCGCGGTCATGCGGCTGAGTTCGGGTATTGTTGCAATAGGCACAAATAA
>CAZVZP010000012.1:14057-20399 GCA_964631625.1 uncultured Hyphomicrobiales bacterium | reverse complement strand
AGAGCCTTCGCATTGAGACTGCGAATCGGGAGGTTCTTTTCTTTGGCATTGTGAAGGTAAAGCGGCTTGTCCTGCGTCGCAGTGTGGAACACGCCGCGTAGGTCGGATCGTTTGATCATATGCTCGTGGGTCGTCGCGCTGTCACCGCAAATCCAGCATTTTGTTGCACTCGTGCACATTCACGTTCCTAAGTGGCACATGAACGGCCGTGATGAGGAGGTCGAGAGCTGAACGATTTGCATCATCCTTCCCAGCGACTCTCCGCAACGTTGAGATCATCGCGAATATAGTGACGGGCTAGGGCGCGCAAGATCGGCGTGCAAGCGGACAAGTCACGAACGTGCTGAGCGTCGTCCGGATTAATTATCGGGTGCTTCGTTGCATGGGCGACAGCCTTTCGACAGTTAGCATAAAGGTACTTGCCGAGCTCCAAGTTCTTTTCCTCTGCCACCTTCAAAAAATGCTTCACATAGAAATCATCGAATTCGCCGTCCTCAATGCCTCGCGCAAGATGGAGTTTCATCCATTTTTCGCGACCAGCGCCGCCGTGTCGAATTTCAAGGATTTTGAAGAATCCGAGGGCCGCATATGGAATGGATGCGTAGCAATCTTGCCAGACGGCCTCGCGATATAGAGCAACGGCCAGGTGTTGGTCTATGTCGGTGAGCGGTGCCCGGGAATAGGGCCAGGCATCGAGGATGCTCGTAAGGTAATCGCTCCGCCGGTCTCTTGGGATTGGCGATGCTCTTGGGCTTCCACAATCGCCATCCATCAGAGCAGCCGGCGAGTCATCACACCATGAGCAAATGCTGAGCAATTGGTTACATATCGATCGCGCGCTCACCTCATCGGTCCGGTTACGTAGAAGTTCAATCTGAAGCGAAGGTTCATGGTCTTTTGTGGACGGAAATGCCAGAAGTTCCCATTTGCCAAATTTCACAATGGCCTGTTCTCGCGGCCAAGCGATCTCACCGGCTACACCAAATCGACACCATGCGGCCATTTACCCCCCTAAACGACAAAGGGCACACCCGAAGTGATATAAAATCTAATATGTGCGCTATGTCAGCTATGGGTCAAACTGCGAAGTCAGTCCGCGAGCGGTGCAATTCCGCTCCTTGGTTTCGCATAATGCGTTGAGGCTCGCCGTATATGAGTCCACGCCCTAGTACTTGCGCATCAAGCCGACGAGGCGGCCCTGCAGGCGCACCCGGCCCGGGCCGAAGATGCGTGCTTCATAACGCGGGTTCGCGGGCTCGAGGGCGAGTGACTCGCCCTTGCGGTGCATGCGCTTGAGCGTGACCTCCGTCTCGTCGATCAGGGCCACGACGATGGCGCCGTTGTCCGCGCTGTCGCACTGCTGCACGATGACCGTATCGCCATCGAAGATGCCCGCATCGATCATCGAGTCGCCTTCGACCTTGAGCGCGTAGTGGCCGCCCCGGCCGAGCAGAGAGGCCGGCACGTCGATCGTTTCGTGGTGCTCGCGCAACGCCTCGATCGGCGTGCCCGCGGCAATCCGGCCGTAGAGCGGCAGCTCGACCGACTGCGCTTCGGGGCGCGCCTCGGCCGCCGGCAGCGTCGGGCGGAAGTTGCCCTTGATCACGCTGGGCTCGAAGCCGCGGCGCGGCGTCGAGGGAGCCTGCACCGCCGGCCCCAGGGTCGCCGGCATCTTGAGCACCTCGAGCGCCCGCGCGCGATGCGCCAGCCGGCGCAGGAATCCGCGCTCTTCGAGCGCGCTGACCAGGCGGTGGATGCCCGATTTCGAGCGCAGCTTGACCGCCTCCTTCATCTCCTCGAAGGAGGGCGAGACCCCCGTCTTGCGCAAGTGCTCGTCGATGAAGAGCAGCAACTCGAGTTGCTTCTTGGTGAGCACCGAAACCTCCTAAATCTTGTACGGCCCGTCCGGGCCGGCCCGATATGTTCTAGTTTAGTTCTCGTTTTGGGTCAACCCCCACCGTCGTGTCGGCTCATTTGGATTAGAGCGCAAGTTGGATTAGGCGGAAGCGCCCCCTCCCCCCACCCCCTCCCGCGCGGGGAGGGGGGAGGAAATAAGAAGCTCCCTCCCGCCTTTGCGGGGGAGGGTCGGGGTGGGGGCAGCGGCAATCATCCGGCTCCCCCAGCTAAAGTTTCGATACCTTCAGCTTCCCCGGTCCAGGCCGGATGGACAACCTGTTGAAAGCTCACAGTCTAGAGCGGGGAGCCGGCCCAACGCGAGGTCAGAGCCCGAGCAGCGCCGGCGCGAACCTGATCATCTCGACCCGCGCCCCGGCCTCGATGGCGGGTGCGTGGGGCGGGCGCACCACCAGGCAGCGGGCGTGGGCGAGCGCCTTGAGCATGGCGCTATCCTGGGCCTCGAAGGGCGTGGCGGTGGGCAGTCCGTCGGCCGTTTCCGTGACCTCGGCGCGCAAGTACTCCTGGCGTTCATCGTTCGCCGGCAGGGCGCGGCCGAGCCGGGCGGGCTCGAGGCGCGGGCGCTCGCCGTTGGCCAGCCCGAGCATCCGCGCCAGCGCCGGCTCGACCAGGACAAGCGTGCACACGAGCACGGAGACTGGATTGCCCGGCAGCCCCATGACCGGCAGATCGCGCAGCCGTCCGAACAGGACGGGCTTGCCCGGACGCATGGCGATCTTCCAGAACACGCGCTTGAAGCCGAGCGTGTCCAGAACCTGGCCCACCAGGTCGTGCTCGCCGACCGAGACCCCGCCGGTCGTCAGCAGAAGATCGGCGCCAAACGCCGCGTTGATCAGAGCCTTAAGAGCCTTCGGCTCGTCGGGGGCGACGCCGATATTGATGGGCTCGCCGCCGAGGGCGTGGACGGCCGCGCACAGCGCCGGCCCGTTCGAGCTCACGATCTGATTCGCGCCCACGGCCTCGCCCGGCAGGACGATTTCATCGCCCGTGGCGAGCACGGCGACGCGCGGCTTGCGCCGCACCTTGAGCCAGGGAATATTCATGGCGGCCGCGAGGCCGATGTCGCGGGCGCCGAGACGCCGGCCGGCATGGATGGCGATCTCGCCCGTCTTGAAATCGAGTCCTGCCGGCCGCACGAAGCGCCCGCTCGGCACGCTCTTTAGAATTTCGACGGAGTCGCGCGCGCGCGCCTTCGTATGCTCCTGAATCACCACGGCGTCCGCGCCTTCGGGCAGCGGCCCGCCGGTGAAGATGCGCACGGCCTCTCCGGCTTTGAGCGCCTCGGCGTAGGCGCCGCCGGCGGGCGCGCGGCCGACCAGCTTGAGGCGCGCGGGCACCTGGGCCACGTCGGCGGCGCGCACGGCATAGCCGTCCATCGCGGAGACCGCGACCGGTGGCTGAGTCAAACGCGAGGGCGTATCCTCGGCGAGCACACGGCCCAGCGCGGCATCGAGCCCGACCGTCTCCGCCGGCAGCGGCTCGAAGCCCCGAACGATGTGCTCGATCGCTTCGGCGACGGAAATCATCGCGCCCGCCAAGGGTTCAGGCCTGCTCGAAGCCGCCGGACTTGCCGCCCGTCTTGTGCGTCAAGCGAATGTCGGTGATGCGCATGCCGCGATCGATCGCCTTGCACATGTCGTAGACGGTGAGCGCGGCAACGGCGACCGCGGTCAGGGCCTCCATCTCGACCCCCGTGCGGCCCGTGAGCTTGCAGGTTGCGCTGATCTCCACCGCATCGCGCGAGGGGTCGCAGTTAAGATCGAGGGTGATCGCCTCGATGGGCAGGGGATGGCAGAGCGGGATCAAGTCTGCGGTGCGCTTGGCCGCCATGATGCCCGCGAGCCGCGCGACCGCGAGCACGTCGCCCTTGGCGAGCTCGCCGGACACGATGCGCTCGAGGGTCGCGTGGGCCATGAGGACCGAACCCTTCGCGGTTGCGCTGCGTTCGGTTTGCGCCTTGGCGGACACATCCACCATCCGCGCCCGGCCTCTTTCATCGAAATGGCTGAGATCGCTCATGGCGCGGCACCCTCCTCGTCGGCCGCCGCCCCGCGGCCGAGGAGGGCCGCGGTCGCGGCCGCGATATCGTGCTGGCCCATGAGGGATTCGCCGACCAGAAAACGCTGCACGCCGACCTGCGTCATGCGCACGAGATCCTGGTGGCTCGTCAGGCCGCTTTCGCAGACCACGTCGAGGTCCGGCGGCACCCGGGGCGCGAGCCGCTCGGTTGTGGCGAGATCGACGTCGAGCGTCCTCAGATCGCGATTGTTGATTCCGATCAGCGTCGCATCGAGCATGAGCGCGTGCTCGAGATCGAGCTCGTCGTGCACTTCGACCAGCACGTCCATCCGGTAGAGCCGCGCTTCGGCCATGAGGGCCCGGGCGGTCGCCTCGTCCAGCGCCGCCACGATCAGCAGAATGCCGTCGGCGCCGAGCGCGCGCGCTTCGGCCACCTGATAGGGATCGAGCATGAAGTCCTTGCGCAGCACCGGCAACTCGCAGGCGGCGCGCGCCGCACGCAGATGCTCGTCGCTGCCTCGAAAATAGTGCTCGTCGGTCAGCACCGAAAGGCAGGCGGCGCCGCCCCGCGCGTAGGAGCGGGCGAGCCAAGCCGGATCGAAGTCTTCCCGGATCAGGCCGCGGCTTGGGCTCGCGCGCTTGATCTCGGCGATCAACCCGAGACCTTCGCGTTCGACCGCTTCGGCGAGGCGGCGCGCGAAGCCGCGCGGCGGCAGCGCCGCGCGTGCCCGGGCCTCGACCTCGGACGGCGGCCGGGCGGCCTTGCGTTCGGCGATGTGCTGGCGCTTGCGCGCGCAGATCTCGGCCAGGACGTCGCGGCCCATCAGGCTCTCCCGTTGCTAATGCGCACCAGAGCATCGAGCGCGGCCTTGGCCTTGCCCTCGTCCAGCGCCTGGGCAGCGCGTTTTACACCCTCCGCGAGGTCTTGCGCCAATCCTGCCACCACCAGCGCGGCCGCCGCATTGAGCACGACCACGTCGCGGATCGGGCCCCGCTCCCCCTCGAGGAGCGCGCTCAGGCGCCGGGCGTTCTCCTGCGCGCTGCCGCCGAGGAGCTCGGCCGGTTTCGCCCGGGCCAGCCCGACGTCCTCCGGGGTGAGCGCGAAGCGCCGGATCTTGCCGTCTTCAAGCGCTGCCACCTCGGAGGGGCCCGTGGTGGTGAGCTCGTCGAGCCCATCCCGGCCGTGGACCACCCACACCCGGATCGAGCCCAAGGTCTTGAGCACCTCGGCCATGGGCTCGAGCCAGGCCTCGTCGAAAACGCCGATCAGCTGGTGCGTGGCGCCGGCCGGGTTGGCGAGCGGGCCCAACAGATTGAAGATGGTGCGGAAGCCGAGCTCGCGCCTGGCCTCGGCGACGTACCGCATGGCCTGGTGGTGCCGGGGCGCGAACAGGAAAGCGATATGCGCTTCCTTGAGCGCCCGTTCGACGAGCGCTCGGGGCGCGTCGAGGTTGACGCCCACGGCCTGCAAGACATCGGCGGAGCCCGACTTCGAGGACTGGGCGCGGTTGCCGTGCTTGGCGACGGTCGCTCCGGCGCCTGCGGCAACGAGCGCGGCTGCGGTCGAGATGTTGAAGGTGCCCTTGCCGTCGCCTCCCGTGCCGCAAGTGTCGAGCGCACCCTGAGGGGCCTCGATGCGCTCCATGTGCGCACGCAGCGCCAGCGCGCCGCCGACGATCTCGTCCACCGTCTCGCCTCGCACATGGAGCGCCATCAGGAAGGCGCCGATTTGAGCGGCTGTGGCGTGGCCCGTCATAATGCCGTCGAACGCCGCTTGCGCGTCCTCGACCGAGAGCCGCTCGCCGGCGGCCAGGCGGGCGAGCACGGGTTTCAGGACTTGGGGGTCGTCGCTCATCGGCGCTGGGCCTCGGCGAGGGAGAGGAAATTCTTGAGCAGGCGATGGCCGTGCTCGGTGGCGATGCTTTCTGGGTGGAATTGCACGCCGTAGATGGGGTGGCGCCGATGGGCCAGCCCCATGATCACACTGTCCTCGGTTTCGGCTGTGATCTCGAGGCAGTCGGGCAGGCTTTGCCGCTCGACGATGAGCGAATGATAGCGCGTGGCCTGGAACGGGTCGGGCAGGCCGGCAAACAACCCGGTGCCGTGATGGCGGATGGCCGAGAGCTTGCCGTGCACGACGAGGGGCGCGCGCACGACGCGGCCGCCGAACGCCTGGCCGATCGCCTGGTGGCCGAGGCAGACCCCGAGGATCGGCACCCGGCCCGCGGCCTTGGCGATGAGCTCGAGGCAGATGCCGGCGCGGTCGGGGTCGCACGGACCGGGCGAGATCACGATCGCCTCGGGTTTGAGGGCCAAAGCCTGCTCCGCCGAGAGCGCGTCGTTGCGCCTGACCGTAAACTCCGCCCCCAGCTCGCCCAGGAAATGGACGAGGTTGTAGGTGAAGCTGTC
>CAZVZP010000012.1:351-14031 GCA_964631625.1 uncultured Hyphomicrobiales bacterium | reverse complement strand
GCATTCAAAGTGTTATAAGGCAATTCCAGCACGTTACTTAAAGGGGCCTGGGGCCGGCTCGGAGAGCCCGGAGCAAACCGGCTGCGGCCGGCCCCGTCAAGGGCCGCGACCCAAGGCTTGCACCGGGCACTCGATGATACATCATGCTCGTCGAAGTGGAGTTTTTGGAGCCTTCCACGCGCCCGGGGTCGTGCCGGCGCCAGACAGGGAGGAGGGCACCCATGAGGACGCGCCGTCGCCGCCCTGGTCATCGCTTGGCACGTCTTGCCGCGGCGGCCTTGGCCGTCGGCGCGCTGACGCTCGCGCCCGAGGCCGCGGCCGCACGTAACTGGCTCTATGGCACGCGCGTCGATGAGGCCATCGATCCGAGCTCCTGGACGATCTGGATCGGCTGCCCGCTCTCGCTCGCCGTGATGCTCGCCCTGATGTACGGGCTCGGCGTTGTCGCGGCGCGGCTCTTCGGCACGCGCTACCGCGACGAGACCGTGTACCGCACGACCTTCGTGCCCGAGCCGATCTCGCTCGCGTTTCTGCGCGAGAAGCTGGGGAGGGGCGAAATCGGCCCGACCGAATACCAGGAGCAATATCAGCGGCTCGTCGACTGACAGACGCGACGGCCGCCGGCGGCCGGTGCCGAGTGCAAACGGATTTTGCCTCGCCTGCGGGTGAGGGGCTCTGAGCGCTTGGACGCGGCGATGCTCTAACAGGTTGCTGAAAAATGGTCCGCTGTGCGCCTCATCCTTCGAGACGGCCGCTGCGCGGCCTCCTCAGGATGAGGCACGTTATTGATTTTAAACGACCTCACCCTGAGGAGCGCAGCGTCTCGAAGGGTGAGGTTGTGGTGCCAAGGCATTTTTCAGCAGCCGGCTAAGGCACGACGGGCCGCTCCTTCCTCGCACGCCCGAACACTTGGAGGAGCTCGTTCACCTTGCGCCGCTGATCGCGCGCATCGCCGCTCTCGATCGCGTGTTCGACGCAAGTTTCGATGTGATCCTTGAGCACCATGTTCTCGACCCGCTCGAGCGCCGCGCGTGCGGCCTGGATCTGGGTCACCACGTCGATGCAGTAGCGCTCCTCGGTGGTCATCCGCGCGACCCCGCGCACCTGGCCCTCGATCCGGCGCAGGCGCACGAGGCAGGAGCGCCGTGTGCTTTCCTTCATGCCTTGAATATATACCCCAGGGGGGTATATATTCAAGGTGCGATGAACGGCGCCGATCCAAGGGCTCGCCGACCGCGTCGGCGGATGCTTCGTGCCCGCTGGAATTCCGCGCAATGTGAGATTCGGCGCGCACAACGGAACAAAGCAGGAAAGGGTTCGGAATATGTCGATGAAGCGCAGCATTGCACTCGCTGCCGTCGTGATCGGGCTACTCGCCTCTCCCGCACTTGCGGTCGAGGAGCATCACGAGCCGGCAGGCACTGCCCCGGCCGGTGACATTTCGGGGGTTGTCCCGACCGGCTCTTCCGAAGGGGAAGAAATAATTGCGCCAGGCGTGTCAAGCACGGGTGGGATGGGCATGATGGGGCCTGGAATGATGGGCACGATGAGCCCCTGCATGCAGATGATGGGGCCCGCCATGATGGAAATGATGGGCTCCGGGATGATGGGAGCGGCAGGTGCCGCAACGACAACCATCCCCGGTCCGGCGGGCGCGGCAGGCGCTGGAACGATGGGGATGTTTACCTCGGATCCGACCGATCATCTGGAGGGCCGCATCGCTTTCCTGCGCGTCGAACTCGGCATCACGGACGAGCAGGCCGCGGCGTGGCAGACGTTTGCTGATGCGCTCCGGGCCAACGCCGACAACCTGCGCACCACGCGGGGGCAAGCCGCCGAGGCAACACCTCAAGCTTCCCTCGGCGAGCGACTGGCTCAAGAGCAGATGTGGCTCGATGCACGGCTCAAAAGCGTGCAAGGGCTCAAGGAAGCTTACGACGGGCTGTTTGCCACCCTTTCGGACGAGCAGAGGGGGGTGGCCGAGCAGCTTATTCCACCTCACCTCGGGCCAATGTCGATGCGCATGATGTGATTGGCAGCGAGGGTCTATGGCCTGTTTGAAGGATCAGGAGATGAAGGAGATCAATATGCCTAAGCGGATGGTGATAGCGATCGTGGCGTTGCTTATCGGCCTCGCGTCGTTCCCGGCCTTCGCCCAAATGATGGGAAGCGGACCGTGGCATTGGGGCCATGGCTGGGGCTGGGGACACATGCTCTTCGGCTTCCTGATCATGCTCGCGTTCTTCGGCGGACTTCTTTTCTTGATCGTTCTCGCCGTGCGTTGGTTGGGCGGTGGTGCGTCTCACAGGGCTGAGCCCCCGGCATCCCGCAAGGCCGCGATCGGCATTCTCGAGGAGCGCTTCGCCCGAGGAGAGATCGGCAAGGAAGAGTTCGAAGAGCGAAAAAGGTTGCTTTCCGGCTAGCAAGTCTGTTGTGGCAGAGCGTGAGCAAGTCACGAGGGTTTCCGGCGGTGTTAGGCCGCAAGACCTAGGCCAATCGAGCGGAGTTCCAGTCATGGCGATCGACCCTGTCTGCGGCATGACGGTGGAGGAGGCGACCGCGCGCGAACGCTTCGTGGTCGAAGGCAACACCTACTACTTCTGCTCGGCGCACTGCCGGACCACGTTTGCTGCCGATCCGAAGCCCTATCTCGCGGCGAAGGGTGGTGCGGCCGCCGCCCATAGCCAGGGCCCGATCGCGCACCAGGCGCATGCCCCCGCGGCGGCCGAGGCGGGGTTGGCAACGATGCGGCAGGCTAGTCCTGTTGTCCGCACCGGAAAGGATCTCGCCAAGGATCCGATCTGCGGCATGGTTGTCAATAAGGCGACGGCGCTGAAATCGGAACGCGGCGGACGCACCTATTACTTTTGCAGCGTCGGCTGCCAGCGAACCTTCGAATCCCCCGAGCGCGAGCTCAAGGCGATGCGCACGCGCGTGGCAATCGCTCTCGGCGGCGTGCTCGCACTTGCCGTCATGCGCGCAGGCGCGTTCCTGGCGCTTGCAGCGGGCGCGACGATCGTCACCTGGGCGCCGATCCCCGCGCTCCCCTGGTTTACCTGGGGCATGTGGCTCTTCATCCTGGTGACGCCCGTCCAGTTCATCGGCGGCTGGGGATTCTACAAGGGCACCTGGACGGCCATCCGCACCCGCACGATCAACATGGACACGTTGATCGCGCTCGGTACGACCACCGCCTACCTCTATAGCGTCGCGGTGATTTTCTTTCCCGAGGTCCTGCCCGTCGCGGTCGAGGAGCGGGACGTCTACTTCGAGGTCTCGGCGGTGATCATCGCCTTCGTTCTGCTCGGCAAATACATGGAGGAGATCATCAAGAAGCGCTCCTCGGCCGCCGTGCGCAAGCTCATGGATTTGCGCCCGGCGATCGCCCACGTCGTGCGCGAGGGGGTCGAGATGGACGTGCCGGCGGAATCGGTGATGGTCGACGAGACCGTGATCGTTCGACCGGGTGAAAAGATATCGACCGACGGGCTGGTGAGCGAGGG
The DNA here is from genome assembly GCA_964631625.1 of uncultured Hyphomicrobiales bacterium. Classification (GTDB taxonomy): domain Bacteria; phylum Pseudomonadota; class Alphaproteobacteria; order UBA828; family JAPUJA01; genus CAZVZP01. The sequence continues at coordinate 10,528 of CAZVZP010000012.1, read as the reverse complement.
GGACTCGGCGGTGGACGAGTCGATGCTGACCGGCGAATCGATGCCGGTCGAGAAGCGGCCGGGGTCCGCGGTCATCGGCGGCACGCTGAACCGTGCGGGCCTCCTTCGGTTCCGTGCGACCAAGGTGGGCGCCGACACGGCGCTGGCGCAGATCATCCGCCTCGTCGAGGAGGCGCAGACGAGCACCGCACCGGTGCAGCGCCTCGCCGACCAGGTGACCCGGTACTTCGTTCCGGGCGTTCTCCTCGCCGCGATCGGCGCATTCTTCGGCTGGTGGCTGATCGCGGGAGACTTCCCCCAGGCGCTTCTCGCCTTCATCGCGGTGCTCATCATCGCTTGCCCGTGCGCGCTGGGGATTGCAACGCCCGCGGCGCTGATGGTTGGCGTCGGCAAGGCTGCCGAGGCCGGGATTCTGATCCGGGGCGCGGAGATCCTCGAGCGCGCGCGCAAGCTGAGTGCGATCGTCTTCGATAAGACCGGCACGCTGACCCGCGGCGAACCCAACGTGACCGATGTCATCGCCCTGGCGGGCCGGGAGGAGGGCGATGTGCTGCGGCTTGCCGCGGCCGTGGAAGTGGGCTCCGAGCACCCGTTGGGGCAGGCGATTGTGCGTGCCGCCAGGCATCGCGGGCTCGAGATTGCCAAAGCCGCAGGATTCGAGGCGATCCCCGGCCATGGTATTCGGGCCACCGTGAACGGGCAGAAAGTCCTGCTCGGCAACCGGCGGCTTTTCGGGCAGGAGAGCATCGCCCTTGGCGATGCGGAGCAGAGCATGATCCGCCTCGAGCAGGAGGGCAAGACGGCGATGCTGATCGGCGTTGATGGCTCTCTTGCCGGCATCATCGCCGTCGCCGATACGCTGAAGCCCGAGGCCGCTGCAACGATCGCGCGCCTCAAGAAAGACGGCATCGAAGTGATCCTGCTGTCGGGGGACAACATGCGCACGGCCCAGGCGATCGGCCGCCAGCTTGGCATCGAGCGCGTGCTTGCGGAGGTTCTGCCGGGCGATAAGGCCCAGGTCATCCGCGATCTCCAGAAGCAGGGCCGTGTCGTCGCGATGGTGGGCGATGGGGTCAACGATGCGCCGGCGCTGGCCGCCGCCGACATCGGGATTGCGATCGGCTCGGGCTCCGACGTCGCCAAAGAAACCGGCGGGATCATCCTCATCAAGGACGACCTCAACGAAGTCGTCACCGCCATCCACCTCTCCCGGGCGACGCTCCGGAAGATCAAGCAAAACCTCTTCTGGGCCTTCGTCTACAACGCTGTCGGCGTTCCGATTGCGGCCCTGGGTCTGCTCAACCCCATTCTGGCGGCCGCCGCGATGGCGCTGAGCTCCCTCTCGGTGATTGCCAACTCGGCCCTGTTGAAGCGGACGAAGATTGCGATGGTGTGAAGGAAGTCGCCGTAACCGTGAAAGCTTGACCCCGTTCGACGGGGAACATGCGAACAGAGGACGCACAGAAATCGGAGGGTCCAGCGGCAGCGGCCAAAAGACCACGGACATGAGCGCTCTCGCGTGGATTTATTCGGTTGTCGCCGTCAGCACCGCGGCCGTGCTGCTGTTCGCCTTCGGACTGTCGTTTTGGACGGCGCTCGTCGCCCTGGGTCTGCTCACCTGTCCCGCGATCATTCTCTGGGGCATGTTCGAAACGCTGCGAGGAGGGAAGCATGCCTCCGATACTGCTCCCGAAACGCGGGGCCGGAAGATCGATTGGCTTGTGCCCATCTACGATTCACTTTGCAAGGCGGTCGGGCTCGGCTGGAGGTTCCGGCAGCAGACACTTGCCTTTCTCGATCCGAAGCCCGGTCAATCGGTGCTCGATGTTGGATGCGGCACGGGCGAGCTGACGGTGCTCATCGCCGAGCGGGTGGGTGAGTCTGGGCGTGCGATCGGCCTCGACCCTGGACCGGCGATGATCCTCCGCGCACGGCGGAAGGCCGACCGCCAAGGCTCGCGCGCGCTGTTCCAGCTCGGGGTCGCCGAGCATCTGCCCTTCGAGGCGGCGCAGTTCGACAGGCTCGTGATGAGCGTCGTCCTTCATCATCTTCCGGGCGATCTGAAAGACATGGCGTTGCGCGAGGCGGGCCGCGTGCTCAAGAGCGACGGGTCGCTCCTCGTGCTCGACGTGGACCGGCCCGCGCATCGGCTGGGATGGTTGCTCGTCTGGCCGCTGCTGCTGGTGCCGGAAATCCGGCCGCATCTTTACGGATGCTTGAGACCCTGCCTCGAAAGAGCCGGCTTCGCGCAAGTGCAACCGCTCGGACGGTGGGGCATCTTTCTCGCGTTTTGGCGGGCTTCGGCGTTTGCCAGCCCGGCCAGCGCAGCGGCTTAAGGCGAAAAAGGGGAGGCTGGCAAAATATGCAACGACAACCGGAATCCCGTCCACGCAGCTTCTTTCGCTCGCGCGCGGGTCTCGCGCTCCTCGTCTTCTTGGGCGTCGGCGCCCTGTTCCTCGTTTACGAGCACCGCATGCACGTCCTGGGGAGCTGGATCGTGCCGATCGCGCTGCTCGGTCTCTGTGCTCTCATGCACTTCTTCATGCACGGCGGCCACGGAGGACATGGCGGTCACGACGGGCACGGCAAAGGTGGTAAGCCCGATCGGAAAGACGTAACGGACGAGCCTCGGTGAATGCGATGGATGCCCCGGCTTACGGCCTGTGGCTGCTCGTCGTTATCAACTCGGCGATCTTCATCCTGTTCGCCTTGAGCTTCGCCAAACCTCGCACGAAGCGCGATTGGCGCTCCTTCGGAGCGTTCAGCGCGTTCATCGTGGCGCTCTTCACCGAGATGTACGGCTTTCCCCTGACTCTTTATTTCCTTTCCGGTTGGCTGCAAAGCCGCTATCCGGGCGTCGATTGGTTCTCGCACGACGCCGGCCATCTCCTCGAGATGCTGTTCGGCTGGAAGGCGAACCCCCACCTCGGCCCCTTCCACATCTTGAGCTTTGCCTTCATCGGCGGCGGCTTCGTTCTCGTCGCGGCGGCTTGGCGCGTGCTGCGCGAGGCCCAACGATCGAACGCTCTCGCTACAACTGGGCCGTACGCCTATGTGCGGCATCCTCAATATGCCGGCTTCATCCTCGTCATGTTCGGCTTCCTCCTGCAATGGCCGACGCTGCTGACGCTGGCGATGTTTCCGGTGCTCGTGTGGATGTACATGCGCTTGGCACGGCAGGAAGAGCGCGAGGTGCTTGCGCAATTCGGCGAGGCCTACGCCCGCTACGCCGCGCGAGTGCCCGCATTCCTCCCGCGCTTGCGTCAGCGTCCGGAGCGCGCCGTATGACGGGAGAGGCCGCAAAAACAGGGAGCGTGTGCAGGCCGAGGCGCGCGATCCGGCGGGGCGGATCGGTTTTCGCCCTAGAGCAGCATCCGGTCAGTTGGAATCGCTTTCAGCGATCCAACGACCGGATAAAGCTGCTCTATCGTCTTTAAATCTAGAGCAATTTTATCCACTCAGATTGAACCGGACGGTTCAATCTAAGTGGATATTGCTCTAGTGCGGCATTGCCTAAAGGGTCAAGACGGGCACAGCTCTGCGAACGGATCGCGCTCGACCGATCCACAGGGGGGTAAGGCCGCAAGACCTGAGGTACGCCGAAGACTTAGGCCACGCGTCGCGCCTCTCGCGCGCACGCATCTGATGCCTTGCCCGGTCCGGGCACGGGGCGGCACAGTGGCGGCGAGGCCGCGAAGCTCATGACGCACAATTCAGACAAACAGGAGCCGACGGCGGAACCCCGGGGCACCTACACGCCCTTCTACCTGCTGGGCGCGGTCGTCGTTGCCGTCGGGGCCGGCGTGCTCTGGCTGTCGCTGACGGATGGGCCGGAGCCGGGCGACCGAGCACAGCGCGCCGGCTCGTCGGTCGAGATCGTGCTTGCCGATGCGGCCTCGGCGGCGATGGCGCCCGCGACCCCGTTCGCGCCCGAGCCGCTGCTCGAGGGCGAGCGGCCGGATGCCGGCGAGGCCGGGCTCGCTCGGGCACCCGCGGATGTCGGAGCGGAGGGGATGCACGAGGCACCGCCGATGTCTGCGCCGGGCACCGCCGCCGTGCCTTCCGGCGACGGGTCGGCGCCGCTTGCCGATGAGGTCGTGGCCAGCGCGTCCGCCCCGGGGCGAACGGATGGCTCGACGCCGATCGACGACGACCCGAGGCTGCCGTGGCGCGCGTTTGCCGCGGCGGTGCCCGACACGCAGGATCGCCCGCTGATCGCCATCGTCATCGACGATCTCGGACACAGCCCGGCCAGCGTGCAGCGCGCCGTTGCGCTCGACCGCGCCGTGACGCTTGCCTTTCTGCCCTATATGGAGGGCGTCGAACGCAACGTCTGGCTGGCGCGGCGCGCGGGCCACGAGGTTCTCGTCCACCTGCCCATGGAGCCGCTGGGCGATGAGGATCCCGGACCGCAGGCGTTGGCAACCGCGCTCGACCGGGACGAACTCCTGCGCCGGCTCTACTGGAGCTTGAGCCGGTTCGATCAGTTCGTGGGCATCAACAACCACATGGGCAGCAAGTTTTCGGCCGATCCCGAGGCGATGCGGCTCGTGCTCGACGAGCTCAAGCGCCGCGGCCTGCTCTACCTCGATTCCGCCACGACGCCCGCGTCCGTCGCCCCGGCGCTCGCCGCGGAAATCGGGGTGCCCTTCGCGCGCCGCGACCTGTTCCTCGACAACGATCTCGAAACGGGTGCCATCGGCGCGCGTCTCGCCGAGCTCGAACAAGTCGCACGCCGCCAGGGACAGGCGGTGGCGATCGCGCATCCGCACCGCGAGAGCCTCGAGGCCCTCGAGGCGTGGCTGCCCACGCTCGCGGGCCAGGGCCTCGCGCTCGTGCCCTTGAGCGAGATCGTGCGGCGCAATGGGAAAGGGGCCTCGACCGCCGCCGCCGCCCCCGCCGCCGAGCCTTAGCTTCGCCGCCTTGGCTTAGCCGCCTGAGCGGCCCGCGGTGGTAGCAAAGCGAACTGCCTCCTGCGCGGCGCGCAGAAGCGCCATCGCCTTGTTGCGGCTTTCTTGATACTCGGCTTCCGGGTCGCTGTCCGCGACCACGCCGCCGCCCGCCTGGACGTAAAGCGTGCGGTCCTTGACGACGCCGGTGCGCAGGGCGATGCAGGTGTCCATGGTGCCGTTGGCCGAAAAATAGCCGACCGCGCCGGCGTAGATGCCGCGCCGTTCGGGCTCGAGCTCGTCGATGATCTCCATGGCCCGGACCTTGGGTGCGCCGCTCACCGTGCCCGCGGGAAAGCCGGCGATCAGGGCGTCGATCGCGTCGAAGCGTGGATCGATCTGGCCTTCGACGTTCGAGACGATGTGCATCACGTGCGAGTAGTACTCGATGACGAATTGCTCGGTGACGCGCACCGTGCCGATCTTGGCGACGCGCCCCACGTCGTTGCGCCCGAGATCAAGCAGCATGAGGTGCTCGGCCCGCTCCTTCGGATCGGCCAACAGGTCCTGGGCGAGCGCCTCGTCCTCCGCGCGGTTGCGGCCGCGTCGGCGCGTGCCCGCGATCGGCCGGATCGTGACCTTGCCGTCGCGTAAGCGCACGAGAATCTCGGGGCTCGAGCCCACGACGGCGAAGCCGCCGAAGTTGAGAAAAAACAGGAACGGCGATGGATTGAGCCGGCGCAACGCCCGATAGAGCGAGAACGGCGGCAGATCGAAGGGCAGGCGGAAGCGTTGCGAGGGCACCACTTGGAAGATATCGCCGGCGCGGATGTATTCCTTCGCCGTCTCGACGATGGCGTGGTATTGGGCGCGGCTGAGGTTCGAGACGGGTTCGGGCAACGGCTCCGGCCCGGCCGGCGCGGGTGTGCGGTGCGCCAAGCCCGCATCGAGCCGCGCCACCGCCTCGGCCAGACGGGCGCAGGCGGCATCGTAGGCTTCGCGCGCGGGGCCGGGCGTGCCGGTCCACACCGGCGTGACGAGCGTCACGCTATCCTCGACGTTGTCGAAGATCGCCATCACGGTCGGCCGCAGAAACAGGCTGTCGGGCACGCCGAGCACGTCCGGGTTGCGCTCCGGCAAATGCTCCATCAGGCGCACCATGTCGTAGCCGATGTAGCCCACCAGGCCGGCCGCCATGGGCGGCAGGCCCTCCGGCAGATCGAGGCGGGTCGCGCGCACGAGCTTGCGCAATTCGGCGAGCGCGCTGTCGGGGAGAGGCTCGAATGCCTCGGGCTCGTCGAGCGCCCGTTCGTTCACTTCGGCCTTGGGCCCGCGGCAACGCCAAATCAGATCGGGCGCGACGCCGATGATCGAGTAGCGCCCGCGCACCGCGCCACCCTCGACCGACTCGAGGAGAAAGCTGTTCGCCTCCTCGCCCGCGAGCTTCTGGAAGGCCGAGACCGGCGTTTCCATGTCGGCGACGAGCTTGGTCCACACGACCTGCGCACGGCCTGATTGGAACGCGGCCGCGAAGCCGTCGAAGCGGGGCTCAACCTCCATCGCCATCCGAGGGCGCGGCCAACTGCTGGAGCACGTCGAGGTTGATCGTGACCGGGAAGCGCTGCTGCAACGCTCCCTGGAAGGCGATGATTGCGTCGCCCGCGAGAGTGCCTTCGAGCTCTTTGCGCAGAGCCTTGAGGCCGTCGGGATCGCGCGAGGGATCCGCCGGCTCGACCGATTTCAGCGTGGCGACCAGAAAGCCGCTGTCGAAGGCGGTCATGACCGCCGCGGTCTCCCCCGGCTCAAGCGCGAACAACTGTTCGCGCAGGGGCCCGAGCGCATCGGGCGCGCCCGGCTGGGCACGGCGCTTGAGCGGCGCGCTCGTCTCGAGCGAGAGTCCGTGCTCCTCGGCGAGCGCCGCGAGATTCTCTCCGCCGTTGACCTTCTCGGCGATGCTCTGCGCCAGGGCTTTGGCCGCTCCGTCCTTCTTCGCATCGCGCCAAGCCGTGGCGACGTCCCCGCGCACCTCCTCGAAGGGTTCGACGCCCGAGGGTGTGACCTCGTCGACCCGCAGGATGTAGTAGCGTCCGTCCTGGGTCTCGATCAGACCGGAATCGGCGCCGGGATCGGCGGAAAACAGGGTGCCGACGAAGCCCTCTTCGGCGGGCAGCTCGACGGCCTTGCCCTCGGGCGAAAAGCCGGCCGCGTCCACGGGGCCCAGCGTGTCGAGCGGCAGATTGAGGCTCTCGGACGCTGCTTCGAGCATCGCGCCCCCGGCCAGCGAATCCTCGAACGCCGTCGCCAAGCGGTAGAGGCTGTCGAGCGCCATGCTCGCCGTGTAATCGGCGCCAAGTTGCTCGCGCACCTCCTCGAAACTCTGGGTCTGCGCCGGCTCGATCTCGCGCACCCAGAAGAAGTGCCAGCCGAATCCGGTCTTAACCGGGTTGCTCACCCCGCCTTTGGAGAGGGCGAACACCGTGGGCGCGATCTCGGGCGGCAGGTCGCGCTCGCCCACGAGCCCGAGCGGGGAGATGCCGGCACCCTTCTCGCCGAGGGCGGCCGCGACCTCTTCGAGGCTCTTGCCGCTCTTGAGCAGTTCGCGGGCGGCCTCGGCCGTGGCCTCGTCGGGCACCAGCAGTTGCTCGACTTGGCGCCGTTCGGGCTCCTGAAACTCGGCCAGCCGTGCCTCGTATTCTTCGTAGAGGTCCTCGTCGCTGGGCTCGATCTCGGCCTCCAGCATATCCGCGCCGAAGCGCACGAACGTGGCGCGGCGAAACTCGGGCGCCGTGAAGCGATCCGGGTTCTCGTCGTAGAACGCTCGCAGATCCTCCTCGCCGGGTTCCGGGATCGGATAGTCGCGCTCCTTGGCCACGAGCACGAAGTCCGCGACCCGCTGGTCGTTCCGGTAACGGTAGAGGGTATCCGCCCAACTGTCCGGTGCGGGTGGGGGCGTACGCACGGCGGCGAAGAGCTGCTCGCGCGCGCCGTCCCGGCGCAGGGAGTCCTCGTATTGCTCGGGGCTCATGCCGAGCTGCGTCAGCACGGCTCGATAGCGCGCCGTATCGAACGCGCCCTGCTCGTTCAGGAAATAGGGCGTCTCCGCAATGCGCTCCTTGATTACCTCGTCCGGCGTTCGGATGCCGAGCCGATGCGCTTCCTGATCCATCAAGGAATCGCCGATCAACTGATAGAGCGCCTGATCATCGAGGCCGAGCGATCGGGCCTCCTCGGCGCTCACGGGCTGCCCGGAGATCTGCCGCAGCCGCTCGACCGCCTGCTCGAAGGCCGAATTGAACGCGCTGACGCCGATGCTGGTTTCGCCCACTTGGGCGACACTGGGCTCGCGTCCCGAGCGGAAGATATCGCTGATGCCCCAGAGCCCGAAGCTCGCGATCAGCAACAGCAGCATGATGCGCGCGGCCCAGGACTGGCTCGCCTTGCGGAAGTCTCTCAGCATCGACGTATGGCGCCGTTGGCCCGTGGCCTGGCTCGTCCGAGGGGTCTTGGCCACGCGCGGTCGGGCGGATCATAGGTGCCGTTCCAAAGCGCTGCAACGGCCAATTTCCCAGGCGGTTTCGGGCTATGGTACGGGCTCGCACGCCGTGCTAAAGAGCGCGCGGCGAAGGCGCGCAACTTGAGATCGGGACCCACGGACGGTGCGCCGAGTGCTGATTGCAGGCAACTGGAAGATGAACGGCCTTCGGCGCGATGGCGTCGAGCGGGCCCGGGCATTTGCGCTGCGCGCGCGCGAGGCCTCGCTCGGGGCCGACGTCGTGATTTGCCCGCCGGCCACGCTCCTGCGCGACGTGGCTGCCGTGCTTGAGGACTCGCCGATCGCGCTCGGCGCGCAGGACTGTGCGCCGCAGGATGGCGGCGCCTTCACCGGCGATATCGCGGCGCCCATGTTGGCCGATGCCGGCTGTCGCTTTGTCATTGTGGGTCATTCCGAGCGCCGGCGCGGCCATGGTGAGACGGACGCCCTGGTGCGCGCCAAGGCCGAGGCCGCATTGCACGCTGGTCTGGTGCCCATCGTCTGCCTGGGCGAGACCTCGGCCGAGCGCGATGCGGGTCATGCCCAGGCCGTCGTGGAGCGCCAGCTCGCTCAGTCGCTGCCCGAACAGTTGGACGGCGTAGAGCTGGCGCTTGCCTACGAACCGGTGTGGGCGATTGGCACCGGGCTCACGGCGAGCCGCGAGCAGGTCGCGGAGATGCACGCACTGCTGCGTCGGACGTTGCGCGCGCGGCGTGGCGCCCCGAGTGCCGAGACGGTCCGCCTGCTTTACGGCGGCTCGGTCAACCCGGACATTGCGGCCGAGCTCTTGGCGATCCCCGAGGTTGACGGCTTGCTGGTGGGTGGTGCGAGCCTCAACGCCGAGAGCTTCTGGACCATCTGCTGCGCCGCCCGCTAGTGGTGCGAATCGAACACTTGGTACCCGCGACTGACCTCACCCTTCGAGACGGCCCTTCGGGCCTCCTCAGGGTGAGGCCCAAAACCGGCCCTCATCCTGAGGGCGAGCGCAGCGAGCGTCTCGAAGGATGAGGGTCATCGGGGACTCATGTGTTGAAACGAGACCACTAGGGCGCGGACCGCGCCCATCGTTTGGGCTTTGGCCGCGTCTCCCTTTGGCGCTATTCTCGGCCGCCCTCGGGTGCCCGAAAGGCTTCTCCAAAAGCTCGCGTAACGGATCGGAGAAATCGTGGAAGCCATTCTCGTTGTTGTTCTTGTCCTCGTCGCAATCGCCATGATCGGGGTCGTCCTCATTCAGCGCAGCGAGGGCGGCGCGCTCGGCATCGGCGGCCCCACTGGGCTCGTGAGCGCACGCGGCACGGCGAGCATGCTGACGCGCGCGACGGGCGTGCTGGCCGCGCTGTTCATCGTCATATGCTTGGTACTGGCCATCCTCTCGGGCGGCCAGATTCGCAAGGAGCGCTCGATCATGGGCACCGAGTCCGAGACCATGCCCGCGGCGCTGCCGGCCACGGGCACGAGCCAGGAGCCCGAGGCGCCGAGCGTGCCCGAGGCCGCGGGCGAGCTGATCGTGATTCCAGAGGAGGAGACAAGCGAGGACTGGAGCCCGGAGCCTCCGGCAGCGGCTCCGGCCGAAGCGTCGCCGCCGGGTGCCGAGTCGGGTGCGGAAACCGGGGCTCCTGTGGTGCCCGAAGCGCAATAGGGGCCGAGCGCCCCGCAGGGTCCTCGGCCGCGGCTAAGGGTTTTTTCAAGATTTGCCGACATCGCTTGGCCAAGGAGGCCGTTACGCTTTGGAGGCCCGGGGGTCTTTTGTTAGATT
>CAZVZP010000012.1:0-341 GCA_964631625.1 uncultured Hyphomicrobiales bacterium | reverse complement strand
AGCGCCCATGACGCGCTTCATCTTCATCACCGGCGGCGTGGTGTCCTCGCTTGGCAAGGGATTGACCTCCGCGGCGCTCGGCGCACTGCTCCAGGCGCGGGGCTACCGGGTGCGGCTGCGCAAGCTCGATCCCTATCTCAACGTCGATCCCGGGACGATGAGCCCGTATCAGCACGGCGAGGTCTATGTCACCGACGATGGCGCCGAGACCGACCTCGACCTCGGTCATTACGAGCGCTTCACGGGGGTTGCCGCGCGGCGCAGCGACAGCGTCACCGCCGGGCAGATCTATTCGAGGGTGATCACCAAGGAGCTTTGCGGCGATTATCCGGCGGCCACCG
>CAZVZP010000011.1:9573-27319 GCA_964631625.1 uncultured Hyphomicrobiales bacterium | reverse complement strand
GCGACTATCTCGCCATCGTGACGCTGGGCTTCGGCGAGATGATCCGCATCGTGCTCATCAACTGGGTGTCGCTCACGAAGGGACCGGACGGCGTCAAGAACGTGCCGCGCCCTTCCTTCTTCGGCCTCAAGTTCACGCGCACGCCCGAGGCGGGCGAGACCGCCTTCCACGAGTTCTTCGGGCTCGACTACGCGACCGAGCACCGTGTCATCTTTCTTTACTTCGTCATTCTCGCCCTCGCGCTTGTGACGAATGCCTTCACGCTGCGCCTGCGCCGGCTGCCCGTTGGCCGCGCCTGGGAGGCCCTGCGCGAGGACGAAATCGCGAGCCGCGCGCTCGGCATCAACCCGGCCACGACCAAGCTCACGGCGTTCGCCGTCGGCGCCATGCTGGGCGGCTTCGCGGGTTCGTTCTTCGCAGCGCGCCAAGGCTTCATCAGCCCGGAGAGCTTCACCTTCATGGAATCCGCGACGATCCTCGCCATCGTCGTGCTGGGCGGGCTCGGCAGCCAAGTGGGTGTGGTCTTCGCCGCGATCCTGCTCGTGGTGCTGCCGGAGATCGGCCGCGAGTTCGCCGAGTTCCGCATGCTCCTGTTCGGTGGCGCGATGGTCGCGATCATCATCTGGCGCCCGGGCGGGCTGCTCGGGCGGCGCGAGCCGTCCGCCCGGCTCGGCAGCGCCGCCGCCCCTCTGCCGGTCAAGCCGTGATGGCCGCGCCCGCCCTCGCCCCGGCCGAGGCCCTGTTGCGGGTCGAGAAGCTCTCGATGCGCTTCGGCGGGCTGCTTGCCGTCGATGACCTGTCCTTTGTGGCGCGAGCCCGCGAGATCACCGCGATCATCGGCCCGAACGGCGCGGGCAAGACCACCGTGTTCAACTGCCTCACGGGCTACCGCGTCGCACAAGCCGGGGTCGCCCGCACTTTTCAGAACGTGCGGCTGTTCCCTCGCATGACCGCGCTCGAGAACCTGCTCGCGGCGCAGCACCGGCCGCTCATGGTGGCCTCGGCCTATTCGCTCGCCGCGCTCGTCAAACTGCCGGGCTACCGCCATGCGGAGCAGGCCGCCCACACCCTCGCGCGCTCCTGGCTCGAGCGCATCGGCCTCTTGGCCGAGGCCGACAACGAGGCCGGCACTCTGTCTTACGGCGCGCAGCGCCGGCTCGAGGTCGCCCGCGCCATGTGCATGCGCCCGTTTCTGCTCTGCCTCGATGAGCCGGCGGCCGGGTTGAATCCGCGCGAATCGGACGAGCTCAAGAGGCTGCTGCTCGGCATTCGCGAGCAGGAAGGCATCGGCATTCTTCTGATCGAACACGACATGAGCGTGGTCATGGGCCTCTCCGACCGTATCCTTGTGCTCGATCAGGGCCGCCTCATCGCCTCGGGCACGCCGGCCGAGGTCAGCCGCGATCCGGCGGTGATTCGCGCCTATCTCGGCGAGCCCGAGCCGGACGCGGCCGGCCATCCGGGAGGCGCGGCGTGCTGAGCATCGAGGGCGTGCACACGTTTTACGGCAACATCGAGGCGCTCAAGGGCGTCGATCTTAAGGTCCGCGCGGGCGAGATCGTCTCGCTCATCGGGGCCAACGGCGCGGGCAAGAGCACGCTCCTCATGACGATCTGCGGCGCGCCGCGCGCGCGCTCGGGCCGTATCCTGTTCGAGGGGCGAGAGATCACGCCGCTTCCGACTTTCGCCATCGTGCGCCTGGGTATCGCGCAGGTGCCCGAAGGCCGGCGCATCTTTCCGCGCATGACCGTGATCGAGAATCTGCTCATGGGTAGTGCGACCGGGGACCGCGAGCGACGGGCGCGGGATCTCGAGCGCGTGTTCGCGCTGTTTCCCGTGCTAGGCGAGCGGCGTCATCAGCGGGGCGGCACGCTCTCGGGTGGCGAGCAGCAGATGCTCGCGATCGCGCGCGGACTCATGATGCGGCCCCGTCTCTTGCTGCTCGACGAGCCTTCGCTCGGCTTGGCGCCGCTTCTGGTGCGGCGCATCTTCGAGGTGGTGCGCGAGATTCGCGAACGCGAAGGCGTGACCGTGCTTCTCGTCGAGCAGAACGCCCACCAGGCGCTCAAGCTCGCGGATCGCGCCTACGTCTTGGCCAGTGGGCGCATCGTGCTCGAGGGCACCGGGAAAGAGCTCTTGGCCAACGACGAGGTGCGCCGCGCCTATCTTGAAGGCGGCGGCGCGCCGGCCCCGGATTAGGCCAGGGCCCCGCGCGGCCGCGGCCCCGCTGTCTCCGCTTACAGGCTCGAATCCCGGTGGTAGACTCCGTGTCCGAAAAAAGAGGGCGCCCGCGCCCGGGATCGGAGGACCCATGCCCGCACGAAGGATCATTCTGCCCGCGTGCCTCGCCGCCGGCCTTATGGTTGCCGCCGCGGCGCCCGCCCAGGCCGAGATCATCATCGGCGCCGCCGGCCCGCTCACCGGCCAGTACGCGAGCTTCGGCCAGCAGCTCAAGGCCGGCGCCGAGATGGCGGTCGCGCACATCAACGAGGCCGGCGGCGTGCTGGGCCAAGAGCTCGTGCTGGAACTCGGCGACGACGCCTGCGACCCGAAGCAGGCGGTCGCGCTCGCCAATCAGTTCGTCAACAAGGGCGTGATCTTTGTCGCCGGGCATTTCTGCTCGGGCTCCTCGATCCCGGCCTCCGACATCTACAACGAAGAAGGCATCCTGCAGATCTCGCCCGCCTCGACCAACCCGCAGCTCACCGACCGCGGGCTCGACAACGTGTTCCGGGTGTGCGGGCGCGACGACCAGCAGGGCCGCGTCGACGGCGATTATCTCGCGCGCCACGTCCCCGGCGGGCGCATCGCCATCCTCCACGACAAGAGTACCTACGGCAAGGGTCTGGCCGACGAGGTCAGGAAGGCGCTTAACGAGCAGGGCATCACCGAGATGCTCTACGACTCCTATACGACGGGCGAGAGAGATTTCTCGGCACTCGTTTCCAAGCTCAAGGTGAACAACGCGGATGCGGTGTTCATCGGCGGCTATCACGCGGAGGTCGGCCTGATCACGCGCCAGGCGCGCGAGCAGGGCTTGAACGCCACCATCATGTCGGGCGACGCGCTGGCGACGCTCGAGTTCTGGAGCATCACGGGGGAGGCCGGCGAAGGCACCCTCTTCACCTTCAGCCCGGACCCGCGCAAGAGCCCCGAGGCGCGGGTTATTGTCGAGAAGTTCCGCGCGGCCGGCGTCGAGCCCGAGGGCTACGTGCTCTACACCTACGGCGCCATCCAGGCCTTCGCCCAGGCCGCCGAGCGCGCGGGCTCGCTCGAGCCCGAGGCGCTGTTTAGCGCCCTGCACGAGGGCGAATTCGACACGGTTCTGGGCCGGATCGGCTTCGACGAGAAGGGCGACGTGACCGCGATGGGCTACGTGGTCTACCGCTGGAGCAACGGCAACTACGACTACGCCGAGTAACCCGGACCGGTGAGAGGCCCCGCGCCGCACGGTCCGGGCCCTTGCCGGCGATCGCCCAATATTGATTGCCTGGGGCCTCGGCTGCGCCGTCAACGCCAGGGTTGACCCGCCGTGGGCCGGAGGCGCGGGCGGCGACTAACGGCGGATGCGCCGGATGTCGTAGTTCAGTCGCGCGATCAGATGCTCGATGTTCGTCAACTTGGCGACGATTTCTTCCAGCACCTGGTTGACCGGCCGCTCGCCCACCTTGATTCGCCCAACCGTCTCCGAGGCCTCGAAGTCCGCCCGGGTGTCGAGAATCTCGAAGCTCATCTTTCAGCCCTCCCAAGGCTGTTCTTTCCAAATTTCAATTATTTTAGCGGAAAATTTCCCTTGGGGCCATGCCGAACCGCGCGCGGCCCGCGCCTCGCCCCGTCTTAACCAACCAAGCCCCGAGCGCGCCTTCGGCCCTGCCCGATTTTCCTGAGCGGCCATAGGCCACATTCCCGGCAGCGTGGCGGGTTTGACCGACCGCTGAACTCCGGCCGCCGCATAAACTTCGGGGAGACGTCAGGCCACATATCGACAGCGCAGCGCTACCGGAGAGACGAAATAGGAAACCTTTGTGCAAAGCCGTGGCGCGCGGGCGAGAGCCATGGCATTGAGTCAAATTGCCTCACTCGAGCCGCTTGTAGACGTTGAGCTTGCCTTCCTCGAAGGGGTCCTGGAGGACAAGCTGGTCGCGCCCGATGCTGACCTGAACGACGCGCGGACCTAAGAGGCTCAAGAGCCAGCCGCTCAAGGCGGAGAGCCCCGCGCCGCCGCCTTCGATCTGCAGCTTGAGCCGGTCCCGGGCCAAGAGCTCGAAGCGCCCGTTCAACTCCTGCCCGCTCCTGGGCTCGAGCACGACGAGCGTGCCGGTCTCGTAGAAGCGCAGGATCGAGCCGCTGCCGTCGGTCGCCTCCCAGGTGCCGTAGATCTCGGGGCCGCCGAACAACCCCTCGCGCACCGGCGGCACCGCGCCGATCACCACCGCGGCGATCGCCACCACGGCGAGAGCGACAAAGAGCCATGTCTTCTTTTTCACCACCACCTCGCCGGACACGCGCCGGGCTTTCGTTCATGGGACCGGCCACGGTCGATACCGAGATTGCCTGCAAACCGCTGGAGGCCCGTGGACGCCTCTCAGCTGATCTCTCGAGCGATGGTGGGCGCGGCTGGGATTGAACCCGCGACCCCTTACGATGTCGATCAGGTTCTCTACCAACTGAGCTAAGCCGGCTTTCCGACCCCCAATCTAGCGCGAAACGGCGCCGAACCCCAACCGGGAGCGCAAACCGGGCTTGCCTTAGAGCAAAATCCGGCGGCATTGAATCACGCGCGGTTGCCTTGAGCCTGCTGGTCTACCCCCACCCCAGCCCTCCCCCGCGAGGGGGGAGGGAGTTTTTTGTTTCCCCCGCCCCGTTGCGGGAGGGGGATAGGGGGAGGGGGTCGTTTCCACTCGAGCGGATTCCGCTCTAGGCGAAGCGCTTGAGATGATCCTCCGCCAGGCGGCAGGAATCGGCTGTGAAGCGGGAGCCGAGTCCGCGCGCGAACTCGAGATGCTGTTGGGCGCCCACCCAGCCGACCAGCGCCAGGCGGCGCATCATCACCAGGGTCGGGATCGCGGCCTCCATATCGGCCGGAAGCGACGCCACCTTGCGGTAGCCTTTGAGCCAGCTGGCGATCAGCTGGGGCACGTCGGGCCGCTCCTCGAGGAAGCTGAGCGCGGTCGCAAGATCGTACAGATACCACCCATACCCGCAGTCATCGAAGTCGATGAGCGCGGTGCGATCGCCATCGACCAGCAGGTTGGCGAGCCTCAGATCGCCATGAATCAGGCCGAAACGCTCGCGGTCGGTGGGCAGCGCGGCCAGCCGCGCACGCACCACGGCGTCGAGCCGGGAGAGCAGGCGCAAGGCCTCGCCTTCGAGCGCAACGCCCTTCTGCCAGGGGCCCCAGTTCAGGCGGTCGTCGAGGATCGCCTCGGGCGTCCAGGAATGGCGCGTGAAACCGGCCGGCGGCGTCCAGCTCTTGGCGTGGAGATGCAGCCGGGCGGAAATCTCGCCCAGGCGCTCGAAGCCCGGGATCAGCTCGTCCTCCGGCGGCTCGCTGCCGGAGAGAAAGCTGTAGACGACGGCATGGCGCGGCTTGTCGAGATCGGAGGCGGTTATGGTCTGAACCAGCGAGCCGTCCTTGGCGGTCAGAACCGCCGGCACGACGATATCGGATTCACGCCGGAGCGCCATCAGCCACATCATTTCGGAGGCGATCGAGGGCCGCGTGTGATAGCTGAGGCGCCCGGAATTGACCCGGATGACGTATTTCTTGGGTCGCGCCGCATCGCTCACCAGATAGACCTTGTTCTCGGACTCGCTGAGGAGGGAAACCGTGGCGGCCTCGGAAAAATCGTAGAGTTTGACAAGGCCTTGGGCCTCGCGGCCGATGGCGGCGGAGAGGGCTTCTCGCGTCAAGTTCATGAAGGGCGCGCCTCGTCGGTTGTGCGGCAGGAGGCCGGGTTCGACCGCAGCGCCGTAAATTACGGAAAAGCGCAGCCGCGAGTCGACAGTCGATTGATGTCGATTGCCGGCGAGCCTGACCTGATGGGGTGCACGGCCCGTGCGAGTTCGCCCGAAGCCGCGCCGGCAAAGCCGCCCCGTCACCCAAAGGCCGGATGGAACGAACCAGGCGCTGAAAGCTAGCGAATTACGAACAGATTGATTGCTAGATGATTGCTAGCGTGCGAAGCAGAATCACTCCAATGAGATAAGTTATTGATTTGGTGGTGGGCGCGGCTGGGATTGAACCAGCGACCCCTACGATGTCAACGTAGTGCTCTCCCACTGAGCTACGCGCCCAACGCGCCGCGGGCGAAACCACGCCCCGTCCGGCCACGCCCGTTTAGCACCGCCGCGGCCGGTCTGGCAACGGCTCGGACCACGCCGAGGCGCGTCTCAAGCCGCCAGAAAGCGGTCGATCTCGGAAACCAGCTCGCGCAGGTGAAAGGGCTTGGAGAGGACCTTGGCGTTCTTCTTGGGCAGCTGGCGGTTGCGTAGCGCAACCGCGGCAAAGCCCGTGATGAAGATGACCTTGAGCTCGGGCATCTCGATGCTCGCGCGGCGCGCGAGCTCGATGCCGTCCATGCCGGGCATCACGATGTCGGTGACCAAGAGATCGATCGTGCCTTGGGCGACATAGGGCAGCGCCTCGAAGCCGTCGGCGACGGCGAACACCTCGTGGCCCACCCGCTCGAGCGAGCGGGCGAGGAATCGGCGCATCGATTCGTCGTCTTCGGCAAGGAGAATCCGGGCCATGCTGCGCGCGTCCCTCTTCAGGCTCGAGCAATCGGCAAGCTTCCGCCAAGGCTGTTAAGATGGCCTTAAATCGACGCTATTCAAAACACTTACGCTCGATTAACGGGTCCGGGCGCTGACTCCTTCAAGGAAGCGGCGCGCAGGCGAGCCTGGCCAGCGCCGTGACAGCCTCGCCGAAGCGCCCTTAAATGCCGACCATGACAGCGATTCCCGCGCAACAGCTCGCGCCCTTCCCCCGCCCTTACCGGATCGCCCGGCCCACGCCGCCGCGCCTGCCGGTGGTGTTTTCCTCGCCGCACAGCGGCCGCAGCTACCCGCCCGAATTCCTGGCGGCGAGCGCGCTCGATCTCGGCCAGCTGCGGCGCTCGGAAGATGGCTTCGTCGACGAACTGTTCGCCGCAGCGCCCTTAATCGGCGCACCGCTCCTTCACGCCCTGTTTCCGCGCGCCTACCTCGACGCCAACCGCGAGCCCTACGAGCTCGATCCCGCGATGTTTGCCGACACCCTGCCGAGCTTCGTCAACGCGCGCTCTGCCCGCGTGCACGAGGGCTTCGGCACGATCCCGCGTCTGGTGACCGGCGGCCTCGAGATCTACCGCCGCAAGCTCACCTTCGCCGAGGCCCATGCACGGATCGAGGCGCTCTACCGGCCGTACCACGCGGCGCTCGCCACCCTCCTCGCCGAAACGTACGCTCGTTTCGGCGAGGCGCTCCTCATCGACTGCCACTCGATGCCCTCGCCCGAGTGGATCCCGGGCCGGCCATGGCCCGCGCGCCGACCCGACGTCGTGCTCGGCGATCGCTTCGGCGCGTCCTGCGATCCCGCCATCGTCGATTGGGCCGAGGCCTCGCTGCGCGCCCGCGGGCTTGGGGTCGAGCGCAACGCGCCGTTCGCGGGGGGCTTCATCACCGCCCACTACGGCCATCCCAGGGCGGGGATTTACGCGCTGCAGATCGAACTCAACCGCGCGCTCTACATGGACCAAGTCGGGGTCGTGAAGCACGACGGCTTCGCCCGCCTCAAGGACGCCCTGACCGGCTTGATGGCCGGGCTCGGCGCCGCACTCGCCCGCGAGCGTGCGGCGTAACAGCGGGCAAGTTCTGCCCGGCGCTTAAGTCAAAAAAAAGGGCCGCAACGTTGCCGTGCGGCCCAAGTGCAGGGAGGAAACGCCCGTAGAGGGCATTTGCGCCCGAACCGGTCAGCCATGACCGGCCCGAAGAGCGCACCTGGACAATGCCGCGGCCGACCCTTCGAAGGCAAGGGAAATATCTAATTTCGTCATTAAAATCAAATGATTGCGACAATATGTCGCAAACCGAGCGGAGACTTGGGCGCCGCGCCGAGCCGCGCCGTCGGGTAACGGGCAGGCCTGGCACGGCGCTTGCGTCAAGGACTTACGAACGATCGCATCACGCAACCCATCCGCTGCGCCATGCCCCTCGTTTTCCGACGCATTTTTCCTCCGCTCGCGGTTCTGTTCCTTGCCGTGCTCGCGGCCCTCGGTTCCTCGCGGCCGGCGCAGGCGAGCCTTGCCGCGGTCGCGGATCTCTGTGCCGAGCCGATCCGCAATCTCGAAACGCGATACGGCCTGCCGGGCCAGCTCCTCATGGCCGTTTCGCTCATCGAATCGGGGCGCTGGGATGCCCAGGAAGAGCGCGTCGTGCCCTGGCCGTGGGCGGTCTACGCGGAGGGGGAAGGCCGCTATTTCGCGAGCAAGGACGAAGCGGTCGCCGCGGTCGAACGCCTGCGCCAGAAGGGCGTGAGCAACATCGACGTCGGCTGCATGCAGATCAATCTCTATCACCACCCGGACGCCTTCGCGTCGCTCGAGGAGGCGTTCGCGCCCGAGCGAAATGTCGGCTATGCGGTTCGCTTCCTGCTCGAGCTCTACGAAGCGAAGCGCTCCTGGGCCAATGCGGTCGCCACCTATCACTCCTCGACACCCCAGTTCGCCCGGCCCTACCGGCACAAGTTCATCGCCATGTGGAACCAGGAGCGCCGGCGCATCAACGAGATCCGGCGCCAGGAGAAGCTCGCGGAGATCGAGAAGCGTCGCGCCGAACGGGAGAAGAGGAAGGCCGAAGAGCAAGGCCAAACGCAGCCGGCCTCGATCGCATCGTTGTCGTGAGCAGGGCGGCGATTACGCGCGCGCCGCCCCCGCCCGTTCCGACCCCAGCGGAGATTACGCCACGACCCGGTTCGTGAGCCGGCCGGCGCCGGTCACCTCGACGCTCACCTCATCGCCGGGCTTAAGGAAGCGCGGCGGCTCGAAGCCCATGCCGACGCCGGCGGGCGTGCCGGTCGCGATGATGTCGCCCGCGAGCAGGGGCGCGCCCCGCGACAGCGTCGCGAGGATGGTGGGCACGTTGAAGATGAGCTGATCGAATGTCGCGTCCTGGCGCGCCTCGCCGTTGACCCAGGAGCGAATGCGAATGCGGTCCGGCGGCGCCATGACGAGGCGATGCACGACATAGGGACCCATGGGCGCAAAGCCGCGCAGGCTCTTGCCGAGAAACCACTGCTTGTGCCGTATCTGCAGATCGCGCGCGGTCACGTCATTGATCGCCGTGTAGCCGAACACGTGCTCCCAGGCCCGTTCCGGCGGGATGTCCTCTCCGTCCTTTCCGATGATGAGCGCAAGCTCGGCCTCGTAGTCGACCATCTGGGTGGCATGGCCGTGCGCCGGGATCGGATCGCCCGGCCCGATCACGGTGCGGGTCGCCTTGGTGAACACGATCGGCGCCTCCGGCAGCTCGGCGCTCGCATCCACCCTGTCGCCCAGCTCGCGCACGTGATCGCGATAGTTCTTGCCGAGGCAGAAGATGTTGCGGATGGGCATCGGGATCGGCGCGCGCGGCCGCGCTTCCTCGAGCGGGCGCGCGGCGAGGTTGCGCGCGGCGGCTCGCTGCGCCAGCGCCCAGGCCTCGATCGCCGCCGTCTCGCCGGCGCGCGTCAGATCGAGCAGCGTTCGCGCCGCAAGGCCCTCCCCCAGCTCGTGCGCGGCCTGCACGAGATCGAGCGCCCGCTCTTCGACCACGGCGCCGAGCTGGCCCGCTTCCAAGGTCGCGAATTTCATCGGGCAAATCCCCAAGCCGCCGGCGGTGAACGAGACGACCCGTGCTCCCGAGAGGCGGAAGGGCCTCCATTTGCCGGCGCCGCCTTGCTCTAGCACTTGCGCCCCCAGCCGCGATAGCCCGAATGCGGCGCGGGAGCGTTGATCTTCCTCAACGCGGATTTCCGCGCCTGCGCCCTAACTGAAAAATGTTCTTGCGAGCGCAGCCGCCACTCTTCAGCGCTCGGACTCCGGTCGAGGTGACACCGCGGCTGCATGGCGGCATCATGAGCGAAACCGGCGCGGCAGAGCGCGAAGAGCCAAGGGCGGCTCGCCACTCCCGACAACTGCGCCTTCGACGGACAGGGCCGCCTGTGGATCGCCAGCGACGGCGCGCCGAAGAGCGCCGGGCGCTCCGATGGTCTGTGGGCGTGCGGGCTCGACGGAGAGAGGCGCGCGCTGACGCGCCTGTTCTATCGCGCGCCTTCGGGAGCCGAGGTGTGCGGCCCTTGCTTTGCGCCCGGCGACCGCACGCTGTTCCTCGCCATTCAGCACCCGGGCGCCGACGACGGGACCGCGTGGCGCGAGGCCACGGCTGGCCCGACGTCGACCTCGACGCACCGCCGCGCCCCGCCGTAATCGCCGTCACCCGCGAGGACGGCGGCACGATCGGCGCCTAGGCGGCCTTCTGTTCGCGCCGCCGAGCCGCTATGCTCGGCTGCGGGTGCCGCGCCGTGACCCGCGTGGCGCAGCGCCGAGAACCCTTGCCCCACGACAGCGCCGTGACGCCTCCGCACGCCGAACTCCTCGCCTTCGCCCACCGACTGGCCGATGCCTCGGCCGCGGCCATCCTGCCCCACTTCCGCACCCGCATGGAGGCGCCGGACAAGCGCATGCAGGGCGAGAATACGTACTCGCCCGTGACCATCGCCGACCGCGGCGCCGAAGAGGTCATGCGCCGGATGATCAACGAGCGCTATCCCGACCACGGCATCTGGGGCGAGGAGCACGGTCTCGAGAAGTCCGACGCCGATTACGTGTGGCTGCTCGACCCGATCGACGGTACGCGCTCGTTCCTCACCGGCTTTCCGGTTTGGGGCACCTTGATCGCGCTCAACCACCGAGGGCGAGTGATCTTGGGGCTCGTCAATCAGCCGTTCACGGGCGAACGCTACGTGGGTGGCCCCGACGGCGCGTTTCTCGGCGCGCAGCGCTTGAGGACGCGGCCCTGCCCCGAGCTGTCGGCCGCGGCGCTTTGCGCGACCAGCATGTGGATGTTCCAGAGCGAAGCGGAGCGCGCCGCGTTCCAGGCGGTGTCCGAGCAAGCGCGCCTCACGATGCTCACGGGCGACTGCTACAACTATTGCATGCTGGCAAGCGGCTTCGTCGACGTCATCGTCGAGGCGACGATGTTTCCGTGGGACGTGCAGGCGCTCATCCCGATCGTCGAAGGCGCGGGCGGCGTGATCACCGCCTGGGACGGCGGACCGCCCGAGAACGCCGCCAACATCGTGGCCTGCGGCGATGCGCGGCTGCACGAAACGGTGGTGCCGATGCTGGCCCACGCCATGCCGCGTCACGACTATCTCGGCGTCGACAAGCTGCGCCATCAGGCTCGTTGAGCGAGGGCTCAGCCGCGTCATGGCCACGCCCCACCGGTTCGATCCGAGCATCCTGCGCGAGTACGACATCCGCGGCGTCGTGGACAAGACGCTGTTTGTCGCGGATGCGGAGGCCCTTGGTCTCGTCTTCGGCACCATCGTTCGCGGCGAGCACAAAGGCGCGGCCCGGCCGCGGGTCTTCATCGGACGCGACGGGCGCCTCAGCTCGCCCGCGCTCAAGGAGGCCCTGTGCCGCGGCCTCTTGGCCGCCGGCTGCGATGTCGAGGACATCGGCGTTGGGCCGACGCCCATGCTCTATTTCGCCGTCTGTCGCTGGAAGGCCGACGGCGGCGTCATGGTCACGGGCTCGCACAATCCGCCCGACCACAACGGCTTCAAGATGATGCTGGGTCAGGCGCCGTTCTTCGGCGAGGAGATCCAGGCTCTCGGCCGCCGCGCCGCCGAGGGCATCGATCCGGCGCCCGCCGCGGGCGCCCTGCGCGAGAACCCCGTGTTCGATGACTACCTGGCCGAACTCGAGCGTGGCTACGACGGCAAACGGGGGCTGACCGTGGCGTGGGATCCGGGCAACGGAGCAACGGGCGACGCCGTGGTCGCCCTCACCAAACGTCTGCCCGGGCGCCACCTGCTCCTCAACGAGCGGATCGACGGCACGTTTCCGGCACACCACCCCGATCCGACCGTGCCCAAGAACCTCGAGCAACTGATCGCAACGGTTGAGCGCGAGCATGCCGATCTCGGCATCGCGTTCGACGGCGATGGCGATCGCATCGGCGTCGTGGACGGCAAGGGCCGCATCCTGTGGGGCGATCAGCTGATGATCCTGTTCGCCCGCGACGTGCTCGCGGCCAAGCCCGGCAGCACGATCATCGCGGATGTGCAGTCAAGCCAAGTCCTTTTTGAGGAAATCGAGCGTTGTGGCGGCAAACCTGTCGTTTCGCGCTCGGGGCATTCGCTTATCAAGCGAAAAATGAAAGAGACCGGCGCTCAGCTCGCCGGCGAGGTCACCGGTCATCTGTTCTTTGCCGACCGGTACTATGGCTTCGACGACGCTCTCTACGCCGCTGTGCGGCTGCTCGGAATCCTGGGTCGCAAGGCGGAAAGCCTGACCGCGCTCTACGATCGGTTGCCTCGCCTCATAAACACGCCGCAGCTGCGGGTTGACTGCCCCGACGAGCGAAAATTCGCTGTCGTCGCCGAGGTACGCGAGCGGCTCGCGGCGCAAGGTGCACGCTTCAGCGATGTCGACGGCGTGCGCGTGATGCGGGACGAGGGTTGGTGGCTGCTCCGCGCGTCCAACACGCAACCCGCGCTGGTGGCCCGCTGCGAAGGCCGGAGCGACGCCGCGTTAAGCGCGCTTAAAGCCGAACTTGCGGAGCAACTGGCCTTGAGCGGCATCCGCCTGCCCGGACCCTGAACCATGCCCGACGGAGCGACGCTGTGAAGGATACCGTCGACCCCGCCCACCCCTCGATCATCCGCCTCGCGTTCACGGCCGGAGTGCCGCGCCGATCGTTCATCGTCGCCGTGATCGTCGGCGCTATCCTCAATCTGATCAACCAGGGCGACGTGCTGTTCGACGCAGCCACGCCCGACTATCTCAGGCGCGCGCTGACCTTCATCGTGCCCTATTGCGTCGCGACCTACGGCGTCATCGGCGCGCGTCTTGAGGCGCTGCGCCGGAACGAAGCCCCGCTCTAGCGCGGATGCTCCGCACCCTCGTCTTGTCGCTGATCGCCCTCGGGCTCACGGGCTGCACGCTCTTACGCCCCTTGCCCGAGGCGCGCTCGCTCAGCGAACGCCTCGCGGCCTTCCCGACGGTCGGCCTGCCGCTCGCGGCGCCCGCCATCGTGCGCTGGAACGACTATCAGATTCCGTTCATCGAAGCCGGGAGCGAGGAGGACGCGGCGTTCGTGCTCGGCCTCGTGCACGCGCACTTGAGGCTCGCCCAGATCGAGCTCCTGCGCCGCACCGCGTACGGCCGGCTTGCCGAGGCGGTCGGTCCTTTTGCAACCGATCTCGACCATTCGCTGCGCGCGCTCGATCTGCCGCGCGCTGCGCCGGCCATCGAAGCCGCGCTGCCCGAGCCGACGCGCCGTTGGCTCCTGCGCTTCGCCGCCGGGCTCAATCACTACCAGCAACGGATGGCCGAGCTTCCGCACGAGTTCGCGCTGCTCGGCTTAAGGCCAGAACCCTTCACGGTGCGCGATCTCATCGCCATGGGCCGGCTCGCCGCCTTCGACGTCAACTGGCTGCTGTGGCGCAACCTGTGGCCGCTCCGCCAGCGTGCGGATTGGCCCGTTCTGTGGCGCGAGATCGTTTCGGAGCGAAGCGGCAGCGCCGCGCTCCCCACCGGCGACGGCGCCATCGGCTCGGTCCTCTCGTCGGTGGGCCGATCGGGGAGCAACGCCGTCGCGGTCGCGGGCAGCCGCACGGAAAGCGGCTCGGGGCTGCTCTACAACGATACCCATCTCGGCCTCGCGCTGCCCAACAGCTGGCTCATCGTGGGCCTGCACTCGCCCTCGATGCACGCGGTCGGTCTGATGATTCCCGGCCTGCCGTTCATCGCGGTCGGGCGCAACGAAGAGATCGCCTGGGGCGGCGCGAACCTGCGCGCCGCCAGCAGCACGCTCTACGATGTCTCGGATTTGCCTCCCTCGATGATTCGCTCGCGCCGCGAAACCATCCGCGTGCGCGGCTGGTTCGACAGGAACATCGTGCTGCACGACAGCGCTTGGGGGCCGATCCTTTCCGACTCGCCGCTGCTCGAGGCCCGCGACGGCGAGCGGATCGCGCTGCGCTGGATCGGGCACGACGCCAGCGATGAGTTCAGCGCCATGCTGGCGCTGAATCGTGCGCGGAATTTCGACGAGTTCCGCGACGCCTTCGACGGCTTCGCCGTCTCGGGCCAGGCGATGCTCTATGCCGATCGGCAAGGCAACATCGGCCAGCTCATGGCGGTGCGCCTGCCGCGCCGTGGCCATGGGCTGCCGGGCGACATCGTGCTCAAGCCTCAATCCGACGGCACCGATTGGTCGAACCTCGTCGGCGCGGCCGGGCTGCCCGTCACGTACAACCCGCCGGACGGCCTCCTCGCCGCCGCCAACGGCGTGCCCGGGCCATCGCCGGTGCCCATCGGCTATCTGTTCTCGCCCCGAGACCGGACCGAGCGCGCCCGTGCGCTCGTCGAGGCAAACAACCCGCTGGGACCGGAAGACATCCCGGCATTCGCAGCCGACGTCTTGGCGCCCTCGGCGCTCACGATCAAGCGTCTCCTGCTCGGCGCGATCGGGCGCAGCGGGCTCAGTGCCTCGGACGCTCCGCCGGTTTCGGCAGCGCTCAACGCACTTAAGGCGTGGGATGGACGCTACGAGGAGCAATCGAGGGGCGCACTGATCTTCGAGCTCGTGCTGCGGCAACTCGCTGAACATCTGTTCGCCGATCGCATGCCCTGGGAAGACGCCGAGCGATTTCTCAACGCCGCGAACCTGCCGTCGCTGCTTAAGCGCGAGCTCAACGCCTTGCCGGCGGATCGGCTGCGGGCGCTTCTCAACCGGGCGCTTGCGGCCGCTGCCGAAGGATCGGAGGATGATCAAACCTGGGGCGATGTCCATCGGCTCGAGCTCGCCCATCCTTTTGCGCGCCTGCCCCTCATCGGCGGCCGCTACGCGATCGACGACCTCCCGGCGGCGGGATCGCGCGAGACCCTGCTCAAGAGCGCCCACGGGCTCGTCAACGGGCGCCATGCGGTAACCTACGGCAGCAATGCACGTTTCCTCGCGGACATGAGCTCGCCCGACGGCGCCTTTGCCGTGCTCCTGGGCGGGCAGGACGGCTGGCTCAACAGCGCCAACTTCGTGGATCAAATCCCGCTGTGGCGCGCGGCCCGGCTGATTGCATTGCCGCTCTCCGAAGCGGGGCGGGCTCGGGCCTTTCCGCATGTTCTGCGGCTTGTCCCCGCGGACAGTGGACTCGCGAGCGAACGCCGCGGATAATTTCAGCGGGGATGGATGCGTGCGGCCCGCCGACGGCGGATCGATGCATCGAGAGAACAGGGAGACGAGGCGATGGCCAAGAAGAGCATGTACTTCCCGATGGACGAGTACGAAAGGCGCTGGAAGAAGCTCGACGCGCGCATGAAGACGAAGGGCTACGACGTCGCCCTCATCTGGGGCAAGTCGGCGGGCACCTTCGAGCGCTCGATGGACATCGCCTATCTCACGAACTTCGTTTCCACGCACTCGGGTCAGGAACCCGACTCGCCGCTGTTCAGCGCGCGCTCCTTCTGCGGCGCGATCGTCGAGCCGGGCAAGCCGCCGGAGCTTCATACCGACGAAGCCGATCCGCGCATGGCGTACATCGCCACCGAGAACTACCACTGGCATTTCCACGTCATCGAGGGCGTGGCCGACGCCCTGAACAAGCGCAAGATCGAAGGCAAGGTGGCGTTCGTCGGCAGCGATGTGTTGCCGGTGAAATACGCGGAAAGGCTGAAAGCTCTGACACCCAAGATCCGCTACGCCTACGAGGACGACCTAGTCCGCGAGCTGCGCCGCATCAAGAGCCCGCGCGAACTCGACATGTTCCGGGAGGGCGGAGAGATCGTCAGCTCCGCGCTCACGAAGCTGATCAAGAAGCTCATCACCGGCAAGCACACCCAGGGCGAGGCGGTGGCGGCGGCGCTCGGCGAACTCGTGACCCGGGGCGCCTGGTTTCAGCGCGTCTCGATGTCGACCGGGGCCAACTCCTTCCATCACGAGGAGCACCCGTGGCACGGCTTCGTCTCCGACTACACGCCGAAGATGGGCGACCTCGCCCATGCCTTCGTGTACGGCCCGATCTACCAGGGCTATTGGCTCGACCCGGGGCGCGCCTTCGTGATCGGACGCAAGCCGAACCCCCAGCAGAAGAAGCTCGTGGAGGATTGCGTGCGCGTCATGGAGGAAGGCATCGAGGCCGCCGTGCGCCACGGCGTCAAGGTCAAGGATGTCGCGCGCAACGCCAAGCGCATCCACAACATGGTCAAGACCGACGAGAGCATCATCGATACCGCCTGGCCCTATTACGGGCACAGCAACGGTCAGCTCTGGGAACACCCGCTGATCGCCGAAGAAGCGGTCTCCGACAGCGATATCTTCGAGCAAGGGATGGTCGCGAGCTCCGAGGTGTTCCTGACGCGCAAGGGCGTGGGCGCCGCGATGATGGAGACCAACTGGATCGTGACCAAGAGCGGGATCGAGAAGGTCACGCCGCTGCCCATGTTCTGGTGGTAGGAGGGCGGCGCTTCCGGTGGAACGACCAGACCCCTTAAGACGAGGGCCCGTTTCCGGGTGCGCGCAGGGCTCTTGACTTGGAATGATCGTTATGACCTTGTGATGGAGTCGTCGCCCGCAATGTGCGGCTCGTGCCCGGTCGAATTCCAGCCGGGTTGAGCGAGCGACTGCGGTGGCGCTACGGGGCGACTTGCGGCGCGAACGTGGATTGCGACGGAACGAGCGAAAGGCCGGCGCTGAACGCGACTGCCCGGGCGGTAGTAGGGCACCGGCACCGAGAATGTCGCTAATATCCCATTGGATTGCTGAGCCGAGCACCCGACCGGCCGGCAATGGCGGAGCCTGGCGGCCCCACCTCTCTCCCTCCGCCGGGCTCCGCACTTCCTTGCCGAGCGGCGAAACGCGTTGGCCCAAGCATCCGAATCTCCTAAGCTAAGAGTCGGAGAAGACGGGGACCCTCATGTGCGGCTTATGTGGCGCGCTCGGCGGTGAGCGTCATTGGTCCGATGCCAGCGGCGGAGCCGATGCGCGCTCCGGTGGCTCGCGCGCACGCCGGCTGGGGCGGATCCGGCTGCTTGCCCCGGTCCTCGGCTACTTCGGTCTCGAACTCCGAGACATGGGCGCCAACAGCTATGTGCTGCGCGGTCGGAGGGGCAACGTGGCGCAGATCAACAATCTCGCGGGCCTGTGGCCCGCCGTCGAGCGCAGCACGGAGCTGACTTGCGATCCGCTCGACCCCGAGCTTCTCGCTTTTCTCGAGCGCGCGGGCGGGGCCGCGCCATGAGCGATCCGGTGCCGAGCGATCCGGCGATGGACGCCGACCGCATTCCCATCAACGTCATCACCGGCTTCCTGGGCAGCGGCAAGACGACGCTCTTAAAGCAGCTGCTCGCCTCGCCCGAGCTCGGCGATACCGCCGTCCTCATCAACGAGTTCGGCGAGATCGGTCTCGACCACTATCTGATCGAGAAGGTCGACGAGCGCACCGTCGTGCTCGACAGCGGCTGCATCTGCTGCACCGTCCGCGAAGACCTGGGCACGGCCG
>CAZVZP010000011.1:0-9563 GCA_964631625.1 uncultured Hyphomicrobiales bacterium | reverse complement strand
GCTGCGGGCGCTGTAGCCCCGCTCGCGCGCCTGCGCCTCAGTGAAGTAGCCGGCCTGGCCGGCCGCCAGTTCAAATAGCCGCTGGAGTTTATCCGTCCGCGAAGACCTGGGCACGGCCGCGCGCGAGCTCTATCAGCGCCGCGAGCGCCGCGAGATTCCCTCCTTCCGGCGGCTCGTGATCGAGACCACCGGACTCGCCGATCCGGTGCCGATCCTGCACACGCTGCGCACCGAGCCGGTGGTGCGCGAGCGCTTCCGCCTCGGCAACGTGGTGACGACGGTCGACGCGGTGAACGCCGACCGGCACTTGAGCCGGCACGACGAAGCGGCCAAGCAGGCGGCCGTGGCCGACCGCATCGTGGTCACCAAAACCGACCTCGTTTCGAAACGGGCGGTCGAGGCGCTCACCGCGCGGCTGCGCCGCCTCAACCCGGGCGCGCAGCTTCTCTACGCACCGGCGAGGGCGCTCGATCCGGGCGCCTTGCTCGACGGCGCCGCCTACGATCCGGCAACCAAGCCCGCGGCGGTGCGCGCTTGGCTCAACGAGGAGGCTTATCGCGCCGCACCGCCCCCTTCCGATCACGGCCACGAGCCTCGCGACGAGCACCGGCACGATGCCCACATCGCGGCCTTTTGCCTGGCGTTCGACGAGCCGCTCGACTGGGAAGCGTTCGCGATCTGGCTCACGATGCTGCTGCACAAACGCGGGGCTGACGTGCTGCGGGTCAAGGGGCTGATCAACGTGGCCGAGTCCGAAGGCCCGGTCGTGGTGCATGGGGCGCAGCACCTGATTCACCCGCCCGAGCATCTGGCGCGCTGGCCGGACGAGGATCGGCGCACACGGCTGGTGTTCATCTGCCGCGATATCCCACGCGAGTCGATCGAGCGCTCGCTGCGCACGTTCCTTCGTTTGCCGCGTCTGGCCGACGAGCGAGCCCCCGACGCCGCGCTGACGGTCCGGGCCTCCGGCGGCACCACCATCGGCGGGCGCCCGGTGCGCCGCCCCGGCGCACCCGCGTGGATGAAGTGACCGCCGTCCTCCCTCGGCATGTCGACACGCGGTAAGCGCTCGCCCGTCCTCGACACCTCGCCCGAGGTTTCAGACCGGGTCGTGTGCACGACCTGCTACATGTGCGCCTGCCGCTGCGGCATCAAGGTGCATCTCAAGGATGGCGCGCTCCGCTACATCGAAGGCAACCGCGACCATCCGGTGAACCGGGGCGTGCTGTGCGCCAAGGGCGCCGCGGGCATCATGCATCAGCACTCGCCCGCCAAGCTCACCCAGCCGCTCCGGCGCACGGGCCCGCGCGGCTCGGGCGAGTTCGCTCCGATCTCGTGGGACGAGGCGCTCGATCTCGCGGCCGAGTGGCTCGGCGCGATCCGGCGCAGCGACCCCCGAAAGCTCGCCTTCTTCACGGGCCGTGACCAGAGCCAGGCGTTGACCGGCTGGTGGGCGAGCCAGTTCGGCACGCCGAATTACGCGGCTCATGGCGGCTTCTGCTCGGTCAACATGGCGGCGGCCGGCATGTACACGCTCGGCGGCAGCTTCTGGGAGTTCGGCGAGCCCGACTGGGAGCGCACCCGCTACTTCGTCCTGTTCGGCGTCGCCGAGGATCATGCGAGCAACCCGATCAAGCGCGGGCTCGGCCTGCTCAAGGCGCGCGGGGTCAAGGTCGTCTCGATCAACCCGGTGCGCACCGGCTACTCTGCCGTCGCGGACGAGTGGCTGCCGATCACGCCCGGGACCGACGGGCTCCTCGTGCTCGCTCTGATCCGCGAGCTGCTGCGCGCCGGCCGGATCGATGCCGAATATCTGGCGCGCTACACGAACGCAGGCTTTCTGGTGATCCGCGAGCCGGGCGGCGCTCACGACGGCCTCATCGCGCGCGATGCGAGCGGGCGTGCGCTCTGCTGGGACCGCCGCCGCAAGACCTGCGTGCCGGCGCTCGATCCCGATGCGACGCCGGCGCTCAAGGGCGAGGTCGCCTTGCCCGACGGACGACGCGCCGTGCCGGCCTTTCAGCTCTTGGCCGAGCGCTGTCTTGCCCCCGAGTATGCGCCCGAGGCCGTGGCCGAACGCACCGGAATCGCGGCCTCCACGATTCGCCGGCTGGCGGGCGAGCTCGCGCACGCGGCGTTTTCCGAGACGATCGTGGTGGACGAGCCGTGGTGCGACGCCTTCGGCCGCCGCCACGAGCACACCATCGGGCGCCCCGTCGCCATGCACGCGATGCGCGGCATCTCGGCCCACGCCAACGGGTTTCACACTTGCCGGGCGATCCATCTCTTGCAGATGCTGTTGGGCAGCATCGATTGCCCGGGCGGCTTTCGCTACCGGCCGCCCTATCCTATGCCGGCGCCCCCGCGCGTGCGCCCGGTGGGACGCGAAGGCGAGGTCCGCGCCGGCGCGCCGCTCCCGGGGCCGCCGCTCGGCTTCCCGCGCGGTCCGGAGGATCTGCTCGTCGATGGCGAGGGCCGGGCTCTGCGCATCGACAAGGCGTTCTCGTGGGAAGCGCCGCTCGCGGCGCACGGCCTGCTGCACACCCTTATCGCCAATGCCTGGCGCGGTGACCCCTACCCCATCGACACACTGTTCCTCTATATGACCAACCTGGCATGGAACTCCGCCATGAACACGACGGGAACGCTGGCCATGCTGACGGACAAGGATCCGGCGAGCGGCGAATACCGCATCCCGCACGTCATCTACTCGGATGCCTTCTTCTCGGAGACCGTGGCCTACGCGGACCTCGTGCTGCCCGACACGACGTATCTCGAGCGCTGGGACTGCATGTCGCTGCTCGACCGCCCGATCTCCGATGCGGACGGCGCGGCGGACGCCATTCGCCAGCCGGTGCTCGAGCCCGAGCGCGATGTGCGCGCCTTCCAGGACGTGCTCCTCGAGCTGGGGCGCCGGCTCAAGCTCCCCGGCCATATCACGGCCGAGGGCGGGCCGCGATATCCGGGCGGGTACCGCGACTATCTCGCGCACCACGAACGGGCCCCCGGCATCGGCTTGCTCGCCGGCTGGCGCGGCGCCGACGGTGCGCTCGAGGGTCGCGGCCCGCCGAATCCGAAGCAGCTCGACCGCTACATCGAGAATGGCTGCTTCTGGCGCTCGGCGATTCCGCCGGAGGCACGGTTCTTCAAGAACGTCAATCGCGCGTATCTGGAGTACGCGGTGCGCATGGGTTGGCTCGAGAGCGCCGAGCCGATCCTGCTCAATCTCTACAGCGAGGAGTTGCAGCGCTTCCGCCTCGCGGCGCAGGGACACGGGCCGCAGCAGCCGCCTTCCGCGCTGCGCTTAACCATCGAACGCCATTTCGATCCGCTGCCCTTCTGGCACGCGCCGTCCGCTTACGCCGGCCTCGACGATCAAGCCTATCCACTCCACGCGGTGACCCAGCGGCCGATGGCGATGTACCACTCCTGGGGTTCGCAAAATGCTTGGCTGCGTCAGATCCACACGACGAACCGCTTGTATGTGCCGCGCGCTCTGGCCGAGACGTTAAAGCTTGAGGACAACGACTGGGTGTTCGTCGTGAGCCGTCGCGGGCGGATCAAGGCGCAGATTCGCGTGATGGAGGGCGTGAATGCGCGCACCGTATGGACCTGGAACGCGATCGGCAAGCGCGCCGGAGCGTGGAATCTGGCGTTGGATGCGCCCGAAGCGCGCAGCGGATTTCTTCTGAACCATCTCATCGAGGATCTCTTGCCCGCGGAGGCCGGCGGCGCGCGGCTCGCCGAGGCCGATCCGGTGACCGGGCAGGCGGCGTGGTACGACCTCAAGGTGCGCCTCGAGAAGTGCGCCGAGCACGGGGCCGCAGACGCCGAGTCGATTTGGCCCGCGTTGCCTCGCCCGCCGGGTATGACGGAGGCGCCGCGGAGCTTGCGCTACGGCGAGCGATTTCGAGTCGGGGCAAGGCGATGACCGACCTGCCGAAGTCGCCGGGCGCAACGCGGCTCGGCCTGGTCATCGACCTCGACACCTGCGTCGGCTGTCATGCCTGCGCGGTCGCGTGCAAGGAGTGGAACACCGGCGGCTTTCCGGCCCCCCTCTCCGACCGCGAGCCCTACGGCGCCGCCGCGACGGGCACTTGGCTCAACCGCGTGCACAGCTTCGAGGCGGGCGAGGGCACGAGCGGGCGCACCGTACATTTTCCCAAATCCTGCCTGCACTGCGCGAACGCCGAATGCGTCAGCGTGTGCCCCACGGGAGCCTCCTACAAGCGCGCAGAAGACGGCATCGTGCTCGTGGAGGAGTCCAAGTGCATCGGCTGCGGCCTGTGCGCCTGGGCCTGCCCCTACGGGGCGCGCGAGCTCGACGAGGCGAGCGGTGTCATGAAGAAGTGCACGCTGTGCATCGACCGCATCTACAACGAGAACCTCGCGGCGGCGGATCGCATCCCGGCCTGCGTTGCGGTCTGCCCGACAAGCGCGCGCCACTTCGGCGACCTCGGGGATCCGACCTCGGCGGTATCGCGGCTCGTGGCCGAGCGCCAGGGCTTCGATCTGATGCCCGAGCTGGGCTATGCGCCCACGAACAAATATCTGCCCCCACGGCACAATAAGACGGGCAGCCCCGCGCCCGCGCTCGAGGCCGCGGATGAGGCAGGCGGCTTTCTCGGCTGGCTCGATCGCATCCTAACCTAGGCGAACCGCGGCCAACGTGCGTCCCGCCTTCTCGATCATCCTGTTCACCACGGCCTCGGGTGCCGGCTATGGGCTGCTCGTCCTGATCGGCCTCGTGGCCGCGCTGCGCGCCCTACCCGTAAGCGCCAGCGCCGGGCTCGCCGGAGCCGGCCTCGCGCTCGTTCTGGTCAGCGTGGGGCTCCTCTCCCCGACCTTTCACCTGCGTCACCCGGAGCGCGCCTGGCGCGCCGTGACCCAGTGGCGCTCCTCCTGGCTGTCGCGGGAAGGCGCGATCGCGCTCATCACCTACATCCCCGCGCTCGCGCTGATCGCCGGACTCGCTCTCTTCGGCGAGGGCAGCGCGCTGGTGCGCTGGAGCGGGCTCGCGGCCAGCGCCTGCGCCCTGGCCACAACGTTCTGCACCGGCATGATCTACGCCTCGCTCAAGCCCGTGCGCGAGTGGCGCGAGCCGCTCACGGTGCCCGTGTATCTCGGTTTGGCGCTGGCCTCGGGCACGCTGCTCCTGCTCGCTATCGCGACGCTTTCCGGCGTATCGCGCCCCTGGCTCGCGGCGCTGGCGCTCGCGCTGCTGGCCGCGGCGTGGGGCCTGAAGCTCATCTATTGGCGCGCGCTCGCTCGCACGGCATCCGGTCCGACGGTCGAGAGCGCGACGGGCCTTAAAGGGCTGGGCGAGGTCCGATTGCTCGATCCGCCCCACACCGAGACGAACTACCTGCTACACGAGATGGGCTACCGCATCGCCCGCAAGCACGCGCGCAAGCTCCGTCTCGTGGCGCTGCTCGCAGGCGGTCTTGCGCCAGGCGCCGCCACCGTTTCCTTGTTCTGGGCCGTCGGGGTCAGCGCCGCCGTGCTCGCCGTCCTCGGCGCAGCGCTGGCGCTTGTCGGCATTCTGGTCGAGCGCTGGCTGTTCTTCGCCGAGGCGACCCATACGGTCACACTCTATTACGGCGCGGGGCGGGCCGGAGGGGCGACATGAGCATCGGCCTTCGGCTATGCTGCCGCCCATGGCGAAAGGACCACGAGCGGCAGCGTCCGCACCGATCAAGGCGCAGGATCTGGGCCCGCTCACGGACATCGAGGCGGTCGATCAGCTCGTCAACGTGCGCAAAATGGAGATCGTCGACGTGGGCTGCGGCGACGGCACGCTCGCCCGCGCGCTCGCCGAGCGAGGCGCCAACGTGCTCGGGCTCGAGCCCGACCCGGTTCAGGCGGCTAAGAACCGCGCCCAGCCGCCGTGCCCGGGGGTCACGCTCGTCGAGGCGGGGGCACAATCGATCCCGCTTGAGAACGGCACGGCCGACGGCGTCATCTTCTCGCGCTCGCTGCATCACGTGCCGACCAAGCTCATGGGCCGGGCGCTGTGCGAGGCGCGCCGGGTGCTCAAACCCAAGGGCTTTGTGGTGGTTCTCGAGCCCGAGATCGACAGCCCGTATTCTCAGTTGATGAGGCCGTTCCACGACGAGTCGAAGGAGCGCGCGGCGGCCAAACGGGCGCTCAAACGGCTTATGCCCAAGGTCTTCCGGCGGCGGCGCGAATACACCTACACGACGAGCGAGGTCCATTCCGACTTCGAGAGCTTCGTCGCTCGCATGGCCGGCGCAACTTTCAACACGATCCGCCGCGATTGGGTCGATACGCCCAAGGTGCGCCGAGCGTTCGAGGCCGGTCGAACAAATGGCGCCTATGAATTCGAGCACCGCATGCGGGCGCATCTGCTGTTGACCGATTGAGCCGTTCGGCGATGCCTGCGCCAACACACGCGCCGCTCGAGGTCGCGGTCGTCGGGGCCGGAATCGTCGGCCTCTCCTGCGCGGCCTATCTCGCGCGCGACGGGCATCGGGTGAGCGTGTTCGATCCACTGCCTCCCGGCGAGGGCTGCTCGTTGGGCAACGCCGGCATCCTGGGGCTCTCGCGCGCGATGCCGCTCGGCCATCCGGGCCTTCTCCCTCACCTGCCCCGGATGCTGCTCGATCCGCTCTCGCCCCTTCGCCTCAAGCTCCGCTATCTGCCCCGCCTCCTCCCCTGGCTCGCCCGCTTCGCCGCAAGCTCGCGGGCGAGCCGTGTCGAGGCTCTCTCCTGCGCTCTGCATTCACTGCTCGCGCACGCGCTCGCCGCGCACGAGGAGCTCGCACGGGAAGCCGGAACCTCTTCGCTGATCCGTAAGAGCGGCTGGCTTTATGCCTACGAGCACGAACGCACGCTGGACGAAGACCAGGCCGAGCAGAATTTGCGCAGCCGGCGCGGCATCCGCTTCGAGATTCTCTCGGGCGAGGCCGTGCGCCAGCTCGAGCCCGCGCTCGGGCCGCAGATCCGCTGCGGCCTCTTCCTGCCGGACGACGGCCACATCGCCGATCCCTTGGCCTTGAGCCGCGCGCTCGCGGCCGCCATCCTGCGCCGCGGCGGCACCATCCGTCGCGCTGCCGTGCGCACCATCGAACGCGACGGCAGCCGTTGGCGTCTCGACACGGACGCGCACGACTGGCGCGGCGAGCGGCTCGTGATCGCCGCCGGCGCACGCTCGAGGCCATTGACCGAACGTCTCGGCTTGCGCGTACCGCTCGAGGCCGAGCGCGGTTACCACCTGACCCTGCCCAATCCCGGCATCGCCCTGCGCCGGCCCGTGCTGCACGGCGAGGGCCGCTTCGCGGTCACGCCCATGGCCATGGGCTTGCGCCTCGCGGGTACCAGCGAGTTTGCCGGAGAAGATGCGCCGCCCGACTGGTCGCGCGCCGACATCCTCGGCGTGCAGGCGGCGCGTCTGTTTCCGGGCTTAAGCCTTGCCGGTGCGACGCAATGGAGCGGCGAGCGCCCGGCGACACCCGACTCTTTGCCGCTGATCGGCCCGGTGGCGGCCGCGCAAGGCGCGTACGTCGCCTTCGGCCACGGCCACCTCGGATTGACACTGGGCCCCATCACCGGCCGACTCATCGCGGACCTCATCGCCGAGCGCACACCGCCCCTGCCGCTCGCCCCCTTCGCAGCCGAGCGTTTCGCGTTCCCGGTCCGGCGTCTCGATCAGGTGAGCCAAGGGGCGGACAAGCGTATGGACAAGGCCGATTCCGTAAAGTATGAGCGGGCATCGTTTTTCGCGGGCGGAGAGCGGGCCGGCCGCCGATCTCGCGCGGCCGGGAATCCATAGCGTGCCGCGCCGATCACAATAATGCTCGTGGTCGAGCGGTCGGGGGATGAGCGCAAACGTGGCACAACAGACGCCGGACCTTGCGGCCATCCGGAGTGGCCGGTGCGCGGGCGCCTCTCTTGAAGGCGTCCAGCTCGAACGGGCCGAGCTTGCCGGGGCCAAGCTCGCGGGCAGCAAGCTCAAGGGCGCGGCTCTCGGTGGTGCGAATCTCAAGGGTGCCGATCTGGCGGGCGCCGATCTGTGCGGCGCGCACCTCGGCTATGCGGACCTCTCGGGCGCCAATCTCGCGGGCGCCAATCTCCGCCAAGCGTTCTTGGCCGGCGCGGATCTGCGCGGCGCCAACCTGGCCGGTGCCAATCTCTCCGATGCGAGCCTGCGCGGCGCCTATTTGTCCGGGGCCAATCTGACGAACGCCACGTTCACGCGCGCCGATCTCTCGGGCGCGAAGCTCGACCATGCGACGCTCGTCCATACCGACTTGACCGGCGCGCAACTCGTGGCCGTAACGCTCGCCGCCGCCGAGGTGCGCGACGTGGTGGCTCGCCCCGACGGCGCGCCGTACAAAGGCTACGGCGATCCCGAGGAGCTCTTGCAGAGCATCCGGCACCGCCGGCGCAACCCGAAGATGCCGGACTAGGCGCGCCTCGTGCCGCGCACGATCGAAGACGGCGCAATGGCCGCAGCCCGCAGCGGGCTCGAGGCACTGCTCCGCTCAGGCGTCTTCGCGGTGACCGCGGAATCGGTGCCGCCACTCACCTCGGATCCCGATGCGATCGTCGCCAGCGCCGCCGATCTCAAAGGCCACGCGGATGCCGTCAACGTGACCGAGAGCCCGGCCGCGCACGTTCATGTCGCGCCCCTCGCGGCGGCCAAGCTCTTGCTCGACGCCGGTATCGAGCCGGTTCTGCAAGTGACGACGCGCGATCGCAATCGGCTTGCGCTGCAAGCGGATCTCCTCGCGGCGGCCGCCCTCGGCATCCGCAACATCCTTTGTCTGCGCGGCGACGATCCGAGCGCGGGCGATCAGCCCGAGGCCAAGCCCGTGTTCGACCTCGACGCGCGCGACCTGATCGAGACGGCCGCGCGCATGCGCGACAAGGGAGAGCTGCCCTCGGGGCGCGCCATCGCGCATCCGCCCGCTCTCGTGATCGGCGCGTCCGACATCCCGGTCGATCCCCAACCCGGTTGGGAACCGAAGGGCCTGGCGGCGAAGCGTGCGGCCGGTGCCGACTTCGTGCAGACCCAGTTCTGCTTCGATCTCGGCGTGATCGAACGTTATATCGCGCGCCTTAAGGAGGCCGGCCTCGTCCCTTCCCTTCCGCTCCTCGTCGGCATCGGCCCGATTCCCTCGGCCGCCTCGGCCCGCTGGATGCGCGACAAGCTCTGGGGCGTCGCGGTGCCGGACGCCGTCATCGCGCGGCTCGAACGCGCCCGCGATGGCCGCGCCGAGGGCCGGCGCCTATGCATCGAACTCCTCCAGGCCTTGAAGGAAATGCCGGGTGTGGCCGGGGCGCACCTCATGGCGCCGCGCATGCGCGAGGAGCTGCCCGCGATCATCGAGGAGTCGGGCGTGCGCCGGGGCCGCCCGCCCGCGATCGCCTAAAGGAAAGCAAGGCGCGCTAAAGCGCAATTGGATTGAGTGGAAGCGGCCCCCTCCCCCTACCCCCTCCCGCGAGGGGCGGGGGACGAAATAAGAAGCTCCCTCCCCCCTCGTGGGGGAGGGCCGGGGTGGGGGCATCGGCAATTTTGACGCTCATCCGTGATTCCACTT
>CAZVZP010000010.1:12379-27693 GCA_964631625.1 uncultured Hyphomicrobiales bacterium | reverse complement strand
CCGACAAGCTCGCCGGCCGCGCGCGATCGTAGGCGGTAAAGAGCACGTGGGCGGTCATCGCGATGGGCATGTCGTTCAGCGCGGCGAACGGTGCGAAATCGCTCGCTCTCAAGACCTCGGCGCCGTCCTCGACCACGGGAAGCACGAGGTGACTATCGGCGCGGGCGCGGCCGTGGCCAGGAATGTGCTTGATCACAGGGAGCACGCCGCCCTCGAGCAGGCCCTCGCAGACTGCCCGACCCAGTTCCGAGATCGTCTCGACATCGCGGCCCAACGCGCGATCGCCGATGATCTCGTGGGCTCCCGGCTGGGGCAGGTCGAGCACGGGAAGACAGTCCACGGTGATGCTCAGCGCGTGCAACTCGGCGGCGATCAGCCGGGCGTTAAGCCGGGCTGCGCGTCGCCCCGCCGCCCGATCGTGCCCTGCCAGATCCGCAAAGCGCCCCTGGGGTGGCGCCTTGCGCCAGTGGGGCGGGCTCAGCCGGGCCACTCGGCCGCCCTCCTGATCGATCAGGACCAAGCCCTCGCTCAGGCCAGAAACATCGCGAAAACTGTCAATCAGAGAACGGACTTGAGCAGAATTCTTGCAATTCCGGGCGAAGAGGATAAGGCCCGCGGGCTGGGCATTGCGGAAGAACCCCGCCTCCGCGCTCGATAGGCGCGTGCCGGCGCAGCCGAAGATGACGGCCCTGGGCACGCCCTATTTCTGCGCGACCAAGCAGTCGATCCCCCGGCCTTTGAGCTGGGCACACAGGGCCTCGGCCCCGGTTCGGTCAAAAAAGCCGAAGCGCACGCGATGGAACACACCCTTATCCGCGCCCAGGTCGACGGTCTGAATGTCGGGAGTGGTCGAGCCCAGGAGGTCCGCCTGGCTCGACTTGACGCGCTCGGCCTCTCGGGCCGCGGCAGCCTGGTCCTTGACCGCGGCCACCTGAACGACGAAGTCGCCCGCCGAGGGCATCGCTGGCGCGGGTTCGGGCGACGTCGCCGCGGCGATTTGCGGCTCGGCCGCCGGCTCCTCTTGTGCGGCCGCTGCGTCGTCGCCCGGCGTCTCGGCGCCGGTGTCCGCTGCAGCGCTTTCCTGTGGCAAGGGCGTCGTGGCAAGCCCTTGCTCGGTTGCCAAGCCAGCGGCTTCGCCCGCCGCGCCTCCCGCTTCGCCGGCAGCCTCGGGCAAGGCCTCGCCAACCGCGGGCTCGCCGCCCAGTTCGTTCGCGGCCGCGGCTACCGTCTGTTCGTCCTCCGCGGAAAGCACCGGCTCCTCCGGCGGCGGCAAGAGCTGTTCGAGCACGCCCTCCTCCTCGCCGGTGAGCCGCTCGTAAACGAGCTTGTCCTGGTTCGGCACGTCCATGCCGCCCGGCTCCTCGGGCTTGACCTTGACCGGCTCGCTCTCGGCGCTGACAAGCGGCGCCGCCCCATCAGCGGAATCGCCGCCCAGCCGATCGGCGATGACCCAGGCGATCAAGCCGCAACCCGCGAGCAGCACGAGCCCGGCACTGATGGCCCAGGCCACCACCTTGGGTTTCCGGCGCGGTTCCTCGGTGCCGTACTCGAAATCCGATTCGTCGCGTTCGTCCATCAACGCATCTCCTCGACCGGCTCGACCCCCATGAGGCGAAGGCCCGAGGCGATCACCGTGGCCACCGCCGAGATCAGGGCAACGCGCGCCGTCGTCAGCGGCGGATCGTGCGTCACGATGAAGCGCAACGCCCGGTCTTCCTTGCCTCTGTTCCAGAGAAGATGGAAGGCCGAGGCCAAATCGTAAAGATAAAAAGCGATGCGGTGCGGTTCGTGGGCGAGCGCCGCGCCTTCCAGGGTGCGCGGAGCCGGGCCGCGGCCATGCGGCGAGCGCGCGGATCAGGGCGAGCTCCGACGAATCGGCCAGTCGATCGACCGGGGCGCGCCGCAGCGACTCGGGTGCGCAGTCGAGCGTCGGCATGTCGTCCGCCACATGGCGCAAGACCGAGCACACGCGCGCGTGCGCGTACTGCACGTAGAACACGGGATTCTCCTTGGATTGCTCCAGGACCTTGACGAGGTCGAAGTCGAGCGGGGCGTCGTTCTTGCGCGTCAGCATGATGAAGCGGACGACGTCCTTGCCGACCGCATCGACCACCTCGCGCAGCGTGACGAAGCGGCCGGCGCGCTTGGACATCTTCACCGGCTCGCCGCCCTCGAGCAGGTTCACGAGCTGGCAGATCTTGATGTCGAGCTCGGCTTGGCCGTCGGTCAACGCCGCGACGGCCGCCTTCATGCGTTTGACGTAGCCGCCGTGGTCGGCGCCCCACACGTCGATCATCGTGCGGAAGCCCCGTTCGTACTTGTCGAGGTGGTAGGCGATGTCGGCGGCGAAATAGGTCCACGAGCCGTCCGACTTCCGGAGCGGCCGGTCGGTGTCGTCGCCGAATTGTGCGGCGCGGAACAGGAGTTGCGCGCGGGGTTCCCAGTCGTCGGGTGGCGCCTTGCCTTTCGGTGCCTCGAGCACGCCCGTGTAGAGAAAGCCGCGCCGCTCCAGCAGGTCGAACGCGTGCGCGACCTTCCCCGCCTCGATCAGCCGGAGCTCCGAGGAGAACACGGCGTGATGGACCCCGAGAGAACCCAGATCTTCGCGGATCAAGTCCATCATATGGCCGATGGCGCGTTCGCGGAACTCCGTCAGCCAATCCTCCTCGACGGCCTCGAGCCATTCGGCGCCGTCGGTTTGGGCGATCGCCTCGCCTACGGGAATAAGATACTCGCCGGGATAGAGCCCGTCCGGGACCTCGCCCACGTCCTCGCCCAGCGCCTCGAGGTAACGCAGATAGACCGAACGCGCGAGCAGATCGACCTGCGCACCCGCATCGTTGACGTAGTACTCGCGAGTGACCGAATAGCCCATGCGCTCCAAGAGCGCCGCGAGCGCATCGCCGAACACCGTGCCGCGGCCGTGGCCCACGTGGAGAGGCCCGGTCGGATTGGCCGAGACATACTCGACGTTGACCTTCTCCCCGCGCCCAAGATCGCTCGCGCCATAGCTCTCGCCGGCCTTGAGGATCACCGGCACTTGCGCCTGCCAAAACGCGTCGGCGAGACGCAGATTGATGAATCCGGGCCCGGCGACCTCGGCCGAGACGACCTCGGGCCGCGCCGCGAACTTCGGCACGAGCCGTTCCGCGAGCGCGCGAGGCGCCAGGCCCGCCGACCTGGCCAGCACCATCGCCGCGTTCGTCGCCAGATCCCCGTGGCTCGCCTCGCGCGGCGGCTCGACCGTCACCCGCGACAGATCGAGGCCCTTGGGCAGCGCGCCCTCCGCCGCAAGCGAGTCGACGGCCGCCCGCACGACGCCCTCGAACTCCTTGAAGATGTTCATCAGAAGGTCGTCTTCGTGATGCGGAAGATGCGCTCGTGCTCGTCCAGCGCGCTGCGATCGGTCATGCCCGCGATGTAGTCGGCTGCGACAAGAGCCGTCTTCGCGGTATGCGGGCCATCGCATTGAGCGCGCCACTCGCCGGGCA
The DNA here is from genome assembly GCA_964631625.1 of uncultured Hyphomicrobiales bacterium. GTDB lineage: Bacteria > Pseudomonadota > Alphaproteobacteria > UBA828 > JAPUJA01 > CAZVZP01. The sequence goes on along the minus strand of CAZVZP010000010.1, from coordinate 24,202 downwards.
AGCACTCGGGCTCGGCAACGAACAGCGCCGCCAGATCGCCGACCACCCGCCGGGCCTTGCTCGCCATGCGGTTGACCTTGTAGTGCCGGTACATGTGCGTGTGCAAGAAGTCTCGCAGCGCCCGTTCCTGCGGCGCCATGGTGTCCGAGAAGGCGACCAGCGGATACGGCAGCGCCCGCACGGCCTTTGCGCTCGCCGGTCTTGCCTTATCGAGGCGCCTGCGCGTCTCGGCCAGCACATCCGTGACCATGGCATCGATCATGCGGCGCACCGTCTCCGCGATCGTGCGCTGCGCCTCGAGCCCCGAATGCTCCCGTTCCACGCGGCCGATGATCGGGCCCACGAGCGGCACATCGCGGAGATCGGCGATCGAGAAGAGGCCCGCACGCAGGCCGTCGTCGATATCGTGGTTGTTGTAGGCGATGTCGTCGGAGAGCGCGGCGACCTGCGCCTCGATCCCAGGATGGGTGTGAAGCTCGAGATCGTGTTGCGCCGAATAGTCGCGCACGGCACGCGGCAAGACGCTGGCGTCCCCGCCCTCGGTCTTGAGCAGTGGCCCGTTGTGCTTGACCACGCCTTCGAGCGTCTCCCAGGTGAGATTGAGCCCATCGAAGGTGGCGTAGCGGCGCTCGAGCTTGGTCAGGATGCGCAAGGTCTGCGCGTTGTGGTCGAAGCCGCCGTAGCCCTTGAGCGCGGCGTCCAGCGCCTCTTCGCCCGCATGGCCGAAGGGCGTGTGGCCGAGATCGTGCGCGAGCGCGAGGGCCTCGGCGAGGTCCTCGTTGGCCCCGAGCACCCGGCAGATCGAGCGTGCGATCTGTGCCACCTCGAGGCTGTGGGTCAGCCGGGTTCGGTAGTAGTCGCCCTCGTGGTAGACGAACACCTGGGTCTTGTACTCGAGCCGGCGGAACGCGGCGCAATGGATGATCCGGTCACGATCGCGCTGGAAGGCGGTGCGCGTTTCGCTCTCCGGTTCCGGGTAGCGGCGGCCCTGGCTCCGCTCAGGCAAGGTGGCGAAGGGCGCGGGCATGGGCGCAAGCTAGCCCCCGCCCGCCTTGCGATCAATGCCGGGGCCGGCAAGTCAACCCATTGACTGTGGCCGGAGAACCACCAAATCAACTGGCAGAGGTTATAATGCTCGGGTCGGCCTGCTCCCCAGTCGGGGCGGCCACCCCTGCCCTTGCGGAGGAAGACCGGCTCATGGCGACCGAAACGCCCGTCGTGACGATCAGCGCGAGCGCCGCCCGGCGCATCGCCGAGCTGATCCACCAGGAGGCCCGGGCCAACCTCAAGCTCAGGATCAGCGTGTCCGGCGGCGGCTGCTCGGGCTTCCAGTACGGCTTCGACTTCGACGACAAAGTGAACGCCGACGATCTGGTGTTTGCGCGTGACGGCGCCGCGATCGTGATCGACGAGACCTCGGCCGCCTACATGGCCGGCGTCGAGATCGACTACGTCGAGGATCTGGTCGGCGCCGCGTTCTCGGTCAAGAATCCCAACGCCGTGTCCTCCTGCGGCTGCGGCAACTCCTTCTCGCTCGTTTGACGTAAGACCCGTGCTAGGAATTAAGGCCGTCCCGGCGCCGCGGCCGATGGACGGCGGGAAGGCCTGGACGTGGTCAAGATCGCGAGCTTCAACATCAACGGCGTTCGCGCCCGACTGCCGAACCTTCTGACCTGGCTCAAGTCGGCCCGGCCCGACGTCGCCCTGCTCCAGGAAATCAAGTGCGTGGACGAGAGCTTTCCCGAGCTCGAGATCGGCGATCTGGGCTACAACCTCGCCGTGCACGGGCAGAAGTCGTTCAACGGCGTCGCGATCTTGAGCAAGCGAGCGCTCGAGGACGTGAGGCGCGGACTACCCGGCGATGGGACGGACGACCAGGCCCGCTATATCGAGGCCGTGACCGGCGGCGTGCGCGTCGCCTCGATCTATCTGCCCAACGGCAATCCGGTGGATTCCGACAAGTTTGCCTACAAGCTCGCGTGGATGGATCGCCTCATCGTCCATGCGGAACGGCTCTTGCGCTACGAGGAGGCGCTCGTGCTGGGCGGCGACTACAACGTGGCGCCGAACGATCTCGACGTGTACGACCCCGAGGCCTGGGCCGAGGATGCCCTGTGCCGTCCCGAATCGCGTGCACGCTTGCGGACGCTCCTCCATCTTGGTCTGACGGACGGCTATCGCGCGCTCCACGCCGAGGCCGCCTTTACCTATTGGGACTACCAGCGCGGCGCCTGGCAGCGCGATGAGGGCTTGCGCATCGATCATCTGTTGCTTTCACCGGAAGCCGTGGACCGGCTCGAGCGCTGCGAGATCGACCGGGCGGCGCGCGCCAAGGAGAGGGCCTCCGACCACGCGCCGATCTGGTGCGAGCTCAGGGAGTAGGACGATGACGGAGAGCCACGCGGGGGGCTGCCTGTGCCACAAAATCCGCTACCGCGTGAGCGGCAGGCCCAACTGGGTCGCCTATTGCCACTGCACCGACTGCCGGCACTCCTCGGCGGCTCCAGTCTCGCTCTTCGTGGGGCTCAATGAAGCTCAATACACGATCACCACAGGTGTGCCTGCCGACTACCCTTCGTCGGAGGGCGTTGTGCGCAGCTTCTGCCGCGACTGCGGCACGCCGCTCACCTATCGCTCGCGCCGGTTTCCCGGCGAGGTGCATGTGCTCATCGGCAGCTTGGATGAGCCCGAGAGCTTCCCGCCCACAGCCCACGTCTGGGTGTCCGAGAAGCTCCCTTGGTTCGACACCACGGACCATCTGCGCCGCCTCGCCCGCTCGGGCGCCGATGAGCCCAAGCCCTAGCCGGTGCCGGTCGGGCGTGCCGGCGACGCTCGAGTGGCACGGCGCCTCTGAATCGTACCCAACGACAAGACCGACGGCAGTGCGATGAGTGCGCTGCCCTTGATCGGCGGCCTCGTCCTGCCCGCGCTCGGCCCGAGTTCCTCATCCGGGGCGGGGTGAGTCTGGCCGAACGGCTCGGCGTCTCCCCGCTCCTCATCGGCTTGACCGTTGTGGGCTACGGCACCTCGATGCCGGAGCTCGTGGTCAGCGTCGATGCCGCGCTCATGGGTTCGCCGGGCATTGCCTTCGGCAACGTGGTCGGCAGCAACATCTGCAATTCGCTGCTGATCTTGGGGCTCGTGGCCGTGCTTGCGCCCATCCGTATCGAGCCCCGCGCCATTGCGCGCGACGGCACCTTCTCGCTGTTCGCCGCCCTCCTCTTCATCGGCTTCGCGCTCACCGCCGCCCTCTTCACGCGTGCGCACGGACTGGCCTTGCTCGCCGCGCTCGCCGCGATGACCTACGTCACCTATCGCCGCGAGCGGCGAAGCCGCGAGCCCTCGGCCCGGCTCCGCGCCGGCGAGGCCGAGCAACTCCATGTGCGGCGGCGACCCCTCGCGCTCTCATCGGTCATGATCCTGACCGGGCTCGCCATGCTGATCGGGGGCGCCGATCTCTTCGTTCGCGGCACCAGCGAGATCGCGCGGGCCATGGGCATATCGGAGACCGTCATCGGACTGACGATCGTGTCGGTCGGAACCTCCCTGCCCGAGCTCGCCACCTCCGCGACGGCCGCCTTGCGCCGCCGCAGCGAGATCGCGGTGGGCAACGTGATCGGCAGCAACACTTACAACATCCTGGGCGTCCTCGGAGCGGCCGCGGTTGCTGCGCCCATCGCCGTGCCCGAGGCGATCGGCGCGCGCGACATGTGGCTCATGCTTGGCGCGCTGCTCGCGACACTTCTGCCGCTCTTGATCGGGGGGCGCATGGAGCGCGGCATGGGGGCGCTATTTGTCGCGCTCTACGTGGCGTACGTCGTCGTTCTCTACCTCACGAACGGCGCTTGAGCCGCCGGCTTGTTCTCGGGCGGGCGCCTGCCTTGCACGGCGCGCGGACGCCTATCGGCCCCACCTGGACGCGACCCTGCGCGTGGCCCCGTGCCCGGTGGTCATCCTCGCCGTAATCGTGACCGGTCGCGTGACCATGAGGGTGGTGGCGATGCGCGTGGTCGTGTGCCTCGCGGGGCACAGGGCCGCGGCTCGTCTTGGGCTCGCGCTTGCGCGTGAAGTTGAGCTCGATCTTGACGCCGTTGGGATCCCAGAGGTAGAGCTGCCAGATCGCGCCACCCGGCACGATGGCTTCGTGCCACTCGACACCGGCCCTGGCGAGGCGCCGGCGCATGGCGTCGAAACCACGCGCTTCGAGCGCGATGTGATCGACCGCAGCGCCTCCGAGCGGATAGCCGCCGTCGGGATTTTTCGCCGCCTCGCCGCCGTAGAAATGGAACATCGTGCGGCTCATCTTGAGCCACGCCCCGGGAAACGAAAAGGCCGGCCGGGGCACGGGCTTCATCCCGAGCAGGCGCGTGTAGAAGCGTACCGTGGCCTCAAGGTCCCGCGCCTTGATCGCGACGTGGTGAAGATCGACGAGCGGCATCGGCGACTAGGCTAGCGGGTCAGCGAACGACTTGCCAAGGGGTGCGGTGCGCACTCCCTTGCGCAGCTTCTCGAACGGCAGCTTCGCGGTGTCGGCGAGGTGCGGTCCCGGCGCCTCGACGATGAGGATTTCGGCGGCGATCTCTTCGAAGTCGGCGCGGAAATGGACCGAGCTCTTGAGCGCGAGCACCCGCATGCGTTCGGGTGCGATGCCCAGGTGCCGGAAGATCGAGCGGTCCGCGGCCTGGAACTTGCGGCTCGAGACCACGACGCGCACCCCCGGCGCCTTGGCGATACGCAGCAGCGCCATGGGCCCGATGCTCACCCGGCTGCCCCGGTACATGGGCCCGGTGGCGGTGAAGCGGCCATCGGTCACCTTCTCGACGGCGACATCGCCCTCGAACGGCCGTTCGTCGCCGAAGCCCGACTTCGCGCCGAGTCGCACGCGGATGGTCGAGCCGACGCCGGCAACCGCCGCCTGCTGCGCAACCTCGGGATCGAACAGGATCGCGAGCACCGCGTCCTGCGCCTTGGCCTCGATGAGCGCCCGCAGAAGCCCGACGGTGTCCGAGTTGCCGCCGCCGCCCGGATTGTCCTGGGTGTCGGCCAGCACCACCGGACCCGGGCGATTGCTGCGCAGGGCAAGCTCGACCGCGTCTTCGCACGCGTAGAGCTTGCCGGCGAACGCGCCCTCGCGCGCCGCCACGAAGTCAGCGAGCGTTGCCACGGCATCCTCGACCGCCGCGTGGCTCGTGCCATAACCGAACACAGCGGGGCCCGACTCCGCGATGTCGGCAAGCGGAAAGCCGGGCGCAAACGACAGGCTCGGCACCGTCTCGCCTTCGACCTCGGCGAGCTTGCGGTGGATCGAGCGGCCCGGCTCGATCATCGTGCAGCCCCAGGGCACCGGAATCAGAAACTCGAGCTTGCGCAACGCCCCGTGCGCGGGCCCGCCTAAGAGCTGACGCACGAGCTCGCGCGCGGTGCGTGCGCCGGTCTCCGCCATGTCGATATGAGGGTACGTGCGAAAGGCGATGAGCGCCGCCGCTTCGTCCATCATGGCGCGGGTTACGTTGGCGTGCAGATCGAGGCTGACGAAGATCGGCAGGCCAGGCTTGAGCGTATGCATGCGGCGCAGGAGCTCGCCCTCGCCGTCGTCGACGTGCTCGGCCACCATTGCGCCGTGCAGGTCGAGATAGAGCGCATCGAGAGGGCCTGCGCGCTCGAGGTCCTCGAGCAGCATGGCGGCGATGCGCTCGTAGGCCTCCTCGCTCACCCGGCCGGAAGGCACCGCCGAACACCACAGGAGCGGGACCGGCTCGATGCCGGCCTGCCGTGCCTCGTCGATGAATCCGGTTACCGGCAGATTGATGCCAGCCACCGCCTCGAACAGCGCCTCCCCGCGCGAAAGAGCCGGCCACTGATCGGCCTCGGCGAAGTCGCGGTAGGTCGCGGGCACCGGGGCAAAGGTGTTGGTCTCGTGCTCGAACCCGCCTACCGCGATGCGCATGGTGCGTCGATCATCCGGCTTACCGTAACTCTACGCCGATCTCCGGGTTGCCCGCAGCCGGCTACGGGCGCTCGACGGCGAGTCGGGTCCTGCCGCCATTGGAATCCGGAAAGCCTCGCGGGGCAATGCTCTTTGACGAGCCCGCGCCGTATGGCCCCACCGACCAGCCAGCGACCTTGTCGATCGGCGACCTCCGACGCAGGGCACAGCCCGAGAGATCGTTCGCCGGACGGCTTAGCGACATCGTGTCTTGTCAGCCCTGGCCCGAAAGGGCAATGTCACATGCCCAGTAGGGCGACCGCTTGAAGGCACCTCCCGCCTTGATCGATGGCCGCTGGGAGGCACGACTCTTGAGGATGTCCGATGGTCAGCGAAGCGCGCGAGCTGACCCTTAGCCTCTCCGATCTGTCGGAACTCTTCCGGCTGGAATCAGAGCATTGGGGTGCAAGCGCTTCTCAAGGAACGGTCTCGAATATTCAGTTCGAAGACCAGTCCAATGAAGTGCTGGTCGAATTCGTGCTCGAGGGCGACCGTCATGATTTAGTCCGCTCCAAAGTGGAGAACCTGGTAGCGGGATTCATCAGATTTTGTAAGAGTAAGAAAATCCCCCTGCCGCGAAACGGTCGAAAAACGATGTACATCTATCGCGATCACCTTCAGATCGTGCTCAAGCTCCCCGCCAACGGGCAGGGAGCTTGGGCGGTTTCGGCGGGTGCGGACCCGCACTGACGGCAACGGCAGCGGGGGCCGTTCTAGGCGCTCGTTCACGATCCGCCGCCGCCGCCGCAGGACGGCCTTCTCAGATGTCCGCGTAGCAGTGGGTCTCGGCCGCAGCGCCGGGGTGGGTCACCGCGCCGAGATAAGCGGGACCGACAAGCTGCGCATACTTCCAGAGCGTGCCCGACTGGTAATCGGTCTGGCGCGGCCGCCAGGCGGCGCGGCGCTTCTTGAGCTCCTCGTCCGAAACCTCGACGTTAAGCGTTCCGGCCTCCGCGTCGATCGCGATCACATCGCCGTCGCGGATCAGCGCGATCGGTCCGCCGACCGCGGCCTCGGGCCCGATGTGGCCGACGCAGAAGCCGCGGGTTGCGCCGGAGAAGCGGCCATCGGTGACGAGCGCCACCTTATCCCCCATGCCCTGGCCGTAAAGAGCCGAGGTGACGCTCAACATTTCGCGCATGCCGGGCCCGCCCCTTGGGCCCTCGTAGCGAATGACGATCACCTCGCCCTCCTTGTAGCGACGCTCGAGCACCGCCTTCATCGCCTCCTCCTCGGAATCGAAGCAGCGCGCGGGACCCCGGTGCTTCAGTTTCGTGAGCCCCGCCACCTTGACGATGGCGCCCTCGGGCGAAAGGTTGCCCTTGAGGCCCACGAGGCCGCCGGTCGGCGTGAACGCCTTATCCGTCGGGCGCACCACCTCCTGGTCGGTGGGAAACGACACACTCTTGAGGTTTTCCGCGATCGTCCGGCCGGTCACGGTCAGGCAGTCGCCGTGCAGATAGCCGCCGTCGAGCAACGCCTTCAACACGATCGAAACGCCGCCCGCCTCGTAGAGGTCCTTGGCCACGAAGCGCCCGCCCGGTTTGAGGTCGGCGATATAGGGCGTGCGCTTGAACACCTGGGCCACCTCCGAGAGATCGAACGCGAGGCCCGCCTCGTGCGCGATCGCGGGCAGATGCAGTGCGGCGTTCGTCGAGCCGCCGGTCGCGGCGACGACGGCCGCGGCATTCTCGAGCGCCTTGCGGGTCACGATGTCGCGCGGACGGATGCCGTCCTTCAAGAGCTGCATCACGGCACGCCCCGAAGCGGCCGCGAAGGAATCGCGCTCCTCGTAGGGCGCGGGCGCGCCGGCCGAGCCCGGCAGGGCCAGTCCGATGGCCTCGGAGACGCAGGCCATGGTGTTCGCCGTGAATTGCCCGCCACAGGAGCCGGCCGAGGGGCAGGCCACGCATTCGAGAGCGTGCAGCGTCTTCTCGTCGATCTTGCCCACGCTGTACTGACCGATCGCCTCGAACACGTCCTGCACGGTCACGTCGCGGCCGCGGAACCGTCCGGGCAGGATCGAGCCGCCGTACATGAACACCGAGGGCACGTTGAGGCGGATCATTGCCATCATGATGCCGGGCAACGATTTGTCGCAGCCGGCGAGCCCCACGAGCGCGTCGTAGCAGTGCCCGCGCATGGTGAGCTCGACCGAATCGGCGATCACCTCGCGCGAGACGAGCGAGGACTTCATGCCCTGGTGCCCCATGGCGATGCCGTCGGTCACCGTGATGGTGGTGAATTCGCGCGGCGTGCCGCCGGCCTCGGCCACCCCGCGCTTGGCGGACTGGGCCTGGCGGGCGAGCGCGATGTTGCAGGGCGCCGCCTCGTTCCAGGTCGTGACGACGCCAACGAGCGGGCGGTGAATCTCCTGCTCCGAGAGTCCCATGGCGTAGTAATAGGAGCGGTGCGCCGCGCGCTCCGGCCCCTCGGTGACATGGCGGCTCGGCAGCTTCGCTTTGTCGAACATCACGGTCATGGCCATCTCCTCTCGGCGGTCTTTACGCGGCAGAGGTGCGCGCGCCTCGCATTATAGGGATTTCGCCGGTGGCGCCGAGCGCCAACGCACGGGCTGACGCAGGATCGTCCGGCGCCGATCGGCGCGCGTGCGCAAGGGGTCGTTGAGATAGATCTCGTGGTGCAATCCCGCCGGCTCGAGGCCCTGTGCGGCGATGAACTCCTGGAGCCGGCCGACCGAGCGGCCCCCATCATCGAGCGATCCCGGGTGCAGGACCTGCGCGCAACGGCCCTCGGCGAAGCTCGCGAAGCGGACCTGCGCGACCATCTTGGCCATGGTGCTGTCGATGACCTCGGCGGCCGTCGCCTGGAAGTGCTCGAGGGTGACGGCCTCGGGCTGCATGACCAGGGCGGTCCAGCGCCAGCCCGCCGCCTCCCTGGGCTGGGCGGCCGGCCCGCTCAGCTGCCAGATCAGGGCCTCGAACGGCATCACCGCAAAGGCCTGGTCGGGCCGCACCTCGACCAGGTTGAACTTGAGCGCAAAGGCGAGATAGCGCAGCGTCTCGAGCCCTTGCGCGAAGCTCCGCGCGTGCGCCGGGTCGCCCTCGCCGTCGATCATGATGAAATTCATCGCGGGCACCTCGACGAGATGCGGGCCCTCGACCTCCGGTGCGTAGAGATGAGGCAGCTGTTGGCGGTGGTCGATCTGAGGCACGGGAGCCGCTAGAGGGTCAGGCGAGCGAGCGCGCCCTCGAGCCGGGCACGCGCCCGGGCCGCATCGGCGTGGCGTTCGCGCTGCTCGGCCACGATCTCTTCCGGAGCGCGCGCCAGGAAATCGTCGTTCGCCAGTTTCTTGGCCATTCGCTCGAGCTCGCCGTCGAGCCGTTTAATCTCTTTGCGCAGCCGCGCTTGCTCCGCGGCAATATCGACGATGCCGGCGAGCGGCAAGATCAGCGCCGCCTCCTCGATCACCAGCTGCATGGCGCCTCGTGGAACCGCACCGTCGAGACCCTCCACGCCGTCGAGCCGCGCCAGGCGGAGCAGCGCCTCGCGATGGGCCCTAAGCCAAGCGCCATGCTCCTCGCTCATATCCTTGGCGAGGAGCCGCAAGTGCGCGGAGGGCGGCACATTCGTCTCGGCGCGGGCGGTCCGGATTTCGGAGATCACGCGCACGACATAATCGACCTCGTTCGAGATCCCTGGATGATCGACTGCGCCCTCTCGCCGGGGCCACGGCGCTTCGATGAGCAACGGCGGGCCGAATCCGAAGCGGCCCCACAGCTCTTCCGTCACGAAGGGCATGAAGGGATGCAGCAGGTGCAGAATCCGGCCGAGCGCCCAGGCCGCGGTCGCCCGCGTCTCGGCCTTCAGCGCCTCGTCCGGGCCTCCAAGCGCCGGCTTGATGAACTCGAGATACCAGTCGCAGAAGGTGCCCCAGGTGAAGTGGTAGATGGCGTTGGCCGCCTCGTTGAAGCGGAAACCCTCGAGCGCACCTTCGACCTCGCCGACCGTGCGCGCCGTTTCGCCGACGATCCAGCGGTTGAGCGTGGCGCGCACCCGAGCGGGGTCGAAGCCGGCTTGCGGCCGGCACTCATTCATCTCGCAAAAGCGCGCGGCATTCCACAGCTTGGTTGCAAAGTTGCGGTAGCCCTCGACGCGGCGCTCGGCGAGCTTGATGTCGCGCCCCTGCGCGGCGAGCGCCGCCAGCGTGAAGCGCAGCGCGTCCGCCCCGTAACGGTCCATGAGCACGAGCGGATCGATCACGTTGCCCTTGCTCTTGGACATCTTCTGGCCCTTCTCGTCGCGCACCAGGGCGTGGATGTAGACCGTGCGGAACGGCACCTCCTTCATGAAGTGCAGGCCCATCATGATCATGCGGGCGACCCAGAAGAAGATGATGTCGAAGCCGGTGACCAGCACGTCGGTTGGATAATAGCGGGCGAGTTCCGGCGTCTCGTCGGGCCAGCCCATCGTCGAGAACGGCCACAGCGCCGAGGAGAACCAGGTGTCGAGCACGTCGGGGTCGCGCGCGAGCGTGACCTCTTCCTTGTAGTAAGCGCGCGCCGCGGCACGCGCCGCCTCCTCGCTCTCCTCGACGAACACCCGCCCGTTCGGCCCGTACCAGGCCGGAATCCGGTGGCCCCACCAGATCTGGCGCGAGACGCACCAGGGCTCGATGTTGCGCATCCACTCGAAATAGGTCTTGGACCAGGAGTCGGGCACGAACACGATGCGGCCCTGTTTGACCGCTTCGATCGCGGGCTCGGCCAGCCGCTTCGCGTCCACATACCACTGGTCCGTGAGATAGGGCTCGATCACCGTGCCCGAGCGGTCGCCGTATGGCACGACATGACGGTGCTTCTCGACCTTTTCGAGGAGGTCCTCGGCTTGCAGATCACGAACAATTCGCTCACGAGCTACGAAACGATCGAGCCCACGGTATTGGGCAGGAATCAACTCGACAGTCGGAGGTCCGACGACGCCGCCATCTTCATCCGCATGGATAACTCCATGCCGATCTGGAGCCCTGTGCCTCCAGGAAAAATCTGCGAACGGGCTGTCAACAATTCGGCCGTCGGGGGTCAGCACGTTGATGAGCGCCAGGCCGTGCCGGCGGCCGACCTCGAAGTCGTTGAAGTCGTGCGCCGGCGTGATCTTGACCGCGCCCGAGCCCTTCTGCGGATCGCTGTAGGCGTCGGCCACGATCGGAATACGGCGACCGACCAACGGCAGCAGAGCGAATTTGCCCACGAGATGCTTGTAGCGCTCATCCTCCGGATTCACCGCAACGCCCGTATCGCCCAGCATGGTCTCGGGCCGGGTTGTCGCTACGGTGATGACGCGGCCCGGTTCGTCCGCAATGGGATAGCGGATGTACCAGAGGTGACCGTCCACCTCGCGCTGCTCGACCTCGAGGTCCGAGAGCGCCGTGCCGAGCGCGCAGTCCCAGTTGACCAGGCGCTTGTCGCGGAAGATCAGGCCCCCCTTGTGGAGCGCGACGAACACCTTGAGCACGGCGCGCGAAAGCCCTTCGTCCATGGTGAAGCGCTCGCGCCGCCAGTCGGCCGAAGCGCCGAGCCGGCGCAATTGTCCGATGATCGCGCCGCCCGATTCCTGGCGCCAGCGCCACACCCGCTCGATGAAGGCCTCACGCCCCAGCTTGGCGCGGCTCAAGCCCTGTGCCGCCAATTGCCGTTCGACCACGATCTGAGTCGCGATACCCGCATGGTCGGTGCCCACCTGCCACAGCACGTCGCGCCCGCGCTTGCGCTCGAAGCGCACCAGCACGTCCTGCAGCGTGTTGTTGAGCGCGTGCCCCATATGGAGCGAGCCGGTGACGTTGGGCGGCGGGATGACGATCGAATAGGGCTTGGCCC
>CAZVZP010000010.1:10630-12369 GCA_964631625.1 uncultured Hyphomicrobiales bacterium | reverse complement strand
TTCTCGAGCATGGGACGGTTTTAGCCCTTGCGCGCCAAAGCGCAAGGCGGAGGGCGCCGGCGTCACTTGCGACCGACCGGCGGGCCGGGCTCAGTCGCGGTCGGCGCGCCGAGAGACCCTGTGAATTTCCCTCTGGACCAAGCGCTCGACGAGAGAGGGAAGGTTGCGGTCGAGCCATTCCTTGAGCATCGGCCGCAGCATGTCGAGCACATAGTCCTCGAGTGTCTTGCCGGATTCCACGATTCTCAGCGTCTCGCGTGGTACGGGTTCGGGTTCGGATCTGCGCGCGAGTTGCCCCAGGGCCTGCGCTGCGCGCCCCGCGGCTTGATCGGACAGCAGGCTCTCCGGCTCGGGATGTTCGGGCTCGCGGGCGATGGGCTCGGGTGGCGATAGGGGCGCTTCTTCCGCGGGCTCTGGCTCCGCCTCTTCGACCGGCTCGGGCACCGGCGCCTCCATCGATTCCGGTTCGGCTTGAGGCTCGGGCGGTGCCCGAGAGACCTCTACCAGATTGCCTTGCTCATCGACCATCTTGGTGAGCTCGAGCACCTCGCCGCCGTCGTTCGACGGCTTCGCGCCCTTATCCACTTCCTCGTGCTCGCCCCCCTCGGAGATGATGCGCCGGATCGAGGACAAGATGTCCTCCATCGACGGTTCCTGAGAGGATTTGGTATCGGTCATGGCCGAATCACGCCGGGCGGCCCCACCAAGCGCCAAGAGCGAGCCTCGATGCTAGGCTCTGAAAAATTCATAATAGGCCAAGGCGGCGCGAAAATCCACCGGAGATTGCAAACAGAAGGATTTGATTTCAGCCGCTTAATCGCCGCCAAGGCCGATGAGCTTGGTGCGCACCTTCTCATAGTGCAAGGTCGGATCGTAGCCCTCGACGGGTAAGCCCAGATCCGCCGCGCTCAACTCGCCCACCGCTGCCTTCAAGCGATAGCTCGAAACCAGCACGTCGCGCTGTGCGCGCACGAGGAAGACCCGGGCCACGAAAAGTTCCTGCTCCGCATCGAGCACGTCGAGCACGGTGCGCAGGCCGACGAGTTGCTCCTGCTGCACTCCATCCAACGCGACCTCGTTCGCCACCACCTGATCCTGGAACGCCGTGGCCTGGGCTCGGGCAGTGTCGACGGCCTCCCACGCCTGCGCCGCCTCCTCGATGGTCTGACGCTCGGCCTCGTCGATCTCGAGGCGCCGCTGCCCGGCCACCTCTTTGGCCTCGCGCACGCGCGAATATTCCGCTCCGGACTGATAGAGCGGCACGCTGAGGACGGCCTCAATGCGTGCAGACTCGACCAGGCTGTCGCGCGCCGAGCGATCCTCCAAGTGCTCGAGCGCGCCTTCGAGACTGAGTTCGGGCAGCAATGCCCCGGTAGCCGTCCAGATGTCCTTCTCCGACGACAGATGGCGGAAGCGGGCGGCCTCGACCGTGGGATGGCGCGCTCGCGCCGCCTCGATTGCCTGCTCCTGACTTTCCGGCAGCGTTCCTGCCACGTCGGGCCAGGTGAGCGTGCCCGGCATCGTGCCGATCACTCTCTGGTAGGTGCTGCGCGTCGCCACCAGGCTGCCCTCCGCCGCGATACGTTCGGCACGGGCCTGCGAAAGGCGCGCTTCCGCCTGCGACACATCGGTGCGCGTGACGTCGCCAACCTCGAACCGGTCGCGGGTCGCCTGCAGGTGCTGCTCGAGCACCCGCTCGTTGTTCCGGCTCAGATCCAGCACCGCTTCGCCGCGCAGCA
>CAZVZP010000010.1:9435-10620 GCA_964631625.1 uncultured Hyphomicrobiales bacterium | reverse complement strand
ACGTCGAGGTAGGCGGTGGTGCCGTCGAGCAGCACCGACTGTTCCACCGAAAGGAGATCCGCCCGGCCGGCGTACACGAGGTTCTTGGCGCTCTCCGTGCTCGATACCGTGCGGCCGCCGCGGAACAGCGGCTGGCTCAAGGTGATCGCGTAGCTCTCTGGCGTACGGTTTTCCTTCGAGGTGAAGAAGCGGCTGTCGGTTTCAATCCCTTGTTTGCCGATCGCGGTCTCGAATTGCAACGTCGGCCGCCAGCCCCCGAGCGCCTGGGAGACCCGCTCGTCCGTTGCGCGAAGCTGAGCGCGCTGGGCCCGCAGCGTGGGGTTTTCTCCGTAGGCTGCGGCGAGCGCCTCTTCGAGCGTTTCCGAATGGGCTGCCGGCGCCGCCCACAGCAGGGCCAGCGCGGCGAGCAGAACAAGACGGGCGGGGTCGATGGGCATGGCGATCGCCTCAATAAACCGGCATGGTCGGATCGACGTCGCGCGCCCAAGCGTCCACGCCTCCCCGCAGGTTGATGGTGCGCGAAAAACCCTGGCGGCGCAACCACGCCGCGGCCTCGGCGCTGCGCCGGCCGTGATGGCAGATCACGACGATCGGCCGGTCACGGGCGATTTCGGCAAGGCGTGCCGGCAGCTGCGACATCGGAATGTTCACGCTGTCGGCTACCGCGCAAATCTCCACCTCCCAGGGTTCGCGCACGTCAATGAGCTGGCAGGGCGCGCCCCGGCGGCACAGCTCGTCGACGCCGCGCGGATCGAGCTCGTTGGGCGGTTCCGCGTTCATCGCCATTGATCGATCATCGTTCAGAAGACGAAGCGTTGCGGGCTCTCGAAGCCCGGGAGCAGCGGCACCGCGGCGTCGAACAAGACCCAGCGCGAGATCACACCGTGGCGCTTGAGGAACAGGGTGGCGCGGCCCACCGCCGCGTCCTCGCGCACCACGGCGAGAAGCCGACCGCCCTCGGCCAGCTGGCCGAGCAACCGTTCCGGCACCTCGGCAACCGCGCCGCCGAGGAGAATCACATCGTAGGGTGCCTGCCGGGCGAAGCCCTCGGTGAGCGGCCCCGTTACGACCGCGACATTGTCGGCGCCGAGCGCCGCGGCGTTGCCCTCGGCCTTGGCCGCGAGCTCGGGCACGCACTCGAGCGCCACGACCGTGCTCACGAGGCGCCCCAGGAGCACGGCGGCA
>CAZVZP010000010.1:4799-9425 GCA_964631625.1 uncultured Hyphomicrobiales bacterium | reverse complement strand
GTGCCGCAGCCGATCTCGAGAACCACGTCCTCGGGCCTCGGCTCGGCCGCCTGAAGCAGGCGTGCCAGCACCACGGGCTCCATGAGGTAGCGGCCGGGAGCGATCTCGAGGTCTTCGTCGACATAGGCGATGGCGCGCAGGTGCTCGGGCACAAAGCGCTCGCGGGGGACCGCCTCGATCGCTTCGATCAACCGCGGCTCCGTCACCTCGTTGGTGCGGAGTTGCCCTTCCACCATGTTGTGACGCGTGGCGGCGTAGTCGCGCATGACACCCCACCCCAACGGTGCCGCGCCCCATGCGGCGGACCGCGGGCGCGCTACTATACCTTGAGGTCGAGGAATCTCAATCGAGCGTCGGCCGCGGTTGACCCCTTTCGGAGCCCGGCCTATATAGCGGTTCTCCCCGCTTTTTTCGGGGCAGAGCCCGCTTGGGGCCGGGTGGCAGAGTGGCTATGCAGAGGACTGCAAATCCTCGTACGTCGGTTCGATTCCGGCCCCGGCCTCCAGTTCACGGCGTCTTGGGGCGCTAACCATACGGCCTCGAGCCCTTGGGCCGGTCCCATCCCGCGTGAACACGCGGCCGGTGCCGGCGTAGCCGCCCGCGCGTCTTAGCAGCGATCCCGGCTGGGGCACTTCATCACGCGTCTTGGGCGCACGCGAGACCGCGGCGCCGACCGCGGCTTGCTACCCCTACGGGCCCGGCACATGGGAGCTCTCGAGACCGAAGCCCTTGGCACCGCATCAATATCTTGGGGATGCTGACGGAATCTTAACCGGAATGGTCCAGCTTCGGGGAAAGCCCTACGAATAGGGATTTCCCGATGCGCGCTGAACTCGAGAAGATTCTGGATTGGGCGAACGCGAAGATTGCCTCCGGGCAGGAGCCGCCATGGGCCTGGTATCAATACATGAAGCTCAGAGAAACGCTCGAAGCCATCCTGGCGGGAATGTCCTGCGTCACCACGGAGAGTTCACAGCGATCAGCGGCACATCCAGAAACACATCTGCGACTAGTGGCGACCAGTGATCGGCAAGATAACGCACCGCGCCCTGCCGCTCCTCGTCCGACGCGGCTGCCCATGTGACGCGTAGCGCCCCCTTTGTGCCGTAAGCAAGGATCGTCCTGTCGTTTCGGTGAGCCTCGAGACGCCTTGCGACGTCACCGAAGCCGATCCGCACCACGCGTCCGGGGTTCCCCTCGTGCCAAATGATGTAAATCCCGCGCGCGGTCACATTCGAAAGATCGACCGTTTCGAGCGCATGCCACGCGGCGCCTGCGTCGCCTTTCACCCAATCCAAAGTCAGCATCCCCGGCTCTCCCACGAAGCTTTTGCTTCGGCTTTTATTCCAATCGAGCCCTTGCCTCTATTAAGGACCATCCACGACGGAGGCTGCTACCGCCGGGAATGCGGCCTGCGTCATTCCCGTGCCATTCGACTAAAAAACCAGCCGAACGACCCGCACATAGGCCGCTCTCCGTTTATCTGGATCAGTCTGGTCAATGATCGTCTGGCGGGCAAGGGTCTGTTTGGCTGCCGGACCTTCGAGCGGGCGGCGTCCCGGTCGAGTTCCTTAAGCCGCGCCGCGCAAGGCGCTTGAGCGCGGCCGAGCTCTTCGCGCATTCGGCGGAATCTTATGGACAACGATGGTTAACACCCGCGGCCCGGTTTCGAGAATACTCGGCCAGAGGGCTTGCCAAGCGACGGCATCGCGAGCCGCCCGCGTCAACATCCGTTCGCCTCGCCGGCGAAGCGGCACCGTGGCGCCCGGCATCTCGGACTCGAACCGCCGTTAACCCTAACCTCGATGACCAGTTGTATGCGCCAGCGCGCGAGTAACGGCGTATCAAGCATCGACCTTTAGCATCGAATACGATTCGCGCCCGGATGTCGGTCGTCCATGCTGGATATGCTTGCCCTTCCCTTTGCGCGCCGCACGGGAAAACTCGCGCGGCTGGCCGCGCTCGCGGCCGCGCTCGTTTGCTGGGGCGGGCTGCCCGCGCGGGCCGACTACGACACCGGTCTCAAGGCCTACCAGGCGGGCGACTACCAGGCTGCGATCGAAGCCTGGACCCCTCTCGCCGCCGCGGGCGATGCCCAGAGCCAGTACAACTTGGGCGCCCTGTACGCCGGGGGCCTGGGCGTCGTGCCCGACCTCGTGATCGCCGCCCAATGGTTCGGCCGCGCCGCGCGCCAGGGCCACGCGCTCGCCCTCTATAACCTCGGAGTGATGTACGCCGAGGGGCTCGGCATCTCCGCCAACCCCGATGCCGCGCTCCAGATGATGAAGCTCGCGGCCTCCGCCGAGGTGCCCGAGGCCCAGAACGAGCTCGGCGAGTTCTATCGCTACGGCCGCGGCGTGGCGGTGGATTACCTCGAGGCGTTCAAATGGTATCGCCGGGCCTCCGACCAGGGGCTCGCCGAGGCAGAGCGCAACATCGGCGTGCTTTATCGCGACGGGTTGGGCGTCGCCCCGGATGCCACCGAAGCGGCGCGCTGGTTCAAGCGTGCAGCCGAGCACGGCTACGGCTTGGCCCAGGCCGAGCTCGGGAAAGCCTTTGCCCAAGGCGAAGGTGTGCCGCTCGACTTCGCCTCCGCTTACTTTTGGCTGCGGCTCGCGGAAAAGGGCGGCGTGAGCGACCGGGAAGGCTGGACCGCCCTCGCCGAGCGCAGCCTCTCTGAAGAGGAACGGGCCGAGCTCGACCGCGCGCTCGAGCGTTGGCGCCCCGCCCCCTGAGCGCCCCCTTCATCCGCGAATAAGCCGCGCGGCCGGCCACCATTTCCTTCGCCGTCGATCCGCGCTATTGAGGGGAGGTGAGGCTCGTCCGGCAGAGGAGCGTGGCCGTGCGCATCGCCGTCATTCAGCATGAGGAGATTTCGCCGCTCGACCGTCTCGGGGCGATCGCGAGCGAACTCGGCATTGAGCTGAAGATCAGCGAGATGTGGAAGGACGGCCGGCTGCCGTCCGATCACGCGTATTATGACGGGCTCATCGTCCTCGGCGGCAGCCCGAGCGCGGAGGACGACGACACATACCCCCATCTTCGGCGCACGGCCAACCTCATCCGCCATTTCCACGCGAACCGCAAGCCGGTGCTCGCACTGTGCCTCGGCGCGCAGCTCGCGGCACGGGCCTTCGGCGCCCCGGTCAGGCGCAACAGCCACGGCGAGGTCGGCCTGGTGGCGCTGCATCGCACGCCGGAGGCGGCGGACGAGCGCTTGCTCGAGGGCATTGCCGATCCCATCCATGCCGTCGCCTACCACGACGACAGCTTCGAGCTGCCCCAAGGGGCAGTGCCGTTGCTGACCAACGCGACGTGCCCCAACCAGGGGTTTCGCCTCGGCACATCGACCTACGCCTTCCAGCCCCATATCGAGGCCTCACCCGAGCGGCTCAAGCTGTGGCTCGAGGTGACCGCCGAGGAGCTTGCTCGCAGCCATCCGGGCATCGCCGTGCGCGTCGCCGAAGAAATCGAGCGATACGGTTCGCAAGTCGAGGCGCTCTCGCGCGCCATTGGCACCCGCTGGTTCGGACTCGCGCGCCGAAGCCGAGAGCGGACGGCGCTCAATGCCGGCGCGGACCTCGACAACTACTGGTAGGCGGAATTCCCGCCGAGCGAGCCGAGCGATGAGCTCGCAACCGGTGCAAGTCCTTTTCTGCCGCGTGGTCCGGCTCGAGCATGCGAGTTCGGACATCGTCATTGTCCATCTCGAGCCGGAAGCCGGCCGAAGGCTCGACTTCGAGAGCGGCCAGTACGCGAGCCTCAAGTTCGCCAACCGTCCGGCGCGCGATTATTCGATGGCGAACCGTCCCGGGGAGCGGCGGCTCGTGTTTCATGTGCGCAGCACCGGAACCGAGGGGGCGAGCACCTACGCGCACGAGGCCCTCAGCCTCGGCGAACGGGTCGCCCTCGCCGGCCCCTTCGGCGACATGCGCTATCGTCCCGATCATGCGGGGCCGATCCTATGCATCGGCGGGGGCTCCGGCCTCGCGCCCATGAAGTCGATCGTGGACACGGCTCTTGCCTCGGGCTTCCACCATCCGCTTCGCCTCTATTACGGTGCGCGCGAGGCGCGGGATCTCTATGGCGTCGGGCATTTCCGGTCGCTCGAGCGGCGGCACGACAACTTCCGCTTCATCGCAACCGTCGAGCGCGACCCGCCGGCCGACGCGTGCCCGGGCACGCCCGCCGACTGGCTCGCACGCGATCTCGCCGAGCCCGTAATGCGCCCCGAGAGGCTTCTCGCCTACCTCGCGGGTCCTCCCGCGCTGGTCCAGGCCGCGCGCTCGTTGCTCGCGGCGCGCGGCGTGCCGGCTTCGAACGTTCTCGCCGACCCGTTCTTCACGGACGAGGAGAAGCGGCGGCTCGGCCTCGCTTTGACGGCCACCCCGCTCGATGAGGATCGACGCTGAGCTTGAACCGGGCTTCGGCGCCGCTACATGTTTCAGCGCGCAGCCGTGGTCGAGGCCGATCATGAAGGTGCTGGTGATTCAGAATCATAAGGACGCCGGGGTCGCGCTCGACCGCAGCCGCTATCTGCGCTTCGCCCGCTTCATCCGCGAGAACACCGTGATGGCGCAGCGCGAGTTGCCGCCGGTCTCAAGGTCTCGCAGGCCCGTCGGCTCA
>CAZVZP010000010.1:0-4789 GCA_964631625.1 uncultured Hyphomicrobiales bacterium | reverse complement strand
TTTAAAACTGGACCACTCTTTGGGGGCCGGTCACTTCTTTGGACCTCAATTATGGCAAGCGATGGCGGGGACAACGTAGCGGCGAAGAGAATTCCTGCATGGCAGGTCTGCGGCATTTACGTTGCCGCGTTAGCACTATTTGCGTGCATCGTAATTATCCTATTTGCTGCGAATGTGTCAGCTCTAACTCACCTTATTACATATCTGATTACCTATGTGGTAATAGGCTTCACGTTAAATCGTATAATCCTGCGACGAGTCGTTTTGAATCCTTTGATGCACACTATCGGGCGGGTGGCTGCGATGAAGTTTTGGGCTCTCGCGTTGTGGCCTGTGGCTTATCTCTATCTAAGCGTCCAACTCTTGGTGCTGCGTTACCTCTAGACTTGGACACCGCACGGTGTGAAGTTGTCCCGGTTTTGTGGACATCCGAACATTGGAGTTTTCGGAGTTCACGATGGCAAGAAAGCACCCACCCTATGCGCCGGAGTTTTGCCGGCAGATGGTAGAGCTGGTTTGAGCCGGTCGCACGCCGGAGGAACTGGCGAAGGAGTTCGAGCCGTCGGCGCCGGAGGTGGTGCCGTGGCCGTCCTCGCCAGCCTCGTCGCCGGGCGCTCGACCGGCCAGCCCATCAGTGGCACCCGATGCGCCCATCAACTAACATCACAATCGGACCCCTCGGTGGGGGCCGGTTACATCAGATGAATCGGACGGCGTGCGCTCTCTTCGGGCTTCTAGCGGGAATAACTATTTCCCAGCTCGCGGCTGCCGCCGACTGGTGGCCAGACGATGCCAAGAATGCATACATAGAGCGTTGCAGCAATGATTTGCATGCGCAGGGCATGCCGCTGATGAATGCTGAGCGCAGCTGTCTTTGTTTGGCTGACGGACTAGAGGACGAGTTTGAGCCCGATGAAACCGAAGCGATGCTTAAAGCCCAACCAGATCCTAGCGGCAGTGAAATGGATCAGCGTCTGTATCGAATTATGCTCGCCTGCAGCAAAGAGCAGGAAGCCGCACAACTCCCTTACCCGGGAGAATCGGAAATCGAGATTTTATCGAAAGAAGATGCGCGAACGGTCTTCGCGATGACGCGAGCTCAGTGGGTTGAGAACGTCAGTCAGGCGGTTATCGCTGGTCTCGCGACGGCGATGGGTAATCCAGAAACCGGCTTGTCCATGGCCACCACCACACCAGTGGGCGAGTTAATTGTGAGGCCAAACTTCAGCGGTGACGGTAAAAAGCCGGACTTCATTCTAGTCACAGTCGGTTATTCCCACCCAACATCCGCGCTTTTGACCGACGCGGCACTCAACGATGCCATTCAGGAATCAAAAAGACAAATGGAACCCGAATATGAGGTATCCGGGTGGGTAGAACGAATCCAGGACCGAGCCGCCGTATTCTTCGTTATTACAGAAATGAAGTGATGACCCAGCGGACCCTCAATTCTAGAAACAATATTCAACGTCTAGCGGCTAGGATGTGGACTCAATAGCGAAGCCAGGGACAGGCAGCGAAGAGGTCAAAGGCGGCAACAAAGTTGCGGGTGAGCTTGTCGAAGCGGGTGGCGATGCGGCGCCAGTCTTTCAGGCGATTGATCGAGCGCTCGACGATGTTGCGGTGCTTGTAGAGCGCGGCGTCGTATGTGTATTGAACCTTTCGGTTTCTGCGCGGCGGCACGATGCCGAGGTGCTCGCCTTCTCGCGGGTCATCGCCCGCACCTGGTTCGCACTCGTGCGTGCGCGCGGATCCGCACCACTAGTGAACGCTGCTCGAGGGCTCGGCCTCGTCCTTGGGCTGGTGGTTCGTGGGCCCCGCCTGGTGGTGCACGAGCCGCCAAGCACCATCCTCGCGCACGAAGATGTTCGTAGCCACGAGCGCGCTACGCTCGATCGCCTCGTAGCAAATGACGAACGCGACATCGCCGAAGGCGAAGGCCTTCGGCTCGAGGCAGCGGATGCGCGGCGCGGACGGGCTCTCGAGGATCGCGCGCCAGCTCGCGAGCACCGCATCGCGACCGGCGAGCGCCTCCCAGCCGGGATGAATGCAGGCGACCGGCGTCTCGCGCGCCCATAGCTCGTCCATTGCGGCAAGATCGCGCTCGGCAAAGGCCTGGTAGAAGGCGTCGTTGGCGAACAGGACCTCGTGCTCGCCTTTCAACGCCGGCCCCTTGCGCACCGGCGCCACGGTGCGGTCCTCGATCCTACGGCACGACCCCGCAGGCGATGCGCGCCCCGCCCCCGCCGAGCGGTTCGAGCTCGTCCGAATAATTGTCGCCGCCTTCGTGAATCATCAGGGCGTGGCCGTGCACGTCGGCGAGCGTCGGCCGCTGTCCGAGCACGGGCCGAACGGCCGTGCCGTCGGCCTCGACCCACAGAGTCGGCAAATCGCCGAGATGGCCTTCTCCATAGGGACCCTCGTGCCGCCCGGTGTCTTTGGGATCGAAATGATTTCCGGCGCCCAAGCCCGGCATCATCACGCCGTCTTTCTCGCGCGTGCTGCAGTCCGGGAACAGATGCAGGTGGAAGCCGTGGAAGCCCGGCGGCAGGCCCGAGAGATTGGGTGCAAACAGCAGGCCGAAGCCCGGCACCTCCCGAATCTGCACGACGCCGATCGGCGCGCCGTCGGAGAGACGGAACATCGTGACCGTTAAGTCCTGCGCCCAGGCGAGGGACGGCGCACCGAGCAAGAGAGCGGCAAGCAGGGCTAGAAAGCGGACCATGGCGACCTCTCCTCGACGCCTCGCACGACAGGGCGACGCAGCCGGCGCGACCGCTGCGCCCCGCTACCCACAGGGTCCGCGTTGCTCCCGGCTCTGTCAAGGCTGCGGCCGTGCCTCGCCCTGCATCGCGCGCGGGTTGTGAGCGGGGATGCGGCGAGTCTATCTTTCCGGGCAAGGATAACGGCGCCGGCTGCGATGCCGGCGGGTGCACGATTGGGGGGCCGAGCCAATGGGTGACGAACGCAAGCCGGACGAGACGATCAAGGTCAAGGTCGACGGCTACACGGTCGTGGCCTACAGCTTCGGCAAGGGTGACGAGGTGCTGTTCTGCCTCAACGGCGGACCGGGGCTGCCGTGCGATTATGTACGAGATGCGCTGTCCTGCCTCGCCGACCACGGCTACCGGGTCGTCGCCTATGATCAGCTCGGCTGCGGTCAGTCAGACCGACCGGACGATTGCAAGCTGTGGACGATCGAGCGCTACGTGCGCGAGGCCGAGGCCGTGCGCGCGGCGCTTGGCCTCGGCAAGGTTCATCTCTACGGGCAGAGCTGGGGCACTTGGCTCGGCACCGAATACGCGCTGACCTACCCGAACGCGTTCAAGACCTACATCCTGTCCAACGGCGCTTGTGATATTCCGCACCTCGTCGGCGAACTCATGCGGCTACGCCGCGCGCTCGGCCCCGAGACCGAGGCGATGATGCAGCGCCACGAGGCCGAAGGCACGCTCGACCATCCCGAATACCAGGCCGCGGTCACGATTCTCAACTACCGCCACGTCTGCCGGCTCGCCTTATGGCCGCCGGCAGTCAACCGCTCGCTCGGCGATTGGAACATGGGCCCCTACAACGCGATCCAGGGCCCCAACGAGTTTCTTTATGTGGGCAGTATCAAGGACAAGAACTGGCTACCCCGGCTCAACGAGATCGCCCAGCCCTGCCTCGTGCTCTGCGGTCTGCACGACGAACTGACCCCCGCCTGCTCGATGCGCATCCACCAGCATCTGCCCAACTCGCGCATCAAGGTGTTTCCCAACAGCTCCCATCTGCCGATGTGGGAGGAGCCGGAGGACTATCTGCGCACGCTGCGCGCCTTCCTCGACGCGCACCGGGGCTAGTGCCGACGCAGGGCGACACCGAAGTGACGGTGGCTTAGCGGCCGATCGAGCACCAGGCCCGAGGGCGTGGCGATGACGCCAGGCCGGCGGTCGCGGTAGGGGAAGAGCGCGAGCGTTGCGTCCGAAACCTTGTGCTGGAACCGGAGTTCGACATCGGCGCCGCTCCCCCAGATATCGGTTCGGGCGGACGACAGCACTTCGTCGCCCCGGCACAACACGAAACGCATTGTGAGAGTGTCGCCATCGTTGGGCCGGATTGGAACGGCGCGGCTCCGGCAGAAGTCCTGGAAAGCCGCGCCCTCCGCATACTCGAAGGCCGCGACGATGCGCACTTCGGAGTCCGCCGTCTCCGGTGCGGGGACGAAGGTGAGGCTCGGGCGAAGCGCCGTCGGCTTCCAGCGGGCCGGCTGCATGCGCTCGAGCACGAGATCATCGAACGCCGCCTGGGTCATGGCGAGGGGATTGCCGTGAATCTCGACCGGGATGGTTCGCGCTCGACCCCACACCTCGAACGCATCCGGATCGAGCCGCTTCTCGCGCACCGTCAGGTGCGGCTGGCCCAGTCGCAGGCTGCCGTAATAGGCGCCATTGTAGGCCGGTTCCTCGCCTTCGTAGGCGCAACCCGACAGCACGAGCCCCAGCACCGCGAGACTCAGGGCAGCCGCCCGCACGGGGCGTGTCATTTCTGTCGCCTCGACGCGTTGCTCGGTCGCGCACGCCGATTGGTTTGAGATATGGCGCTCGATAGCAGAGCGGACGAGCGGCTCACGATGATTTGAGGCTGCGGCGCAGCGGTGAAAGCCCATGACGCAAATCCGGCTTTGGCCGAACGAGCTTGACCCCACTTTGAGCCGGCCGTAGCCTTCGTGGATCGTGTTCGCGTCTCGGCCCGGTCGGAGGTCGGAGCGAGGCGAGAGCGTCCGCGGTGCAAGGCCGTTGGACGCACT
>CAZVZP010000009.1:0-30760 GCA_964631625.1 uncultured Hyphomicrobiales bacterium | reverse complement strand
GCTGATGACCGTGGAGCAGAACGGCGGCACGCTCTATCGGGCGCGCTTCGTCGGCTTGACGGAGTCCGAGGCCGAGGAAGCGTGCCGGCTCCTTCGGAGGGGCAACCTGCCCTGTGCCGTCGTGCGCCACGTGAGCGAGACGAGCACGGCGCTCGGCTCCTGACCCGACGACAACCACCGCAGCCGATTCCCATCGACCGCTATTGCCGCGCCGCTAGAGCACGGCGCGGGTGGCCATTATAGTGCGCGAGCCGAGCGGGCGCGCCGGACTCCCTCCTCGCAAGCCCGGCGGCGGCGACCCCACGGAGACGATGATGGCGGAAGACAAGGCGCGCGCTACCCACATGATTCTTGTCGAGGAATCCGGCAAGGGTCGCTTCGGGCAGAGCATCCTCGCGGGCCGCCACCGCCTCAAGGCCGATGAGCCTGCCTCGGCCGGCGGGCGCGACGGCGGGCCGTCGCCCTACGATTTGCTGCTCGCTTCCTTGGGCAGTTGCACCGCCATGACGCTCCGCCTCTATGCCGAGCGCAAGCAGTGGCCGCTCGAACGGGTCGAGGTCGCTCTCTCGCACACGAAGATTCATGCGACCGACTGCGCCGAGTGCGAGACCAAGGAGGGGATGCTCTCGCGGATCGACCGGCGCATCACGCTGCGCGGCCCGCTCACGGCGGAGCAGCGCGAGCGTCTGCTCGAGATCGCGAACAAGTGTCCCGTGCACCGCACGCTCACCTCCGAGATCGTCATTCGCACCTCGATCGCAGCCGAGGCGTAAGCGCCCGGCAGGATGCGAGGGCACGGTCCTCGACCGCAACGCGCCAAGCGAGAAGCCCGGCGTTGGCAACGGAGAAGCCGAGAGCGATCGGCCACTGTCCGAACACCAGCGGCAAGAGCGCGATCTCGGCAGCGACGATCGCGTAGTTGGGGTGCTTGAGCAACCGATAGGGCCCGGCGCGCGAGAGCGGCGCCTCGGGCTTGATGATGATGCGCGTCGTCCAACGCCGGCCGAGGCTCAAGATGACCCAAAGCCGCAGCGGCTGGAGCGCGAGAAAGGCCACGAGGGCGGGCAGACTCAACGGGAGCGGCGGTGCCACGGCCACGGCCGTGGCGAGAGAGAGCAACCAGGCCCCGTGAAGCCCGACGAGAAAAGGGTAGTGGCCGCGGCCGACTTCGTAGCCACCCTCGGCGAGCAGCCGCTTGGTGTTGCCTCGCGCCCAGAGGAGCTCGGCCACGCGCTGGAGTGCCACGAGCGCGAGGAGAACGAAACCGGCCGTCATGCCGCCTCGAGCGTGGCAAAGCCCGCGGTGAAACCGGGCCCCAGCGCGCTCAGCAGGTGGCGGCGGCCTTGGCCGCAGGCGAGCGCACGCTCGAGCACGAAGAAGAGGCTCGCCGCCGACATGTTGCCGAAGTCACGCAGCACGTCACGGGAATGGACGAGCCCGCCCGGCGGTAGCCGAAAGATTTCCTCGAGCGCGGCGATGACCTTGGCCCCGCCCGGATGGCACACGAAGCTGTCGATGTCCTTAAGCGTTAAGCCGTGCTTGTCGAGGTACGATGCCGTCACGTCCGCCATATGGGCGCGGATCAGCGCCGGGATGTCGCGCGAAAACAGCACGCCGAAGCCGTCGTCCTCGATGCGCCAGCCCATGACGTCGAGGGAATTCGGCCACGTGTGCTCGCCCCAAGCCCGAAGCCCGGGCCCCGGTCCCCGGGTCGAGATCAGGGCTGCTGCCGCGCCGTCGCCGAACAGGGCCGTGGCGATGAAATTGCTCTTGGATTGATCGCGAGGCCGGAACGTGAGACCGCACAGTTCGACGACGAGCAGCAGCAGGATGCTGCCGGGCCGACTGCGCGCCAGCGCCGCGGCGCGGCTGAGCCCCAGCACGCCGCCCGCGCAGCCGAGACCGAAGATCGGCAGGCGCTCGACGTCGCGACGGAAGGGCAGCCGCTCCATCAGCCGCGCATCGAGACTCGGTGTCGCCACCCCCGTGCTCGACACGACGACCAGCGAATCGACCGCCGCGGGCGCAAGCGACGCCTGCGCCAGCGCCGATCCGGCGGCTTGTTCGAGGAGCTTGACTGCATTCTCGACGTAGAGTCGATTGCGTTCGCCGAAGGCGTGTTCCTCGGCGTACCACTCGAGCGGCACGCAGGAGTAGCGGGTCTTGACCGCGGCGTTGGCATAGACTGGGAGGAGGCGCGCCAGGTCTTCGAAGGCCTCGCCGAAGAGGCGTTCGGCCAAGGCCGTGACCGCCTCCTGGGCCAGACGGAAGGGCGGGACCGCGGTGGCAAGACCGAGGATGCGCGGAAGAGGCATCACAGTAGAGACAACATGGATGCCGCGCCCGGCGGAGAAAAGGCCAGCGCGCCATCTTTGGGCCAAGCCGCAGCGGCGTCACAAAGATTTGACGAGCCGAGGGGCTTCGGGCTCCACTCGATCCAGCCCAGCAGCCCTGCCGATGAACGGGCAAGGCCTCGTTGCCGCGCCAAACTGCGATGACTGAGATCTTCCAGCCTGTGCTCGACGCGATCGCGGCCCACCCGGAATGGTCGGGCGTGATCATCTTCCTGATCGGCGTGTTCGAGACGATCGTCGTCATTGGCTATCTGCTGCCGGGATCGTGGCTGATGCTGGGCTACGGCTTCCTCGTGGGCACGGGCGCGCTGCGCTTCGACGTCGCCATGCTCGCCATGACGACGGGCGGCATCATCGGCGATGCGATCGGCTATTGGATCGGACGACGCTACGGCCGCCGAATCTTCACACTGCGCTGGTTCCAGAAACATCAAGCCCTCGTCACGCGTTCGGAACGGTTCTTCGCCCGGCACGGCGGCAAGGCCGTCTTCCTCGCGCGTGCGCTCGGCCCCGTGCGGCCACTCGTGCCCTTCTTCGCGGGCCTGGCCCGCATGAATCAACTCAAGTTCA
Organism: uncultured Hyphomicrobiales bacterium; assembly: GCA_964631625.1. GTDB lineage: Bacteria > Pseudomonadota > Alphaproteobacteria > UBA828 > JAPUJA01 > CAZVZP01. The sequence goes on along the minus strand of CAZVZP010000009.1, from coordinate 27,836 downwards.
CGATCTTCAACATCGCCTCGGCGATTCTGGGCTCGCTCGTCTACCTGCTGCCGGGCATGGCGGTCGGGCTTGGCATGCAGTTCACCGGCGCCATGACCTGGCGGTTCGTCGTGTTCATCCTGCTCATCGCCGGCGTCATCTGGTTGTGCTACGCGGGCGCGCGCCGTGCCTTGCGTTTCTTCACGGTCACGGGCCCGACGCTCGCCCTGCGCCTTCACGAATGGGCGCGCGACCCCCTACGCCAGAGATCGGCGCTGGAGCGCGGCGGTGCCTCGCTCCTCCTGCCCTTCGTCGATCCTCGCCACCGCCCGAGCGTGGCCATGGGCCTCTTGGGCGCCACCTCGCTTGGAGCCTTCGCCGGCATGTCCGTGCTCTTGGCCGACGTCATCGACGGCGATCCCATCACCCACGCCAACCGGGCCGTCCACACCTTCTTTGAGGGCGTTCGCACCGAATGGGCCGATACCCTGATGGCGGCGGTCATGGGTCTCGGCGATGCGCCGGTGCTTCTGCCGCTCGTCGGCGCGGTGCTCGTGATCCTGCTCGTTCGACGGGATTGGGCGGTGACCGGCTACTGGGTCATCTCGGCGGCCTTTGCTTACGCCACGGCGATCATGCTGGAGGGCCTGGCGCCCGGGGCGATCGAAGCCCAATCATCGCTCTATTCCGCCTATCCGAGCGCCCATGCGGCGATCTGGGTCATCCTGATCGGCTATCTCGCCATCCTCTGCCTGCCCGCGCTGCCGTCCGCAGGCTGGCGGCTCGTCATGCTGTTTGCGGCCTCCGTGTTCGTCGGGCTCATCAGTTTCGCCCAGCTCTATTTCGGCCGCCTGGTGATTTCGAGCCTGGGCGAAGGCCTCCTTTTGGGCCTGGGCTGGCTGCTTGTGCTGACGGTCGTGACCTGGCGCCATATTCCATGGCCCACGCTGAGGTGGGGCCGCGTGCTCGGCCTGAGTGCGTTTGCCGTGCTGGTGGCGGCCGGCTCCATCAGCTTTGCCCTGCGCTGGGGCGATTGGGTGGGCCGTGAGCCGACCGCCGGGTTCGTGCGGCTGGTCACGACCGAGTCGTGGCGCGACGGCGACTGGCGGTCGCTGCCGGCGTATCGCAGCGATTTCGTCGGGCACCTCGACGAGCCGCTCAACGTGCAGGCCGGCATGCCCCTCGATCGCCTGCGCGAGGCGGCGCTTGCCGCCGGCTGGCGCGCGCCGCCGGAATGGGGCGCCGTGCAGGTGCTGGCGTTGCTCACCGCGGCGGAGACCGGCGCGGTACGGCCCGTGCTGCCCCGCTTCTGGGACGGCAAGGGCGAGGCCCTGGTGCTCGTGAAGCCGAACGGCACGCACGGCCGGCTGATCCTGCGTGTCTGGGAGAGCGGCTTCTGGCTGGCGCCGCAAGGCACGCCCCTCTATATCGGCACGGTGGAGGAGGAGGTCATCCGTCCGGCCATCGTCTTCGGTAGCCTCCACCTGCCGCCGCGCGCGGGTCGGTTCGACGAAGCCGCGGGGATTCTGGCTCGGGAGGTCGGCGGCGCGATGGCGTCGCGAGCGGAGAATCCGACGGGCCTCGACGGCGCGGCGGCCTGGCGCGGCACAGTGGCGCTGCTCGCGCCCTCAAGCGAATGAGCCGCGGCCTGGCCCGGCCCTTTACGGAGTGGGCGAGCTCGTGAACAATCCGTCGATCGCGCCGTTCGATGAGGCTTGCGCGCCATGAGCGAGGAACGCGCCCCGGCGAATCCCGACGAGCAGCCGAAGCCCGCTGACGGACCCGGCGGGGGCGAACCCCTGGTCCGGCCCGCACGGCGCTCGGGATTGCTTGCGCGGCTGCGCAACTATCTCGTGGCCGGCATCGTGGTCACGGCGCCCATCGGCATCACCATCTGGGTGCTCTGGGCCTTCGTCAATTTCGTCGACGAGAAGGTCCTGCCGCTCGTTCCCCCGGAATACAACCCGGAGCGCTACCTGCCGTTCAGCATTCCGGGCATCGGCCTGATCATCCTGCTCGCCGTGCTCACGCTCATCGGCTGGGCGTTCAGCGGCTTTCTCGGACGGCTCTACAACCGGATCGGCGAGCGGATTTTCGAGCGCATGCCGGTCGTGCGCCACATCTACGGCGCGCTCAAGCAGGTGTTCGAATCGATCCTCGCGCAAAAGAGCGGGGCGTTTCGCCAGGTCGTGCTCGTCGAATACCCGCGCCAAGGAATGTGGGTGATCGGGTTTGTCACGAGCACGAGCACAGGCGAAATACAGAACCGATTCGAGGAGGTGACGCTCAACGTCTTCGTCCCCACCACACCCAATCCAACCTCCGGGTTCCTGCTCTTCCTCTCGCGCGAAGACCTCGTGCCGCTTCACATGTCGATCGAGGAAGGCTTGAAGCTGGTGATCTCCGGCGGCATCGTGACCCCGCCGGACCGCCGGCCGCTCGACCAGCAGCGCCGCAACCTGCGCACGGTGTATGGCGGAAAGCTGCTCAAGCCCGAGCTCGCCCGGCCGGGCGAGGACGAGGCCTAGCCGGACAGAAAATATTTCACGGCGGCGTCGCGCTCGAAGAGATAGAGCAGCGTGCGCAACGCCTCGCCGCGTGCGCTCTTGAGCTCGGGATCGCGCGCGACGATGAGGGCAGCGTCATCGCGTGCCGCCTGAACGAGCACCGCGTGAGTGCCGAGATCGGCGAGCCGGAACTGGGGCAGACCGCTCTGCCGTACGCCGAGCAACTCGCCGGCGCCACGAAGCCGCAAGTCCTCCTCGGCAATCCGGAAGCCATCGTCGGTCTCGCGCAAGGTGCTCAGGCGCTTCTTGGCGGCGGCCCCGAGCGGCGGAGTGTAGAGCAAGAGGCATGTGCCGGGCTTGTCGCTCCGGCCGATACGCCCGCGCAACTGATGGAGCTGAGCCAGGCCGAATCGTTCCGCGTGCTCGATGACCATGATCGATGCTTGCGGCACGTCGACGCCCACCTCGACCACCGTGGTCGCCACCAAGAGATCGTAAGCCTCGCCCGCAAAGCCGGCCATGGCCGCATCCTTCTCTGCGCCTTTGAGGCGCCCGTGGACGAGTCCCACGCGCGGGCCGAACAGCGCCGTCAGCTGCGCGTGACGGGCCGTGGCGGCGGCCAGGTCGGCCTTCTCCGACTCCTCTACCAGCGGACAGATCCAGTAGACCTGGGCCGTAGGCGGTGAGCGAGAGCGTGCGCGGAATCGGCGTCGCCGTCATCACGAGGACGTGGGCGTCCGCACCCTTGCTCGCGAGACTCAGGCGCTGGTGCACGCCGAAACGATGCTGCTCGTCGATGATGGCGAGTGCCAAGTCCTTGAAGGCGACCCCTTCTTGAAACAGCGCATGAGTGCCGATCACGAGGTCGATGTGGCCTTCCGCCAAGTCGGCCAGCAACGTTCGGTCAGGCCGGCCACGGCCTACGAGCAGGGCGAGCCGGATGCCGGCCGGCGCGGCGAGGCGCTCGAGCGTGGCGAAATGCTGCCGGGCCAGAAGCTCGGTCGGCGCCATCACGGCGGCTTGGCCGCCGGTCTCGATCACGATCAGTGCGGCAAGCAGGGCCACCACGGTCTTGCCGCTGCCGACGTCGCCCTGGAGCAGGCGGAACATGCGGGCGGGCTGCGCCATTTCGCCGGCGATCTCCGCAAGCACCTGCCTCTGACCGGCGGTGAGCGCGAAGGGCAGCGCCCGTTCAACGGCGCGACGGAACCGGCCATCGCCCCGCCGGGCTCTCGCCGGGCGGCGCCGGTTGCGTGTCCGGATCAGAGCCAGGGCCAACTGATTGGCGAGCAGCTCGTCGTAGGCGAGGCGCGCGCGCGGCAAGGCCTGCGGCCGAAGCTCGGCTTCGGACTGCGGATGATGGGCTTGCTCGAGCGCCGCGCGCCAGCCGGGCCAGCCCTCGCGCCGCAACAGCGCCCCATCGAGCCATTCGGGAAGCTCGGGCGCTCGCATCAACGCCGCCTCGATCGCGCGGGCCAGCGGCTTGAGCGTGATCCCGGCGGCCAACGGATAAACGGGCTCGATGGTCTGAAGCCGGGCCCGCTCGCTGGGCGGGGCGATGTGGTCGGGATGGGTGATCTGGCGTTCATCGCCGTAGTCTTCGACGCGCCCGCTCACGATGCGCACGGCGCCCTCCGGCAGAACCTTGTGCAGGTATTCCGGTCGGGGGTGGAAGAACACGAGGTAGATCTCGCCCGTCTCGTCGCGGCAACGCACTTTGTAAGGCCGGCCGGTGCCCGGAGGTCCTTTGGGCGGCTGATGGCGGATGACCGAGAGCTCCAGAGTAGCAATGCGCCCGGGTTCGGCCTCGACCACCTTGGGCGCATAACGCCGGTCGATCAGGCCGCTCGGCAAATGCCACAGGAGATCGACCACCGAGGGCCCGGCGAGCTTGGTAAGCGGCTTGGTGAGCCGCGGGCCGATGCCGGGCAAGACACTCGCAGGTGCGAAGAGGGGAAACAGGATCTCCGGACGCATGCGCGGATCCGCGGCGCCGCCGGGCGCCCGAGGGTTCGATCGATGCGTCCGAGACTAACCGAGGCGGCTCGCGCGGGGCTATGGCCTTCCGGCAAGGGGCGCGATCCGGGACTCATCCGGCCGCGGATTGGTCCATCGGAGCGGCGCGGGCAGCCTCCCGCGGCCCGGCGACCATCACACGGTTGCGTCCACCGCGCTTCGCGGCGTAGAGCGCGCGGTCCGCAGCGATCAACGCTTCCTCGAAGGGGCGGTGCGGGTCGATCTCGGCCACGCCGATGCTGACCGTGATCTTGAGCGAGGTGTGCGAGTTCAAGGCGAAGACGTGCTGCTCGATCTGCCGGCGAACGCGCTCGCACACCTGCCGGGCCTCCGCAAGACCCGTGCCCCAGGAGAGAACGCTGAACTCCTCGCCGCCGTAGCGCGCGACGATGTCCCCGGAGCGCAGCGCCGAACGGCACTGTTGCGCCACATCGTGCAGGAGCTTGTCGCCGGCGCCGTGGCCGTAGGTATCGTTCACGCGCTTGAAGTGATCGAGGTCGAGGATCGCGACGCACGGCCGTCCCCCTTCTCGAGCGGCGCGGCCCAGGAGGCGCTGCGCTTCGTCAAGAAAGGCCCGGCGATTGGGCAAGCCCGTCAGTTGATCGACGAGGGCCAAGCGCTCGAGCTGATGGAGCAGCCGGTCGCGCTGCTCTTCGATGCGCTTGCGCTCGCGAATGTCGCGCATGATTGCGCCGTAGCGGCGCACGCCATTGCGCGGTTCGATCTCGAAGGCCTTGAGCTCGATGGGGACGGGCGCGCCGTTCTTGGCGATGATCATGAACTCCCGCAGCTTGCCCAGCACCGAGGAGGCTCCGCCGCGCTTTACGTAGGCGTCCATGTGGTCCTGGTGCAGGGTCTTGAGCGCCGGAGGCAGGATGACGGCGAGCGATTGACCGATCAGCTCGTCGGGCGCATAGCCGGTGATCGCTTCGCTCGCCGGATTGACGTATTCGATGATCTGGTTCTGGTCGATGATCCAGACCGCATCGACGGCCTTATCCAGCAGGCCGGCGGGTTCGTAAGAAGGCCTCTCGCTGCTCACGTCGAACCGCCCATCGGATTCCTAACCTTTTGGATTGGCAAGACTTTGAGAATATTTGCGAACCACCTATCATCGCACCGGATTGCTTAGCCAAAGATGAACGACAGCGTCGAGCGACGCCGCAAGCGGGTGCGTTACCGTTGCCACCATCGCGGCTCCAAGGAGGCGGACCTGCTGCTGGGCGGGTTCGCCGAGAGGTATTTGGCCATGCTGACAGGCGAGCAGCTCGAGCGGTTCGAGGCGCTGCTCGAGACGGGCGATCCGGACCTCTACGCCTGGGCGACGGCCCGCGAGCCCGTGCCATTGGACAAGGACACGGACGTGATGAGGCTTCTTAGCGATCACGCGGCCAAGAGGTCGCCCGCGTGATACGCCTTTCGGAAATCCTGGCGCGGCAGGGGCCCGCTCTGCTGTGCAACACACCGCCCGGGCTCGAGGCCTTGCTGCTTGCCCAGGCAGCCAGCGAACTTAAGGGCCGCACGGTCTTGTTCGTCGCCCGGGACGATACGCGGCTCACGCGCACCGCCGAGCTCGCCGGCTTCTTCGCGCCGGACGTTCCGTTGCTCACGTTTCCGGCCTGGGATTGCCAGCCCTACGACCGGGTCTCGCCGCGCGCCGACATCGCGAGCCGGCGGCTCGAGACGCTCGCCGCGCTGGCTCGTGGGCGGGCAGGGGGGGCCGCCGCGTCGGCGCCTCTCGTGCTGACCACCGTCAACGCGCTCTTGCAGCGGGTGCCGCCGGCCGAGCGGCTTCGCCAAGCGGTGCTGCGGGTGACCGTGAAGGATGTGCTCGCACCGGCGAGCCTGCTGGCCTATCTCGCCGACAATGGCTATTCGCGCACGGGCACCGTGGTCGAGCCGGGCGAGTACGCGGTGCGGGGGGGCCTCATCGATCTTTTTCCTCCGGGGGCGGCCAATCCCGTTCGCATCGATTTCTTCGGCGCGGTCGTCGATGAGATAAAATGCTTCGATCCCGCCTCGCAGCGCAGCACGCTCTCGGTTCGCGATGTGGTGTTGGCTCCCGTGAGCGAAGTGTTTCTCGACGCCGCGGCGATCGAACGGTTCGAGCGTGGCTACCGGGAGCATTTCGGTGCCGTGCTCGACGACGATCCGCTGTTCGAAGCCGTGCGCGGCGGCCGCAAGTATCCGGGCATCGAGCACTGGCTGCCCCTGTTCCACGAGCGACTCGAGACCCTCTTCGACTACCTGCCGGGCGCGGCGGTGATGTTCGACCACTTGGCGACCGAGGCACGCGAGGCGCGGCTCCAGGCGATCGCGGATCACTACGAAGCGCGGCGGACCAACCTCGAGGCGCCCGTCTCCGACCGGGGCGTCCCCTACAAGCCGCTGCCGCCGCACGCCCTCTATCCCGACGCGGCCGAGTGGGATGAGCGCCTTGCGGATCGAGCGGTGCTCACGCTCGTTCCCTTCGGCGCGCCGGAGAGCGGCGACGTTCCGGTGTTCGATGCCGGCGCCCGCGCCGCGCGCGACTTCACCCCGGAGCGTACCGGGGCGAGCGGCGGCCTCTACGACGCGGTGGCAAAGCATGCGGCGGAACGCCGCGCCCAAGGCAAGCGGGTGGCGATCTCGGCCTACAGCGCCGGAACCGCCGATCGGCTCCTCAAGCTCTTGGGCGACCACGGGCTTGACCCTCTCCTGCGCCTGTCCGGTTGGGCCGCGGTCCAAGCCTTGCCGTCGCAGACGGTGGCACTCGTCGTGCTCGGTCTCGAGCACGGCTTCGAGGCCGATGGGTTCGTGTTCTTAAGCGAGCAGGACATCCTGGGCGACCGCTTCACGCGCCCGGCCGCGAAACGGCGGCGCGCCGAGAACTTCCTGGCCGATGTCGGCGCGCTCGGCGAAGGCGACCTCGTGGTGCACCTCGACCACGGCGTCGGTCGCTTCACCGGGCTTAAGACCTTGCAGATTGCCGGCGCACCGCACGACTGCGTGCGGCTCGTCTACGAGGGCGACGATAAGCTCTTCGTGCCGGTCGAGAACATCGACGTGCTGTCGCGTTACGGACCGGATCAGGCGGGTGCCGTGCTCGACCGTCTCGGCGGCGTCGCCTGGCAGAGCCGCACGGCTCGGCTCAAGGGTCGCATTCTCGAGATGGCGGACGAGCTCGTGCGGATTGCCGCCGAGCGCAAGCTCAAACCAGCGCCCAAGCTCACGCTGCCGGCAGGCGCGTATGAGGAATTCTGCGCCCGCTTTCCCTATGCCGAGACCGAGGATCAGGCGCGGGCGATCGAGGAGACGCTCGAGGATCTGGTGCGCGGCGAGCCCATGGATCGGCTGATTTGCGGGGATGTGGGGTTCGGCAAGACCGAGGTCGCGCTGCGCGCGGCGTTCGTGGCGGCAATGAGCGGCAAGCAGGTCGCGGTGGTCGTGCCGACGACGCTGCTCTGCCGCCAGCATTTGCACTCCTTCACCGAGCGCTTCGCCGGGTACCCGATCCGCATCGGTGCGCTCTCGCGTCTCATCTCCGCGCGCGAGAGCCAGGCGGTCAAGGAGGCGCTGGGCCGGGGCGAGACGCACATCGTCATCGGCACGCACGCGCTCCTCAACAAGGGCATCGCTTTTCACGATCTCGGCCTCCTGATCGTGGACGAGGAGCAGCATTTCGGCGTTGCCCACAAGGAGCGGCTCAAGCAACTCAAGAGCAACGTTCATGTGCTGAGCATGACCGCGACGCCCATTCCACGCACGCTGCAGCTTGCACTCGCGGGGGTTCGGGCGATGAGCGTGATCGCAACACCTCCGCTCGACCGTCTCGCGATCCGCACCTACATCCTGCCCTACGACGCGGTGATGGTGCGCGAGGCCATCCTGCGCGAGCACTACCGGGGTGGGCAGACCTTCTATGTTTGTCCACGCATCGCCGACATCGACGGCGTGGTCGCCCGGTTGCAGCGGCTCGTGCCCGAGGTCAAGGTCGGTTACGCCCATGGGCGCGTGGCGTCCCGCGCCCTCGACGAGGTGATGGGCCGCTTCTACGACGGCGTCTATGACGTGCTCGTGGTCACCTCGATCATCGAATCGGGCCTCGACATCCCGCGCACCAACACGATGATCATCCATCGGGCCGACATGTTCGGCCTGGCCCAACTCTATCAGCTGCGCGGCCGCATCGGCCGCTCCAAGGTGCGGGCCTACGCCTATCTCACGCTCGAGCAGGGTCGTAGCCTGACCGCGCAGGCGGAGAAGCGCCTGGAGGTGCTGCACAAGCTCGACAGCTTAGGCGCGGGCTTCAGCCTGGCCAGCCACGATCTCGACATCCGCGGCGCCGGCAATCTGCTCGGACGCGAGCAGTCGGGCCACATCCGGGAGGTCGGGGTCGAGCTCTACCAACACATGATCGAACAGGCGGTGATCGAGGCGCGCGCGCGGCGCGCGGGCGAGGCGGCGCCGGTGGCTGCGACCTGGAGCCCGCAAATCAATATCGGGACGGCCGTGCTGATCCCGGAGGGCTATGTCGCCGACTTGAGCGTGCGCCTGTCGCTTTACCGGCGGATCGCTACGCTCGAGAGCCGCGAGGAGATCGACGCCTTTGGCGCCGAGCTTGCCGATCGCTTCGGCCCGGTACCGCCCGAGGTCGAGCATCTGCTTGAGATCATCGCCATCAAGCAGCTGTGCCGCCGGGCCAACGTCGCGCGCCTCGACGGCGGCCCGAAGGGCGTGGCGATCGCCTTTCGCAACGACGAATTCGCCAACCCCGAAGCGCTCATCGTCCTGATCGCCGACCCGCGGAGCGGGTTGAGCTTGCGTCCCGACCGCACGATTCTGCTCGAGCGGCCCTGGGCCAGCGAGGCAGAGCGCTACCGCGGCGTGAGCGAATTCGTGACACGGCTCGCGCAACTAAACGAGGACGCGAGGCGCAAGGGGCCTGAGGAAGATGCTCGCCAGACCCCAAAGGCGGCGACCCCCCATCCAGCCTGAGCACTCAAGGGGCAAGCCCGAGATGCCCACTTGCGGCCGGCTCAGGCGGAGAGCGCGTTGACCTTGGCCGCCATGATGAAGTCGTTCTCGTGCAACCCTTTGATCTTGTGGGTGTAGAACAGGACCGTGCAGTAGCCCCAGCCGACCGCGAGATCGGGATGGTGTCCTTCGGCTTCCGCTAAATTGCCGACTTTATTGGCGAACGCCAAGGCTTGGGCGAAATTCTTGAAGGAGAATGTGCGTTCGATCCTGGTCGCGCCGTCCTTCAGATTCCAACCCGGAGTCTCGGCCAAGAGCGTGCCAGCCTGCTCTGCGGAGAGCGCCGGCATTCCGCCCTGGCAGGGCACGCACGTCTTCTGCGTCAGGTTCATCTTTATCTTCCCCTCTTTCTTCTCTTTTGATCTTTCTTCCCCTCTTCTTCCCCAATCGATCTCGATTTATATAATCAGTGCAAGAGATTACTGCCTTATTCTCACAGAAATGAAGAGCACCGCGCAGGGCGGCGGGCGGGCCGCGAGCGGAACACGCCGGCCGCAGTCCTGTTGCGCAGAAACCGCCATGCTGGAATATATTGGCTGGTGCGTGCGGGTCCAGCGCAAGCGGCCGGCCGCAGGGCGCGACAGCGAGGGCGGGCAAGAGGCACGGGGATGGACGCCGTCGTGGGTGGGGCACGCAGAAAGGCGGCGCGGGCGGCCGCTGGTCGGCTGCCGTCGGCTGAGCGCAGCGTCACCATTCTCGGCTCGACCGGCTCGGTCGGCTGCAACACGCTCGATCTCATCGAACGCAACCCCTCCCGCTACACCCTCGTAGCTCTCAGCGCCAATCGCAATGTCGCCGCGCTGGTCGAGCAGGCGCGTCGGCTGCGCCCGCGGTTCGCGGCGATCGGCGAGGAAGCGCTCTACGGCCAGCTCAAGGAGGGCTTGGCGGGCACCAACGTCGCGGTTGGCGCGGGCCCATCGGCGGTGCGCGAGGCGGCGCAGATGGCGGCCGACTGGGTCATGGCTGCGATCGTGGGCGCCGCCGGGCTCGAGCCGACGCTGGCGGCGATAAAACGCGGCGCGATCGTCGCTCTCGCCAACAAGGAGTGCCTGGTCTGCGCGGGCGAGCTCGTGCTGAGAGAGGTGCGCGCCAGCGGCTCGACCCTGCTGCCCGTCGACTCGGAGCACAACGCCATCTTCCAGGTCTTCGATTTCGAGCGCAGCGAAGCGGTCGAGCGCCTGATCTTGACCGCCTCGGGCGGTCCGTTCCGCACCCTGTCGCGGGCGCAGATGGCCGAGGTTACGGCCGCGCAAGCCTGTGCCCATCCGAATTGGAACATGGGGGCCAAGATTTCCGTCGACTCGGCGACCATGATGAACAAGGGTCTCGAGACGATCGAGGCCTTTCATCTCTTTGCGGTGCGTGCCGATCAGATCGAGGTCGTCATTCATCCCCAGTCCGTGGTCCACAGCTTGGTCGCGTATGTCGACGGGTCGGTGTTGGCCCAGCTCGGCTCGCCCGATATGCGTACGCCGATCGCCTTCACCCTGGGCTGGCCCGAGCGCATCGCCGCGCCTGCGCCGAGGCTCGATCTCGCGAGCCTGGGGCAGCTCACCTTCGAAGCGCCGGATTTCGAGCGCTTCCCGGCGCTGCGTCTGGCGCGCGACGTGCTCGCGGCCGGGGGCGGAGCGCCGACCGTGCTCAATGCGGCAAACGAAGAGGCCGTCGCCGGCTTCCTCGATGGGCGCATCGGCTTTCTCGCCATCGCCGGGATTGTCGAGCACACGCTCGAGGTCTTGCCCCACGGGCGACAGGATGCGCTGAGCGAGGTCATGGCGCTCGATGGCGCCGCCCGCCGCATCGCCCGCGAGGCCATCGCGCACGCCGCCTGGTGAGCTCGCGGGCGCAACCTTTGCGCACCGTCCCAGCGATGAGCGCCATCGGACAGCAGCCCGACCACACGCCGGTGCCGTCCCGTGCCACCGGGGTCGACATGGCCTCGGTGCGCGACCTCATCGTCGCCAACACGGAGAACTTCCCGGTCGGCTCCTGGCTTATTCCGGCGGAGTGCCGGCCCCACGTCTATGCGTTCTACAACTTCGCTCGCTGCTCCGACGACATTGCCGACTCGCCCAGCCTTCCCGTGGCCGAGAAGCTCGCCGCCTTGGTTCCCGCGCGCGAGGCGCTGGGCCTCGACGAAACCGCGTTGCCCGACTGGGCGGTGGCCTACCACCGTAGCCTGCTCGTCTCCGGCAACTCGCCTCGGCACGGGCGCGATCTGCTGTCCGCCTTCATCCAGGACGTCACGAAGCTGCGCTACCGCGATTGGGATGACCTCATGGATTATTGCCTCCGTTCGGCCTCCTCCGTCGGCCGCGTGATGATGGACATCCACGGCGAGAGCGATGCGGACTTCGAGGGCTCCGATGCGCTGTGCAATGCTCTGCAGGTGCTCAACCATCTGTCTATATCCCGGAGCCGTGGCTCAACGAGGCGGGCGCCGGCGTCGAGGACCTGGTGCGCGATGCGGCGACACCCGCCGTGCGCCGAGTCATCGACCAATGCCTCGACGGCGTCGAGACGCTGCTCGTGCGCGCCCGCGGGATGCCGGGCTCGGTGCGCCGGCGGGGCTTGCGTCTCGAGAGCGCGGTCATCCTGAGGCTCGCTTGGCGCCTGACGGAGCGCTTGCGGCGCGACGACCCCTTGGCCGGCCGGGTCAAGGTCTCGCGGCTCGGCTGGCTTGCCGCGGGCGTGCGCGGGGTCGTGGGCGCATGGTGAGCGCCGCGGCGCCCCAATCGACGGACGACCCCCAGCGCTACGCTGCCGACGTCGTGCGGGCCTCGGGCAGCTCGTTCGCTCAACCCATAATGTTTCTGCCACGCCACAAACGTCAGGCGATGATCGCGCTCTATGCGTTTTGCCGCGAGACCGACGACATCGTCGACGAGATCTCGGATCCCGAGGAGGCGCGGGAACGGCTCGCCGCCTGGCGCGCCGAGCTCGATGCGCTGTTCGATGGGCATCCCCGCCATCCGGTCACCCGCGCTCTGGCAGCGCCCGTGGCGCAGTTTCATCTGCCCAAACGCCACTTCGTCGAGATCCTCGAAGGCTTCGAGATGGATCGTTCGGGCCGGATGGTGCAGCCCGACATGACGACGCTCGAGCGCTACTGCTACTGCGTCGCCTCCTGCGTGGGCCTGATTTCGATCGAGATCTTCGGCTACAAGGACCCGCGGGTGCGCGACTTCGCCTATCACTTGGGGCAGGCTTTTCAGCTGACGAACATCTTGCGCGACGTCGAGGAGGATGCGGCGCGGGGGCGAATCTACCTGCCGCGCGAGATTCTCGAGCGTCACGGCCTGGACAAGACGCCGGCACGCGATCTGCTGGGGGCGCCGGCGATGTGGGCCGTCTGCCGGGACATCGGCGCTCTCGCCCGCGAGCATTTCGCGGCGGCGCGCGCCGCTTTGCCCGCCGCCGAGGTGCGTAACATGCGCCCCGCGCTTCTCATGCGCGCGATCTACGAACGCTACCTCGATCGCATGGAGGCGAGCGACTGGCGGCTCAACGGCTCGCGAGTGCGCCTCGGCAGGGCCACCAAGACTTGGGTCCTGCTGCGCGCACTGCTCTCGACGCTGTGAGCGCCGCTCGCGCCTTCAGCGGGCCGGCATCCTCAAGAGCTCGCGAACCATCAGGGCCAGGACGAGAGGTGCGAGCGCCGCAGCGGCGTAGAGCAGGATGGGCAGCCCCCCGGCCCAGGCGGCCACGGGGACCAGGAACAGCGCGTGATCGGGGTCGATGCCGCGGAAGTTCCAGCCGAGCGGGGAGCCGGCATGGGCTTCGAGCCGTTGCACGACGAAAAAGTTGCCGGCGACCGCGAGCCCGGCAACAGCCCCGAGCAACGCCGCCCCGTAGCCCAGCGATCCATCGCGCAGGCCGAAGCCGATGCCGAGAAAGACCAGAGAGTTGACTGCGGCGTCGGTCCACAGGTCGTCGAGGTAGCCGATGCGCGACGTCTTGTGCGCGATGCGTGCAAGAATCCCATCCGCGTGATCGAGCAGGATCGAGGCCACGAATAAGCCGCCCGCGATCGCGCTCCATGCCGCTTCGCCGCAGGCGAAGGCGCCCGCCGCGCCGAACCCGGTCAGCAGGCGCAGGGTCGTGAGGTGATTGGGCGTGACCGGCGTGTCGATGAGAAGGGCGACCGCCGGGGTAAGCCAGCGGTGCAGGCGGGATTCGGTAAAGCTGCCCACCGCCGCGTCTCGCGTTTCGCTTGCGGCCGAGGACGCCGGGGTACCGAATTCATCGCTGTTCATGGCTGGCCCAACCTCGCGCTTAAGGCCAAACGCACCGCGCGCCGGCGGCTTCGGACTCATTCGGACCGCCACGGCGATCGCGTCAATGGCCACGGTGACGCAGCCGGTCAGACCTTGTAGCTGTAGGTTTTGCCCGGCTCGCGTTCGCAATCGGGCGGAAAGCTCGCCCGCTTCTCTCGGAAGTAGCGCTCGCGGTGGTCACCGCCCGACAAGCGGTTGTAGGTGACATACAGCGTCCGGCGAGGCTGCGTGCTGCAGTTGGGTGCCGAGCGGTGCGGCACGAAGGAGTCGAAAAACACCAGATCGCCCGGCTCGAGCATCACCGGGTCGAAGGTCAGCGTCGCGACGACGTCGGAGTTGAGCGGCGCCCACAGGGGGCCGAGCAGTCCGCGGTCGTGGGCACGCGCCGCGAGTTCGAGGCAGCCATTCGCTTCCGTGGCCGGGTCGGCCGGCATCGCGACGGTCAGGAAATAGTCGGCATAGGCTTGCCAGCCCGCCTGCATGTCTTGGTGGGGGGCGAAACCCCGCCCGTCCGGGAGCTTGAAGTTGACCTTCTCCTTGAACAGCACGGCCGGCTCGCCCATCAACTCGGAGACCAGGCCCATGATGCGTCCGGCGGTCAAGAATTGATGTAGACCATCATGATAGGGCACGAAGTTTTCAATCCGGTCGAGCATCCGCCGTGGCGCCCCGGCCACGCTGTCTTCGCGGTAGATCATGTATTTCCCAGGCACCTCGGGAAGCGCCTGCAGTTCGCCCACCCAGCGCTTGACGCCGGCCGTCTGCGCCCCGTCGAGAGCACCCCGCAAGACCAGAAGTCCGCAGCGCCGGAATGATTCGATGTGTTGGTCGCTGAGGTGATCGATGCCCGGCATACCACTCGGCTTCAGCGGTTTTTCGCCCGTCGACAGAGAAACGCCCCGGCGGCGCCCTTCCGTCCCTCGGCTCGCGCTCGGTTTGGGATGGGGGCAGGGGACCCTGAAGTATGCCCATTTTCCGACAAAAAACCAACGCCCGAGGCTCAGGATTCGAGGGGGATGAGGCGCGGCAGGATGTCCTCGTTGGCGCGCCGCACATCCTGCGGGAAATCGATTTCGGTCCAGGGCAGGCCCGTGATGTCTTCAAAGCCGAACGTCCCCGGGGGGTTGTCACGCAGCAGGGCGCGGAGCGCGGCCTCATGGTTTTCGGCCGCGCGGCCGGAGTCGATGAGAGCCCGACAGGCTCCGGGCAGAGCCGCCGCGATCGCTGCCGTGAAGCGGAAGAACCCGACCGACTCACCGTAATAGTCGCAGGCGGCGTCGAGTCGGCGCGCGAAGTCTATGAGGCGTCCGCCCTTGACCGCGAGCTTCATGGGTTCCTCGCCCGGCTCGATGTTGCGGTCGAGCAGGTAGCAGTTGGGATGCGCACTCCTCAGCAGGCGATCGAGCATGCGCCGGTCGTATAAGACGTCGCCGTCCATGAGGAGCACCGCTCCGCCGTATACCAAGTGCTCGCGCGTCACGTAGAGCGTGACCACGCTGCCGTCCGTGAAGGCCGGGTTATGGACGCATCGGACGCCTTCGGCGAGGGCGCCGAGGCGCTCGAGTTCCGAGGCGATCTGTTCCGCTTGGAAGCCGGTGGCCACGACGATGTCGCGGAGCCCGACGCGTCCGAGCAGCGTCAGGTGTCGCTCGAGCAGCGTGCGCCCGCCGAACGTGAGCAAGGCCTTGGGGCGGGCCCCGAACTCGCCGCCCAGACGCTCACCCCGGCCGGCCGCAAGAATAATCGCTTTCACGATGGCTCCTGGGCTCCGAGCGGCGTGCCGCGCGCGCTATACTTTTCTCAAGACGGGTCAATCGTTACCATAACGCTCCATCCTGGGCGAGGAGGGTTGCGGGGTGAACGGCAACAAGGGCTCCGAGAAGCCGGACGGCCTGTTCGCGACGGTCGCGGCAGGCGGCACCTGGGACCAGGCGATCGCGCGTACCCTCGTGCGGCCCTTGGTTGGCACCTCGGTCACGCCGAACCAGATCACCACGCTTCGTCTCCTGATCGGGCTGGCCGCCTGCGCGCTGCTCGCCGCAGGCGAGAACGCACTGCTGCATGTGGGGGCGGGACTGTTCCTCCTGTCCAATTTGACCGATCACGCGGACGGCGAGCTCGCCCGCATGACCGGACGGACCTCCCGTTTCGGCCATTTCTACGATCTGGTTTGCGACGCCCTGGTTCACACGCTTGTTTTTGCCGCATTGGGATTCGGTTTGCGTAACGGCGCATTGGGGGACGACGCGATCTGGCTCGGCGGCGTGGCCGGCATCGGTGTCGGCGCATTGTTCTGGGTCTTCGGGCACCGCTACCGGCTGCACGGCCGCGGCGGCGTGCAGCCCCGCTGCCTCGGGTTCGACCTCGAAGACGTGCTCTATCTCGTGGTGCCGGCGATATGGCTCGGTGGGGCGGTGCCGCTGCTCATCGCAGCGGCCGTCGGCGCTCCTATCGGCGTTCTCGTCATGGTCTGGCAGCACCGTCGCACGCTCTTTGTCCGGGACGAAGAGGGGGAACGGGCATGACCACCCTCCTCACGGGCGCCAGCGGATTCATCGGCTCCGCGCTGGCACGCAAGCTTGTCGCCCTCGCCGAGCCGGTGCGCGCCATCGTGCGCAAGGACAGCGACCAGCGCAACCTCGAGGGGCTCCAAATCGAGATCGTGGAGGCCGATCTCGTCGATCCGGAGTCGTTGGCGCACGCGGTCGAGGGCTGCGAGGCGCTGTTCCACGTCGCTGCGGACTACCGCCTCTGGGTGCCGCGGCCCGACGAAATGTACGCGACCAACGTCGAGGGCACGCGCAACCTCGTGCGCGCGGCGATGCGGGCCGGTGTGCGCCGGATCGTCTATACGAGCAGCGTCGCCGTGCTGGGCACGGCGATCAACGGCGTGCCGGCGGACGAGTCCCAGTCGTCCACCCTGGCCGACATGATCGGCCATTACAAGCGCTCGAAGTTCTTGGCCGAGGAGGCCGTCCGTACGCTCGTGCGCGAGGAGGGCGCGCCCGTCGTCGTCGTCAATCCGTCGACGCCGATCGGGCCGCGCGACATCAAGCCGACGCCGACCGGGCGGCTGGTCATCGAGGCGGCGGCCGGGCGCATGCCCGCGTACGTCAATACGGGACTCAACGTCGTTCACGTGGACGACGTGGCCGAAGGCCACCTTCTCGCCTTCGAACGCGGCCAGATCGGCGAACGCTATATCCTGGGCGGCGCCAACATGACGTTGCGCGAGATTCTGTGCGAGATCGCCG
The DNA here is from genome assembly GCA_964631625.1 of uncultured Hyphomicrobiales bacterium. GTDB lineage: Bacteria > Pseudomonadota > Alphaproteobacteria > UBA828 > JAPUJA01 > CAZVZP01. The sequence continues at coordinate 10,787 of CAZVZP010000009.1, read as the reverse complement.
GCGTCGCGGGCCGACGGCCGCCGACCCTGCGCCTGCCCACGGGGCTCGTGTTTCCGATCGCCGTAGGGGCGGAGCTCAAGTCACGCCTGTTCGGGGGCGTGCCTCGCGTCACCGTGAGCGGCGTGCGCATGGCGCGCAAGAAGATGTACTTCTCTTCGGAGAAGGCGGCCCGCGAGCTGGGCTACCGTGCGCGTCCCGTGCGCGAAGCAATATTGGACGCTGTCGCATGGTTCCGCGAACACGGATACCTCGGCTGACGGCCGGGGAAGGGGCGCAGGCTCGACCCGGCGCGCCCTCGACGGGCGGTTGATTTTTCGACCGCCCGGTCCAAGAGTCGTTCGCCGGCTTCGAGGAGGGCAGGGGTCCGTGAGGGGAGGGGCTGTGGCGCCGACGCGCGCGCGTGAAAGGATCGCGATCGTGGGCCTGTGTTGCGCGCTCGGCGCCTGCGCGGGCGAGCCCTCGGCGCCCACGAGCGCCGTGCCGCCCGAGGTGTCCGAGAGGCTGGATGTGGCCGCGCGCGAGGCCGCAGCCGCCGACGCGGCGCCCGGCATCGGCCAGGCAAGGGAGCGAGCGGCCGAGGCGACGCTCGCGTACGCGGTGCTCGACGCGATAGCCGCCTATCCTGAGGCCGCAGGCCCGATCGTGGCCGAGGCCGTGGGACGTTCGCCGGCTCATGCGCCAGCCATCCGGACCGCGGCGCTAAAGGCTTACCCGGCGCTCGGCGATACCATAGCGCGCGCCGCGGCCGCCCCGGCATGGACCGAAACCCCTGCGGCGCCACTGCCGCCAGAGGGCGCCGCGCCGGTGCTCCTGGCGCAGGCGGAGGGCGCGGCGCCGGCATGGCCTGCCGGCGAGGCAGGGGAGGGGGCCGGGTGGCCGTTGGGGATTTCCGAGCTTTGGCTCGGCGCTGCGGCCCACGACGTCGGCGTCTTCGGCCACTCGAAGGAGGACAGCGGGCCCGACGTGGACTTCGGCGTGCGCTTCGCCGCGTTGCGCGGCGAGTTCTGGGACCTGATCGCCAATCCGCGGCCGCACGGGGGCTTCAACGTGAGTACGAGCGGGGATACGAGCCAAATGTTCGGCGGCTTGAGCTGGTCTCTGCCGATCTGGAGGGGCTTCTACTTCGGCGCCGATTTCGGCCTTGCGCTGCACGACGGCAAGCTCACCAGCAGCCGCACCGACAAGAAGGAATTGGGCTTAAGAATTCTGTTCCGGGAGGCGGCGGAGCTCGGCTATCAGGTGGACGAGCACCACGGGGTGTCGGTGTTTCTCACTCACATCTCGAACGCAAGCCTGGGCGACGCCAACGACGGGTTGGATAACGTCGGCGTGCGCTACACCTACCGGCCATGAATTGGCCCGGGTTATCCGGAGAAGATTTAGTTGGGGCACGCGGGACCTTAATGATGATCTGAGCGATGCGCAACGTGGCATCGACTGACGATCACCGTCGTGAAGTTCCAGAGGAGAGCCGGCCCTTGCATCCGTTCCCCGCGCCGAGGGGAGAGGGCATCGCAAAGCCAAACCGAGATGATACGGAGGCCCGGGCGAGCGCGCGGGGAGCTTGTGCGGTGAGTATCGGGGTTATCGGAGCCACGGGCCCGACGGGTCGGAGCCTGGTGGTCCGACTTCTCGAAAGTGGGCACGATGTCGTCGCGATCGCGCGCTCTCCCGCGGGGCTTGCGGCGTTCGACCCACGGGTACGGCGGCGTGTCGTCGATCTCGATGCGGATCGAGACCTGCGATCAGTCTTGAGCGATCTCGACACGGCTGTTGTAAGCGTGCCCTACCCGTACCACCAGCGCGTCCTGCGCGATTTGCCGCGCGCCTGTCGTGTCGTGCTCCTGAGCTCGACGCGACGCTTCTCGCGTTTTCCATCGGAAGCGGCCGAAACCCTCCGGGCGACCGAAGATTGCTGGCTCAACAGCGGACGAACCGGCGCGTTGCTTCATGTGGCGATGATTTATGGTCCGCCGGTCGATCGGAATATCAGCCGCTTGATCGCCCTTATCGAGGAGTGGCCGCGGTGGTTGCCGATGGCGATTCCGCTTCCCTCGGGTGGCCGTGCCCTTGTGCAACCCGTGTTCCGCGAGGACGTGGTCGATGCCGTGTGTGTCGCGCTCGAACGCTGCCACGGCCGGGCTGAGGTGATCACCGTCGCCGGGCCCGAGCCCCTTGCTATGCGGGACGTGATGGGCCAATTGGCGGCATGCCTCGGGCGCAAGGTCTGGGTGTTGAGCTTACCGGACGCACTCTTGATCGGGGCGGCTCGCGCCGGCGCGGCGCTGGGCCTCGTCGATCCAGGACTGGCCCTCCAACTCCGCCGTCTCAGCGAAAACAAGGCCTTCAACGTGAGTGCCATGGAGCGTAGGTTGGGGATCAACGCCCGACCGTTCGCGGAAGGCGCGCGGCGCACCATCGAGGCCCGACGCCTCCGAGCGCCCCCATGATCGCGCCCGAAGCGTGCTCCTTGAGGTAGGCGCCGGTGAGCGGCGTGTTGCGCTCTCGACTGGCCGAGGGGAGGGCGAGCAGGCCCACGCCCGCGCGCGGATGACAGAGCCCAGGGCGCGTTGCGTTCCGCCCCGTTGCAGCCGCTTTGGCAAGAGCACCTGGCCGCGAGCCCCCCGGATGTTGCCTCGCGGCTTGGGGCCGGCGCGCGGCCCATGACCCTGAGGCCACACGGGGAAATATATTAAAGGTATTTGAAATCTTTGACAAAATCTGGAATGGTTATGCCGTGGTGGGGGCTGTCACGTTTTGTTAATTTCGGCCGCTGTTGCATAGTCTCGGCCGCGCCAGCGGTGCAGGAGAGACAACCAAGGGGGAACGCCAGTGATTGCCACTCCATTGCTGGACCGGGTCAAGGTGCCGGCGGACATGCGGGGCTTTACCCCGAAAGAGCTCGAGCAGCTCTGCGAGGAGCTGCGGGCCGAGACGATCGACGCGGTCTCGAAGACGGGCGGGCACTTGGGCGCCGGACTGGGGGTTGTCGAACTGACGGTCGCCCTGCACTACGTCTTCAACACGCCCGAGGATCGGCTGATCTGGGACGTGGGGCATCAGTCCTACCCCCATAAGATTCTGACCGGCCGACGCGACCGCATCCGCACACTGCGCCAGCCGGGCGGCCTCTACGGCTTCACGAAGCGGGCCGAGAGCGAATACGACCCGTTCGGCGCGGCCCATTCCTCGACGGCCATGTCGGCCGGTCTCGGCATGGCGGTCGCACGCGATCTGCAGGGCAAGAAAAACAACATCGTGTGCGTCGTGGGCGACGGCGCGATGTCGGCGGGCCTCGCCTACGAAGCGATGAACAATGCGGGCTCGATGAAAAGCCGCCTGATCGTCATCTTGAACGACAACGACATGTCGATCGCGCCTCCGGTCGGCGCGCTCTCGGCTTATCTCTCGCGGCTCTTGTCCTCGCACAGCTATCGCTCGTTCCGCGACAAGGCCAAGGACTTCGTGAGCAAGTTGCCGCGCTCGATCGAGGTGGCGGCGCGGCGCGCCGAGGAGTACGCGCGCGGCATGGCGACCGGGGGGACCCTGTTCGAGGAACTGGGCTTCTTCTACGTGGGCCCGATCGACGGCCACAACCTCGATCACCTCTTGCCCGTCCTCAAGAACGTGCGGGACGACGATACGCCGGGCCCCGTGCTCATTCACGTCGTGACCCAGAAGGGGAAAGGTTATCTGCCCGCCGAAAAGGCCAAGGACAAATTCCATGGCGTGAACAAGTTCGACGTGGTCACGGGCGAGCAGGTCAAGAGCAAGGCCAAGGCACCGTCCTACACTTCGGTGTTCGCCAAGTCGCTCATCGCCGAGGCGGAGAAGGATCCCCGGATCATCGCCATCACGGCCGCCATGCCCGACGGCACCGGCGTCGATGAGTTCATGGCGCGGTTTCCCGAGCGCGCGTTCGACGTGGGGTTGGCCGAGCAGCACGCGGTGACCTTCGCCGCCGGCCTCGCCGCCGAGGGCTACAAGCCCTTTGCCGCGATTTACTCGACCTTCCTGCAACGCGCCTACGACCAGGTGGTGCACGACGTGGCAATCCAGAAGCTCCCGGTGCGGTTCGCCATCGACCGGGCGGGGCTCGTCGGCGCGGACGGGCCGACCCACGCCGGCTCTTATGACATCACCTATCTCGCCACGCTGCCCGCCTTCGTCGTCATGGCGGCGGCCGACGAGGCCGAGCTCGTGCACATGGTCCACACCGCGGTCGGCATCGACGACCGGCCGAGCGTGTTCCGTTACCCGCGCGGCGAGGGTGTCGGCGTGCCGCTGCCCGATACGCCGGAGACGCTCGCGATCGGCAAGGGACGCATCCTGCGCGAGGGCTCGTCGATCGCGCTGCTCTCCTTCGGCGCGAGGCTGCACGAATGCTTCAGGGCAGCCGACGAGCTCGCGGCGCGCGGGCTCTCGACCACGGTCGCCGACGCGCGTTTCGCGAAGCCGCTCGATGAAGAGCTTATCCGACGCCTCGTGCGCAACCACGAAGTGCTGATCACGATCGAAGAAGGCGCGATCGGCGGCTTCGGCTGCCACGTGCTCGCCTTCCTCGCGCGCTCAGGCCTCCTCGATCACGGCGTGAAGATCCGCACCATGATGCTCCCCGACCGCTTTATCGCGCACGGGACGCCCCACGGCATGTACGAAGACGCGGGGCTCAATCACCCGCACATCGTCGCGACCGCGCTCTCGGCGTTCGGGGTCGCTGCGGGTGAAATGGCGGCGGGCAGCCGCGCCTGATTCCCGACCCCCGAGGCGGTCCCATGAACGAGGCCCCCGCGCAGGCGAGGCCGCGGCCGGACGGCGATCATCCGGTGGACACGGCCGAGCTCGAGCGGATCATTAACGAGGCTCGCCGGGATTTTGTCAGCCGGCAACGGGTCGGCGGTTACTGGCTCTACGAACTCGAGGCGGACGTCACGATCTCGGCCGAGTACATCATGCTGCTCCATTATCTGGACGAGCGGAAGCCGGAACTCGAGGAGGCGATCGCGCGCTACATCCGCGCGATCCAGCAGGAGGGCGGGGGCTGGCCGCTGTTCTGGGAGGGCCCGCCGGACTTGAGCGCGACGATCAAGGGCTACTTCGCGCTCAAGCTCGTGGGCGATGATCCCGAGGCGCCCCACATGCGAAAGGCGCGCGAGCTCATTCTCTCCATGGGCGGGGCGGCGGCCGCCAATGTGTTCACGCGCACGACGCTCGCCCTGTTCGGCGAGCTGCCCTGGCGCGGCGTCCCCACCATGCCCGTCGAGATCATGCTGCTGCCGCGCTGGTTCCCGTTCCACCTCGACAAGGTGTCCTATTGGTCGCGCACGGTGATCGTGCCGCTCCTCGTCCTCATGGCCAAGCGCCCGCGGGCCAAGAAGCCGACGGGGACGACGCTCCGCGAGCTGTTCGTCACCCCGCCCGAGGAGGAGCGCGACTACTTCCGCGACGTCAAGGGCCTCCTCGGTTATCTCTTTCTCGGGATCGATAAGCTGCTAAAGGCGACCGAGCCCTTCTTTCCCAGGACCACGCGGGAGAAGGCGATCCAGAAGGCGCTCGACTGGCTTATTGCGCGGCTCAACGGCGAGCACGGCCTGGGCGCCATCTTTCCCGCCATGGCGAACAGCCTGATGACCCTCGACTGCCTGGGCTACTCGAAGGACGATCCGATGTGGCGCGTCGTCAAGCGCTCGATCGATCTGCTGCTGACCGAGGATCGCAACGGGCAGCGGTATTGCCAGCCCTGCGTCTCGCCCATCTGGGACACTTGCTTGGGCGGACACGCGCTGCTCGAGGCCGGTGAATCCCCGCACAGTCCCGCAATGGACAAGGCGTACGCCTGGCTCCTCGAACGCCAGATTCTTGATCTTGCGGGCGACTGGGCCGTGCACCGGCCCGATACTGCGCCGGGCGGCTGGGCCTTCCAGTTTCGCAACGACTATTACCCGGACGTCGATGACACCGCGGTCATCGGTCTGCTGCTCCACCGCGCCGATCCGGTGCGCTTCGCCGAGCCGATCAAGCGCGCGGCGGACTGGGTTGCCGGCATGCAGAGCACGAACGGCGGCTGGGGCGCCTTCGATGCCGACAACGAGTCCTATTATCTCAACTATATCCCCTTTGCCGACCACGGCGCCTTGCTCGATCCGCCGGAGGTGGATGTCACTGGACGGTGCGTGAGTTTTCTCGCTCAACTCGGCTATGCGCGCGATCATCCGATCATCCAGAACGGCCTTCGCTTTATCAAACGCGAGCAGGAGGCCGACGGCTCGTGGTACGGCCGCTGGGGCACCAACCACATCTACGGGACCTTTGCTGCGCTCGCTGCGCTCAACGCCGTGGGCGAGGATGCCGACTCGGCGGCGGTCCGGCGCGCTGTGGCTTGGCTCAAGTCCAGGCAGCGCGCGGACGGGGGATGGGGCGAGACGGGCGATTCCTACTATCTTGGCGCGCGCCGGCATGTGAGCTACGCCAAGCGCTCGACGCCCTCGCAGACGGCCTGGGCCTTGCTCGCTCTACTCACCGCCGGTGAGGTGGACAGCGAGGCCGTGCGGCGCGGCGTGCGCTACTTGCTCGAGGCGCCGCGCAAGGGCTCGAAGTGGCTCGAGGAGGAGTACACCGCGGTCGGCTTTCCGCGTGTGTTCTATCTGCGTTATCACGGCTACAGCGTCTATTTTCCGCTCTGGGCGCTGGCGCGGTTTCGCAACCTGTTGGCCCGCAACGCCGTGCGTCCGAGCCACGGCATGTGAGCCGATCTCGGTGAGACCGCTCGGGATCGTGACCGGATTGCGTGCCGAGGCCCGAATCCTGTCGGCCGAGGCGCATGATTGGGACCGACTCGTGCGCTGCAAGGGGCCGGGCCCGGAGCGGGCCAACGACGCAGCCCAGGACCTGATCAAGGAGGGCGTCTGCGCGCTGGTCAGCGCCGGCGTCGCCGCGGGCCTCGATCCGCGCCTTGAATCGGGCACGGTCGTCGTCGCGGATGCGGTCTTGAGCCCCGATGGCGAGCGCTTCGAGGCCGACCCGCATTTGCGCAACGCTCTTTTCGAGACGCTGCGCCGAGCCGGAATCGATCCCGTCGTCGCCGCACTCACCGGAGTCGACCGCCCGGTGTTGCGGCGGGGCGAGAAGATCTGGCTGTTCCGCAGGACGGGAGCCGGGGCCGTCGACATGGAGAGCCACGCCGTGGCCCGCGCTGCCCAAGGGGCGGGCCTGCCGTTCGGGGCCGTGCGCCTGATCGTCGACCCGGCGCGCCAGGACCTGCCGCGCTCCGTGGCCGCGGCCTACACGCTGGAGGGGCGTTTGCGGCCGCTGCGCGCCGCGATCGGGCTTTGCCTGCGGCCTTGGGAGATCGTCGGGCTCGTGGCCCTGGCGCGGCGCATGGGCCGCGCGACCTCCGGCTTACGCCGCGTCGCTCCGCTCTTGGGTCTCGATCTGATCGAGGACCTGTTTCACCTGTGACTCGAAGACGTATTCGGCGGGCCGAGCGCGCTCGAGCGCGATCTCGGGCGCCATGGGCCCGTCGGTGCGCACGCCCTTGAACTTGAGCCACAGGGCCTTCCACGGCCGGCGCAACGTATCTTCGACCGCCGTCGCCTCATAGCCGCAGTGCACCATGCAGTTGGCGCACTTCTCGTACTTTCCCGTGCCGTAAGACGCCCAGTCGGTGCTCTCCATCAGCTCGCGGAAGCTGCTGGCGTAGCCTTCGCCGAGCAGATAGCAGGGGCGCTGCCAGCCGAAGATGTTGCGGGTGGGATTGCCCCAGGGCGTACAGTGATAGGTCTGGTTGCCCGCCAGGAAGTCGAGGAAAAGGCTCGATTCCGAGAAGCGCCAGCCCTTGCCGCGGCCGCGGCGGAAGATGTCGCGAAACAGGTTCTTGGTCGCCTGCCGCGTCAGGAAATGCTCCTGGTCGGGCGCGCGCTCGTAGCTGTAGCCGGGCGAGATCGTGATCGCCTCGACCTTAAGCTCGTTGGTGCAGTAGTCGAAGAACTCGGCGACCCGCCCGGGCACCGCATTGTTGAACAGCGTGCAGTTGACGTTGACGCGGAAACCTCGGGCCTTGGCGGCGCGGACGGCGCTGACCGCGCGCTCGAACACGCCCTTCTGGTCCACCGAGCGGTCGTGCTCCTCCCCGAGGCCGTCGAGGTGCACCGAGAAGGTGAGGTAGGGCGTGGGCTTGAACAGATCGAGCTTCTTCTCCAAGAGGAGCGCGTTCGTGCACAGATAGACGAACTTCTTGCGCGCGATGATGCCTTCGACGATCGCCTGGATGTCCTTGTGGATCAGGGGCTCGCCGCCGGGAATCGAGACCATCGGCGCGCCGCACTCATCGACCGCCTTAAGGCACTCTTCGAGCGAGAGCCGCCTGTTCAGGATTGAATCGGGATAGTCGATCTTGCCGCAGCCCGGGCACGCGAGGTTGCAGCGAAAGAGCGGCTCGAGCATCAGCACGAGGGGATAGAGCCGCTCGCCTTTAACTTTCTTTCCAAAGATATAGCTCGCGACGCGAAGCTGTTGGATGAGCGGCACGGACATCGGCTAAGGCCTCGAGGTTGCGGGCGCCTGCCGCTCAGAGGTCGGTCGGCCGGGCGCCGTACTCGCGCGCCTCCTCGGCCCCGGGGCTGCGGTCGGTGATCTCGTGGGGCAGCTTGAAGCGCACGCGCTCCTTGATGCCCTCGAGCACGCGAACCTCGACACTGCCGACGACCTCGCGCAGGCGCTCGATCAACTCCTGGACGAGTGCCTCGGACGACGAGGCCCCGGCGGTGACGCCCACGCAGTCGACCCCAGCGAACCAGGAGGGATCGACGTCGCGTGCATCGTCGATCATGAAGCTGCGCACGCCAATCTCCTCGCCGATCTCGCGCAGGCGGTTCGAGTTTGAGCTGTTGCGCGCGCCGACGACGATCAGAAGATCCACCTGCTCGGCGAGCCGGCGCACCGCTGCCTGACGGTTCTGCGTCGCGTAGCAGATGTCCTTGAGGCTCGGCCCCATGATGTCGGGGAAGCGGTCGTGCAGCGCCTCGATCACGTCGCGGGTGTCGTCCACCGAAAGGGTCGTCTGGGTGACGTAGGCCACCTTGCCGGGGTCGCGCACGGTAAGCGTCTGCACGTCCTCGACGGTCGAGACGATCTTGACGCCGCCTTCGACGCGCCCGCTCGTGCCCTCGACCTCGGGATGGCCCTTGTGCCCGATCAGGATGACCTCGCGGCCCTCCTTGGCATAGCGTTGCGCCTCGATGTGAACCTTGGCGACCAAGGGGCAGGTGGCGTCGATCACCGGCAGCAGCCGGCGCGCCGCCTCGTCCGCCACGGCCTTGGACACCCCGTGGGCGGAGAACACCGTGACCGCGCCGTCGGGCACCTCCGAGAGCTCCTCGACGAAGTGGGCGCCCTTCTTCTTGAGCTCGTTGACGACCCGCTTGTTGTGCACGATCTCGTGGCGCACGTAGACCGGCGGGCCGTAGAGTTCGAGCGCCCGCTCGACGATCTCGATCGCCCGTTCGACCCCGGCGCAGAAGCCGCGTGGCTCGGCAAGGATGACCTGCATGGGCTTGAGCCCTCCTGGTCCTCGGATCGAGGACCGCCCGTCTTTGCCTTGTAACGTAGGGAGCTTGCCGGCACAAGGCTTGAGACCGGTTAACCTTCCAATATCACTATATTATTTAGTGACTTTGCACGGGCCTGACGGCCATTTTGACACGCTCAACCCGCTCCCGTTGGCATCCTCCTCGACGGGCATGATCGAGACTGACAGGAGACGTAAGCTTCTCTTGCTAGAGCAAAATGTTAAGCGAGCAAGTTGAACCGTGATGAGAAAAACGGATGTGCGCCTCGTCCTGATCAACTGCCAGGATAAGCGGCAGGCCCGGCGCATCGGCCGCGCGCTCGTGCAAGAGGGTCTGGCCGGGGCCGCCAATGTCTTGCCCGGCGTGCATTCGATCTTCGCCTGGGAGGGCAAAGTCAACGAGGCGCCGGAGACGCTCGTCATCGCCAAGACGACGAAAACGCGCCTGGCCGCGCTCATGGCCCGCGCGCGGGCGCTGCATGGCTACAAATGCCCCTCGATCTTGGCCCTCGCGCCCGCGGACGTGCTCCCGGCCTATGCGGCCTGGCTCGACCGGGCGGTGCGGGGCACACCTCAGGTCCGACGCAAGGCCTGATCGAGGTCGGCCAAGATGTCCTCGACGGTCTCGATGCCGACGGAGAGCCGTACCACGTCGGGCCCGGCCTGCCGGTGCGTGGTCGAGGCCGGGTGGATGATCAGGCTTCGGGTATCGCCGATGTTGGCCAAGTGCGAGAACATCTCGACGCTTTCGACCACCTTGACGCCGGCGTTGTAACCGCCCTTGAGGCCGAAGGTGAACACGGCGCCCGCGCCCTTGGGCAGATATTTCTGCGCCAGCTTGTAGTAGGGGTCCGACTTGAGCCCCGCGTAGGACACCCACTTCACCTTCGGGTGTTTCTTGAGCCATTCCGCGGTCGCGAGCGCGTTGTCGCAGTGGCGCTGCATGCGCAAGGGCAAGGTCTCGACGCCCTGCAACAGCAGGAACGCGACCATCGGCGACATGACAGGTCCGTAGTCGCGCAACGCCACCGCGCGCGTCTTCATGGTGAAGCCGAAGTCGCCGAAGGTCTCGCCGAACACCAGGCCGTGATACGCCGGATCGGGCTGGCTCAAGCTCGGGAACCTGTCGTCCTTGCGCCAGTCGAAGCGCCCCGACTCGATCAGGATGCCGCCCATGGCGTTGCCGTGGCCACCGATGAACTTGGTCGTCGAGTGCACGACG